>NZ_JAPKIA010000015.1:2849-162465 GCF_036759865.1 Kluyvera genomosp. 2
GAGCGCTTGCATGGCATGCAAGAGGTCAGCGGTTCGATCCCGCTTAGCTCCACCAAATCCTGCTCCCATCAGGTTTTGGAACGTAAAGGCATTGTGGGGCTATAGCTCAGCTGGGAGAGCGCTTGCATGGCATGCAAGAGGTCAGCGGTTCGATCCCGCTTAGCTCCACCAAAATTTGAAACCCTCGCCTGATGGCGAGGGTTTTTTTTATCTCCTGTATGTACAAAAATACAGCGTTCCTCTTTTAAAAGACCGGTACAGATCAGGATTTCATCGCTTACGCTTGCGCCAATAAATTCGCGCCCCTAATATTCAAAGAGTCAAACTACGTACGATAAAGGATATCGGCAGATACGCATGACGGTCATCAGGAGTACCCCACTTAGGAAATTCTGCCTGGCTCTGATAATGAGCCTGGTGGCTATTCCATTATCCAGATATATCTCCCCAACCGCATTTTATGACGGGCATTCTGTATATCTGGCCTGGCTACCACTAGGCGTAATGATTGCCCTGATTATGCTTTTTGGTCGCCATGCTATTGCGCCACTAGCGCTTGGCTTTACCGTTACTAACTATTGGCAACTGCATTTATCCCCTTTTTATTCATTAACATTGCTATTCTGTCAGTTGGCCGCAGTTTGCCTTTGTTGCCTTATTTTACGCTATTCTCTAGGTCGTCGGTGGAGACATGGAATTCCTATAAAAAACATCGGCTTGAATGTATTTTTGTTAGGCTTTTCTGCCCCGATAATGGCCAAGATTTTGATGTATGTTACCGGCGAGATAATTTTTATCCCGGAATTAATGTACAGTTATTTTAATATAACATCAGTTATTTATACTATCGTTGATATACAAGGGCTGGTTTGCGCATCGCTGATTTTTACACGCCTTTTTTATTATCCATTCAGAATGTGCCTCAACCCGCGCTATGCCAGATCATTCTGGCGCAGGAATATTGTTTGCTATACCGATCTCAGGAATAGGATATTTATTACTTGCTGGTTTATTAGCCTGGTCGGAATGTTGGTATTCCTGTGTGCGCCGTTCGGCGACTATTATTTTGCGGGTTATCTGGTACCGGCCATATTTATCTTTTTCTCTTTTGGCATCAGCCAGTTGGCCTATCCCCTGGTTGTGTTGACCTGGACGGTGTCCGCCTTCCTGTTGGTGATGTACAACAAAAACTTCCTTCACGGCATACAGACCCAGTACTCTCTGGCCTTCATACTCTCATCGCTGATCTCCTTTACGGTATGTCTGCTCTATCTGCTACAGGTATACCACCGCAGCCAGAGGCTGCAGTCAATGTGGCAGGCTCAGGCCATGCAGGATCCGATAACCGGCCTGCCGAACCTGCGCGCGCTGGAAGAATACATGATGAAACCGCGAGCGGGTTCCGTCAGCATCTGTTGCTTGCATATCGGCAACCTGGATTTTCTCAGCCGCCACTATGGCATGACTATGCGTATTCAGTGCAAACGCAGCATTACTCAGGTTTTACAGCCGCTCTTATGCCATGAAGAAAAGCTGTTCCAGCTGCCGGGCAATGAGCTGCTTCTGGTGCTGAACGGCCCGGATACCAAAGCGCGACTGAATCATCTGATTGATTTTCTGAGTAACAAGGAAATCCATTGGAACAATGCGGTGCTGAACCTTGAGTACGCCATTTCCTGGTCGCCGGTGCATCCCCGGGATAAAAACTTGCACCATCTGCTGGGCCAGCTGAGCTGGCTGGTGGAGCAGGCCGATGAGGGAAACCAAATACTGAAGCTGGATAACGGCCACGTTGAAGCCTTCGATCAGAATAGCGAACGGGTGGTGTTGTTGAATCGGGTTAAAAACGCGCTGGACTGGGGCGGCTTTGTCCTCTACGCCCAGCCGATCAGAAAGCCGTCGGGGGAAGGGTATTACGAAATTTTAAGCCGTCTCGTCGACGCCAGCGGGGTTGTGACGCCGGATAAGTTTATTCCCGTGCTGGCCCAGTTCAACCTCAGCAAGCGCTTCGATATGCAGGTGCTCGAGTATTTGTTCAGCTCGCTCGACGATCTTCCGGGAATGAGCTTCTCGGTAAATTTGATGCCCTACACGCTTATGCAGAAGGGCAGCGCGGCTGAAATCATCGCGCTGTTCCGCCGCTATCGCGTCGACGTGAAGCGCATCATTATTGAGATTACCGAAGAGCAGGCTTTCTCTAATTCTGACGTTAGCGTGGCCAACATCCAGCAGCTGCGCCAGTTTGGTTGCCTGATTGCGATTGATGACTTCGGCACCGGCTACGCCAACTATGAACGCCTGAAGCGTCTGGAAGCCGATATCATCAAGATTGACGGCTGCTTCGTGCGTGATGTTCTGAATAACCCGATGGACGCAATGATCATCCGTTCTATTTGCGAGCTGGCGAAGGTGCGCAATCTGTCGGTGGTGGCAGAGTATGTGGAAACAGAAGAGCAGCAAGCGCTGCTGTCGCGCCTTGGCGTGCACTACATGCAGGGGTACCTGATTGATAAACCTCGCCCGCTGTGGCAGCTTGAAAACAAAAAAAAGGGCCTGTAACAACGTTACAGGCCCTGTGATGCTCAAGCGTCGCGTTACAGCACCAGCGCGGCGATAGAAGCAGACAGCACGCTCACCAGCGTAGAACCGTAAACCAGCTTCAGGCCGAAGCGGGACACCACGTTGCCCTGCTCTTCGTTCAGGCCTTTAATCGCACCCGCAATGATACCGATGGAAGAGAAGTTGGCGAAGGACACCAGGAAGACGGAGATGATGCCCACCGCGCGCGGAGAAAGGTCTGCGGCAATTTTCTGCAGATCCATCATCGCAACGAATTCGTTGGATACCAGCTTGGTGGCCATGATGCTGCCGACCTGCAGGGATTCGCTAGCCGGTACACCCATGATCCAGGCAACCGGATAGAAGATGTAGCCCAGAATACCCTGGAAGGAGATGCTGTAGCCGAACCAACCGGTGACGGTCGCGAACAGGGCGTTCAGGGCGGCGATCAGGGCGATGAAGCCGATCAGCATAGCAGCAACGATAATCGCAACTTTGAAGCCTGCCAGAATGTATTCACCCAGCATTTCGAAGAAGCTCTGGCCTTCGTGCAGGTTGGACATCTGAATGTTTTCTTCGCTGGCATCCACGCGGTACGGGTTGATCAGCGACAGTACGATAAAGGTGCTGAACATGTTCAGTACCAGCGCCGCAACAACATACTTCGGCTCCAGCATGGTCATGTAGGCGCCAACGATAGACATGGAAACGGTAGACATCGCCGTGGCCGCCATGGTGTACATGCGGTTGCGGGACATTTTACCCAGGATGTCTTTATAGGCGATGAAGTTTTCAGACTGGCCCAGAATCAGAGAGCTGACGGCGTTGAACGACTCCAGTTTGCCCATACCGTTGACTTTAGACAGCACGGTACCAATGGCGCGAATGATAATCGGCAGGATGCGGATATGCTGCAGAATACCGATCAGCGCGGAGATGAAGACGATAGGGCACAGGACCTTCAGGAAGAAGAACGCCAGACCTTTGTCGTTCATGCTACCAAAGACGAAGTTGGTCCCTTCGTTAGCAAAGCCGAGAAGTTTTTCGAACATCTCGGAGAAGCCTCTTACAAAACCCAGACCGATATCGGAGTTCAGGAAGAACCATGCCAGCAGCACTTCAATGACCAGTAGCTGGATAACGTAACGAATGCGAATCTGTTTGCGGTTGGAACTGACCAGCAGGGCCAGAATCCCAACCACCACGAGCGCGAGAATAAAATGCAAGACGCGGTCCATATTTGCTCCAAACATGAGGCGGGTTAAATTTTCGTGCACATTCTATGTAACACAGTTAAATAAAACGAGATCTGTCTCTCACTATATTCAGAACCTGTGAGCAAACTCAAAATTAGTGATCAACCATGCATTTTTGTGATGTTAAGTAAATGTATGAAAAGTTTCCATGTTGTACTACTCTCTTGTAAAGCGTATACCAAACCTTCCTAACCTCCAGTCTGGCTATTGGTTCCGGCTATCAGAGTAATCATTATCACCTTCCCAAATGAACTTGATAATCATTCTCATTGTGTTAGCTTAAAACATAGCAAAGGCTATGTTTTTGAGGCAGAGAATGACAAACAGTCGGATTGAAACAAATCGTTGTCGCACCGCGCGCCGTATGCGACTCGCGCTGATGGGGCCGGCATTTATTGCCGCGATCGGCTATATCGATCCGGGTAATTTTGCGACCAATATTCAGGCGGGCGCCAGCTTCGGCTACCAGCTGCTGTGGGTGGTGGTCTGGGCAAACCTGATGGCGATGCTGATTCAGGTGCTGTCAGCGAAGCTTGGCATTGCGACCGGCAAAAACCTCGCAGAGCAGATTCGTGACCATTATCCGCGTCCGGTCGTGTGGTTTTACTGGGTACAGGCGGAAA
This sequence comes from Kluyvera genomosp. 2, assembly GCF_036759865.1. Lineage (NCBI taxonomy): Bacteria > Pseudomonadati > Pseudomonadota > Gammaproteobacteria > Enterobacterales > Enterobacteriaceae > Kluyvera > Kluyvera genomosp. 2. Next base: position 7,288 of record NZ_JAPKIA010000015.1, read on the forward strand.
TTATCGCCATGGCGACCGATCTGGCCGAATTTATCGGCGCGGCGATCGGCTTTAAGCTGATCCTCGGCATTTCTCTTTTACAAGGCGCGGTATTGACCGGTATCGCCACCTTCCTGATTCTGATGCTGCAGCGTCGCGGGCAAAAACCGCTGGAAAAAGTGATTGGTGGTCTGCTGCTGTTCGTCGCAGCGGCGTATATTGTGGAGCTGATTTTCTCTCAGCCCGCGCTGGCGCCGCTGGCCAAAGGCATGATTCTGCCATCGCTGCCGAACGGCGAGGCGGTCTACCTGGCGGCGGGCGTGCTGGGGGCGACCATCATGCCGCACGTGATTTATTTGCATTCCTCGCTGACTCAGCATCTGCACGGCGGCACCGCCAAAGAGCGCTACCAGGCCACGCGCTGGGATGTTGCCATCGCTATGACCATCGCTGGTTTCGTCAATCTGGCGATGATGGCCACCGCTGCGGCGGCGTTCCACTTCCACGGGCATACCGGTATTACCGATCTCGATCAGGCCTATTTAACGCTGGAACCCCTGCTGAGTCACGCGGCGGCAACGATTTTTGGTCTTAGCCTGATTGCCGCCGGCTTATCGTCTACGGTCGTGGGCACGCTGGCCGGACAGGTTGTCATGCAGGGCTTTATTCGCTTCCACATCCCCCTGTGGTTCCGACGGACTATCACCATGTTACCTTCGTTTATCGTCATCCTGATGGGGCTGGACCCGACGCGAATTCTGGTGATGAGTCAGGTACTGCTCAGTTTCGGTATTGCGCTGGCACTGGTGCCGCTGCTGATTTTTACCAGCGACGGCAAGCTGATGGGGGAACTGGTGAATACCCGCTGGATTAAGCGCATTGGCTGGGCCATTGTGGCCGTCGTGGTGGCGCTCAACGGCTGGCTGCTGATAGGCACACTGTTTAATTAACGTTCCGCTTACCGTGACCCGCTACAGGTCACGGTTTGCCAGCGGTTTTTTCGCTAAGCTGGGCTTTGCGCCAAACAGCAGCGAACGCTAATGAACTCTTTTGATCTCTCCTTTTTAAAATATCTGCAGGATAACAGCCCGCTGGCGGTCGATCGCGCGGTGCTGCGCTTTGGCAAAACCCTCTCCACGCTCAAACGCACCATGAAAGAGCTGAATGAACTGCTGCCGGAAGAGGTTCAGATTCACCTTGATAATCCATTCATTACCACCCGTATTGGTTACAGCGAGTATATTCAGTTTTTACAGCGCGTACGTTTTAACCGCTATCTCACCACCGGCGAGGAGCGAGTCCAGGATCTTTTCGTTGCGCTGTGTCTGAACGATGTCGTCAATAAAAACGAGTACTATAAAAAATTCAACGTTAGCGCAGGGACGGTGAAAAACGATAACCCGCTGATGCTCAGCCGGGTACAGGAGAGCGGGCTAACGCTGCTGAGCATTCCGCGCAAAGGGTCACAGCTGGTGGGCGACGAATTTCGCCTGCGCCTGGCTGCCTGCATGTCGATTCTCAAAACCGTTGAGATAGGTGAGGGAAACCGGCTGATCGCGCATCAGGCTAACGAACCGATCAACCGCTCCATTGCTGAACAATTTCTCCACGGCTGCGCGCATGAAATTACCCTGGCGGCTGAGTACTATGAGCGGCTGGTCAGCCCGATGACGCGGCTTGGCTACAACGGGCGAAAGTATTTGTTGGTTTACCTTAGCCTCGCGCTGCAGCGAATGAAGCGCGGGCTGCGCATGACCGATAGTTCAGCCACCACCTTTTTGACGACCTATGCCTACGGAGTGCTGGTCGATCGCGATGAAAATACCGCGCTGGATATGCTTATTGCCTCGCTAACCTTTACCTGGCGGCCCTTTACGCTGTACGACTCCCGGCTGATTCCTCATGTGAAACAGGCCTGTGAAGTCATGTCTCGCGGGCTGAACGCAGCGATATATAACCACGATGCCTGGTTTGAAGAAATTTACCATTTTCTCTACGCGGCCATTATCCAGAACAAACTGCACCTCTGGTTTGATGATAAAAAACTGCATGATGTTCAGCGTCGTTACCCTGATCTGTGGCACCTCGTGCAGCGGTCGCTGGAGAAGATTGAGCGCGGCTGGCAGACGTCATTCTCACCGATTCATCTGGCGACGCTGGTCCTGATCATTAAAAAACATGAGTTAAAGAATCGGGTCGTTAGTGACGCTAAAAAGCGGGTGATCATTGTGACTAACTCCTCGGAAAGCAAAGTCGGCTATTTCAAAGAAGTGCTGCTTTCCCGGTTTCACATTGATATTCTCGGCTGCGTCAATATCAATGAACTTGCTCAACTGCAGCAGCAGCCGTTCGACCTGCTGATTGCGTTTACCAATAAAATTGCCAGCCATTTGCGTCATGCTCAGCTGGCGTATGTGAAAGTGAATTTCTACCTGACGCAGGATGATTTCCAGCTGTTGCGTGAGCAGGGATTAAGCCCGGCACGCAAAAAAATACCTGCTGACGCGTTCGTGCAGCAGGTACAGGGAATGAGCCCGCAGGCTTTGAAGCGCTTTCTCGAGCAACAGTACGGTGATGTATTTATTTAACCTGCGGCTGACGAACGCCCCGGCACCACACTTCACGCAGCGTTTCCTCGGCATCCAGCACCAGAATATCGGCATCCTTACCGACGCTAAGGCTGCCCTTTCTGTCGGCTACGCCGGCCAGGATTGCCGGGTTGAGGCAGGCAACCTGTGCCGCTGATACCCAGCCGTGCTCCAGTCGTTTGACCACGTTCTTCACCGAATCAAGGAAACTCATCTCCAGCGTACAAACGGCCGGCCAGTCCTCGGCATGAATCGTGCGCGTACAGCCGTGGCCGTTGGTGATCTCCAGCGCGTGCTGGCGGATGCGAAAGGTTTCCTGGCGTAAATAGTGGTGAAACTCGAAGCCTTCCGGAAAATCGACGTAGCCCAGACAGTCACTCATCATGACCAGCCGACGATCCTTTTTCAGCCGGTAGAGAATATCGAACACCTCCGGACGTAGGGTAATACCGCTCTGCTTGGCAACTTCGGCAAAGGTGTCTTCGTAATACATCAGCGCGCCGACCACGCCGGGCTCACGGTGGTGTAACCCACGCATGGCGCTGAATGCATGGGTAAAATGATTCAGCCCCGCGTCGATGGCCAGGCCAATTTCGTCAAAAGTCGCGTCGGTGTGGCCTGCTGAGATGGTGACACCGGCCTGGTGCAAATGGCGAATCAGATCCAGCGCTCCGGGCAATTCAGGCGCCAGCGTCATCAGGCGCACATGGCCGCCTGCCGCCTGCTGATAGCGTTCAAAACCGGCAATGCTCGGAGGCTGAACGCAGTCCAGACGCTGCATACCGATAAATTTAGGGTTAATGTAGGGGCCTTCCATGTGGATGCCCACCGCCTCCGCGCCGTCAACGGGCGTTGCCTGTGCTATCCAGGCCGCGGCGTTGGCCAGGCTGGTCAGCAAAAAGTCTTCCGGCTGGGTGGCGGATGTGGCAAGCCAGGCGGTCACCCCCGCGTGCACCAGGTCCTGGCTCATGGCGCGCAGCGAGCGAGTCTCGCCTTTCCAGGCAAAGGAGCCTCGGCCCCAGCCGTGTACGTGAATATCGACAAAGCCTGGCATCAGCATAGCGTCACGGTAATCGATGACGTCTCCACGCGGCACGTCATCCATACCGACAATTTTTCCGCCGCTGACGTGCAGATAGCCGGCGCGGATCCCATCCGGGGTGACGATGCGTTCGCTGGCAAACGACAGCAGGGGGTCAGTCACCTTTGGCCTCCAGTACGCGCGCGGCGGTTTCAAGCGCCATCTCTGAGCACAGCCCAATGTAGTGCGCGGGGTCAATAAGCGCATCGATCTCCGCATCGCTGAAGTTCTGACGAATGACCGGATCGTGACGCAGGACTTCACCGTAGGGGATACCTTCATGCGTGCTGCGCATCGCCAACTGGTATACGCGTTCGTGAGCGGCGTCTTTACCCAGCTTTTCGACCAGATGCATCATGATTTTTTCGCTGTTAATCAGGCCGTGCGTCAGCTGTACGTTCTGTTGCATACGATCGGCGTTGATGACCAGCGTTCGGGTGAGCTCTTCGGCGCGCATTACTATCTCGGCGATGCATTCCATGCTCTCCTGAATATTTCCGTCGAAAATAAAATAGGCCGAACTGTCCGCTTCAAACGGCCGCGGGCTGACGTACAGGCAGGAGGTATGCACGGAGTAGAGCTTTTGCGCGTTGGCGATGATCCCTTTTGCCAGCTTCGGATTAACCTTCTGCGGCATCGTGCTGCTGCCCACGGTGCCTTTGGTGAAGGCTTCAGACACTTCACCAAACTCTTCGCTGGAGGTCTGATAAACCTCTTCGGCAATTTTGTGCAGGGTCGTGGCGAGCAGGCAAAGATTGCTGATGTACTCGGTGCGATACACGCGTGAGTTGCGAGAAGGGATTGCCATGGCCCGCATTCCGAGCTTTTGTGCAACGCTTTCCTGCACCCGGCGGCCGGTTTCGCCCGTCGCATGGAAAGCGCCAACGGCGCCGCCCATCATCACGGTAAAGACGCGTTTTTCGGCCTCCTGCATCCGCTCCCGCGCGCTCAGCAGCTCGTCAATCCACACGGCGGCCTTGTATCCCCAGGTGATGGGCAGTGCGTGCTTTCCATGGGTGCGCCCGGCCATCAGCGTGGCGTGATGTTCGCGGGCCATGCTGGCCAGGTTGTGCAGAATATCGTTGAGAAAGCATTGCAGCACGGCATTAAATTGCTTCGCCAGATACAGCTGGGCGGTTTGCTGAATATTCTGCGTGGTCACGCCGTAATGGACATACTTACCGCTTTCGCTGTCGCAGGCTTTGACGAGCACTTTAATCACCGGCACGAAGCCGTGGCCAATTTCGCGCAGCAGGCGCTCCATTTCGACCAGGTCGATATTCTCGACACGACAGTTTGCGGCAATATTCTCCGCCGCCTGGGCGGGAATCATTCCATGCTCGGCCTGCGCCAGCGCCAGCGCGGCTTCGACGTCCAGCCAGGACTGCACCCGCGCCTGCTGGCCGAGCAGGGTTTTCATTCCACGGTCATCAATCGTTTTACTTTTGGAGTCATACAGTGCGCGCATTTTCGCCTCCTGGTTGCTTATTTGGCGCCGACAAGACGGTCGTCGACCGCATTGCGAACAAATTCAACGTGTGGGCCAAAGACCACATGGACATGGTTACTTGAGGGGATAAAGGTCCCCAGAGAACCGGATTCTTTGAGCACGTCCATGTTGATTTTCTTTTGATCCTGCAAATCGATACGCAGACGAGAAACGCAGTTTTCGACGCGCTTGATATTGTCCCGCCCGCCGAGTCCATCAATGACCATGGCGGCGACCTTATCGTATTCCTTATTATTCAGCAGGGTGCTGTCAGCAATTTCACTTTCGCGTCCCGGCGTTTTAATATCAAACTTACTAATCGCAAAGCGGAACACGAAATAAAAGACAACGAAGTTCACAATGCCCAGGAGAATTAAACTAACCCAATGTGTGTTCTCGTACATCAGGCCGAAAATGCCAAAGTCAAAAATGGTACCGCGAATATAGCCGATGGAAACGTCCAGCATTTGCAGCGGAATAGTGAGTAGACCGCACAGCACCGCATAGACAATAAACAGCTTTGGTGCAATAAACAGGAAGGAGAATTCCAGCGGCTCGGTGATATTTCCAAGCATGGCCGTGAGCACAACCGTCAGAATCATCCCTTTGGCAAATTTCTTATTCTTAAAATAAGCCATGTGATACATCGCCAGGCCAATAGCCGGCACGCGGAATAGCGTGGTCAGCATCTGGGAGGAGGCGAGATAGCTGGTGAGGGTGGGCATGTACTCTTTCCAGGCTGGATGCGATGGCCCAAGCTCAAAGAGGATCTTATTCATCGCGGGCAAAATGCCAACGTAGGTTTGACCGTCAATCAGATAAGTGCCACCGGCCGCGGTGAAGCGCACCGTCGAGCTCAGCACATGATGCAGACCGAACGGAATCAGCAGGCGGTTTAGCGTCATGTAGATGCCTGCGCCAATATCCGGGGCCATCATGATGGTCGATACGGCGCGCATACCTGCGGTAAACAGATCCCAGATAAACGGAATGATCAGACCGACCGGGATCGCGAAGGCGATCGCCAGGATAGCCACCGATTTTTTACCGCTGAAGAAGGCAAACGCGAGCGGAAGCTGCAGACGGTAGAAGCGGTCGGTAATTTTTGCCGCCAGCAAACCGGCGATAATGCCGCCCAGCGCTTCGATCTTCAGCGTTTGTACTCCCAGCACCATCCCCTGTCCGACTAACGAAAGATCGCTTTTCGCCAGCGTCCCCGCCAGCTTCAGATGCACGTGCATGGCAATAAGCAGGGTCAGATAAGCGACCACCGAGGCAAATACTGCAATTCCCTTTTCTTTTTTTGACATGCCGTAGGCCACGCCCATCGCAAATAATAATGGGATATTATTAAAAACGACGCTGCTGATTAAACCCAGCGAGGATAAAACGGCCTTGAAAATATCATTACCTAAGAAGGGCAGTTTCTCGATCATATAGCTCTGGCCAAGCGCCGAACTAATTCCCATGATCATTCCAACGGGCGCGAGTACGGCGATAGGTAACAGAAGTGAACGACCGAATGTCTGAATTTCATTTTTAAAATTAGCATTCATGATGTTAATCCTGACGTGAAATATCTTGACGATAAGATACTGGCAGGATTTTTTTGCTCAAGGGCAAATGCTGAGAAATAAGAAGCGCAGGATTTGCCCATAAAAGAGCCGAAGGGCGTTTATTTCATTACGGTAACGATGACGAGGAGGAGAAGCCGACGCAGCTCGAAGGGCCGCGCCGGCATTGATATCATGGATTGGCTGCCAGATTAACGGTGCCCGTGGCCATGGCCGTGACCATGTCCGCGCCCCGGGCCGCGACGGTCATCGCGATCGCCCCAGCCGTCACGATAGCCGCGATCGTACGCTTTACGGTTGTCCCAGCCGCGGTGCCAGCCGTTATCGTGGCGATACCAGTGCTTATGCCAGTAATCACGATCGCGCCAGCGGCCGCCATCCCAGTAGTTACCGTAATTATCGCGATCGCCAATTTGTAATTTTATGGATGGCAGCAGGGTGATTTCACCAGCATTAGCAAACATCGGGGCCGATGCTAACAACACTGCCGCCAGAATCAGTGACCTGAACATACTTCTCTCCTATACGATCGTGGCCAGAAAGGCCTGTTAACGCAATATTACAATTCGGTAAACACCAGAATTATTGGGTTAACTCTTAAACCGCCAGGAGAGAGCATTTTTTGCTAAAATCGATGTTATTTTATACTGTGCAAAATGGCGTCAATTTCTGCGCACTCTTCGGCGCTGAAATGGCGGTTTGCCAGCATATTCACTGCATCCTCCAGCTGCGCCACCTTGCTCGCGCCAATCAATACCGAGGTCACCGCCTGCTGGCGCAGCACCCATGCCAGCGCCATCTGCGACAGTTTCTGCCCGCGTTTTTCCGCCAGTGCGTTCAGGCGACGCACGGCGTCGAGCTTGCTGTCGGTTAGCTGTTCTGGCTTAAGGAATACGCTGCCGCTGGCGGCACGAGAATCAGCCGGGATGCCGTGCAGATAGCGGTCGGTTAACTGTCCACCGGCCAGCGGTGAGAACGCAATGCAACCGACGCCCTCTTGCTCCAGCACCGTCAGCAGCCCGTTTTCCGCGCCGCGTTCCAGCATGGAATATTTGGGCTGGTGGATAAGGCACGGCGTGCCCAGATCGTTCAGGATCGCAATGGCCTGACGCGCAAGTTCCGCTGGGTAGTTGGAAAGCCCAACGTACAGCGCTTTCCCCTGGCGAACGAGATGATCCAGCGCGCGCATGGTTTCCACAAGCGGCGTCTCCGGGTCCGGGCGGTGGTGATAGAAAATATCAACATACTCAAGTCCCATCCGCTTAAGGCTCTGGTCGAGGCTTGAAATCAGATACTTACGCGAGCCCCAATCACCGTAGGGGCCTTCCCACATGGTGTAGCCCGCTTTGCTGGAAATAATCAGCTCATCGCGATAGGGGAGAAAGTCTTCGCGCAGAATACGGCCGAAGTTGCTCTCTGCCGAGCCGGGAGGCGGCCCGTAGTTGTTGGCGAGATCAAAATGGGTGATGCCAAGATCGAACGCGTGGCGCAGTAGCTGACGGCTGTTTTCTACCCGCGTTTCATCGCCGAAATTGTGCCACAGCCCCAGCGAAACGGCGGGAAGCTTGAGGCCGCTGTTACCGCAGCGCTGAAACGTCATGGTTTCATAACGCGCGGGATTTGCCTGATAAACCATTGTGTCCTCCGGAATTTCCGTTTGTGTATACGCTTACACTAGCGAATGTCCATTAGCTCGTACACTGCTGAAATCTGTAAAATTTGCTTTCCAGACGACTTTCTTATCAATACTGGACAGGGTTAACACTTCTTCAATACTCAAAAGAAATCACCGGCTGAAGGAGTTGTACGATGACAGCGTCCTATACCGTGGCAGATTATCTGCTTGACCGCCTTGCCGACTGCGGCGTCGACCACCTGTTTGGCGTTCCGGGGGACTATAATCTCCAGTTTCTCGACCATGTCATTGCCCACCGTACCCTTCGCTGGGTGGGCTGTACTAATGAACTGAATGCCGCCTACGCCGCCGATGGCTATGCGCGGATGCAGGGCTGCGGTGCGTTGCTCACGACCTACGGCGTAGGGGAAATCAGCGCGCTGAACGGCGTGGCGGGCAGCTTTGCCGAATATGTGCCGTTGCTGCATATCGTGGGGGCACCCTGTACCGGTGCGCAGCAGCGCCGCGAGTGCCTGCACCATACGCTGGGCGATGGCGATTTTGACCACTTCCGCCAGATGAGTGCGCCGATTTCCGTGGCGCAGGGCGTACTGACTGCCCGCAACGCTTGCCAGGAGATCGACCGCGTGCTGCAGGCCGTCATTCAGCAGCGTCGACCGGGTTACCTGCTGTTGCCTGCCGATGTGGCCGCGCTGACGACATCGCGTCCTGTAAACGCTCTCAGCGCGGCGGTGGCGGAGCCGGATCCGGCGCAGTTAAGCGCGTTTGTCGATTGCGCACGCAAGCTGCTGGAAGGGCGTCAGCGGGTTTCGTTACTGGCGGATGTGCTGGCGCTGCGCTTTGGGCTTCAGCCGATGCTCAACCAGTGGATGGCCGCGCGGCCGATTCCGCACGCTACGTTGCTGATGGGGAAGGGGCTGTTTAACGAACAGCAACCGGGATTTGTGGGAACGTATAGCGGCGGAGCAAGCCTGCCGCAGACCCGTGAAGCGATTGAGGATGCGGAGGCGATTCTTTGCATCGGCACCTGTTTTACCGACACCATTACCGCCGGGTTTACTCACCGAATTGCAGTCGAAAAATCGATTGAAATACAGCCGTTTGCCGCACGAGTGGGCCAGCGCTGGTTTAGCGGTATCGGGATGCTGTCGGCGATGAAGGCGCTGATGACGTTGAGCGATACGCTCGTGCCATGGCAAACCTCTCCGTTGCGGGCATCAGCGCCCGTGGCGCAGGAGAGCGGCGCCTTAACCCAGCGCCGTTTCTGGCAAACGCTGCAAAAACACCTTCAGCCGCACGATATTCTGTTGGGTGACCAAGGAACGGCGGCCTTTGGCATCGCTGCGCTGACGTTGCCGGTGGGCGCTAGCGTCATTGTGCAGCCGCTGTGGGGATCGATTGGGTTTACGCTGCCCGCCGCATTTGGCGCGCAAACGGCGCGGCCGAAAAGGCGCGTGGTGCTGGTGGTGGGCGACGGCGCGGCGCAGCTCACCGTCCAGGAGCTGAGCTCCATGCTGCGCGACGACCAGCGGCCGCTGATTCTGCTGTTGAATAACGAAGGCTACACCGTCGAGCGGGCGATCCACGGGCCGGAACAGCGGTATAACGATATCAGCCTGTGGAACTGGACCCAGCTGCCGCAGGCGCTTAACCTCGACTGCCAGGCCGAATGCGCGAAGGTGAGCAACGTGACGCAGCTAAATGATGCGCTGACGCGCGCTGCACACGGCGACAGGCTGACGCTGCTGGAGGTGATGCTGCCTAAAATGGACATCCCGCCGCTGCTCAAAGCGGTCACCGACGCGCTGGAAGCGCGCAACAGCGGCCGTTAATCTTTGCGTCTGCGCGGTACCATCATTGTGGGTTTCCCCGCCAGCAGCAGCCAGGCGGGGAGCATCACGATACACAGCAGCGGCAGCAGGGTGGTGTCCGGTACCACCACGGCGGCCATAAACAGGCTGAGCCAGGCATCGCGCGTCACTACCAGCACCAGCCCAAGAATGGCGCACGAGACGGTAATGGCCGCCGGTACGGCTTCAACGTGCGCGTGCAGCATCAAGCCCAGCGCGACGGCAACAAAGACCGCCGGAAAGATACGCCCGCCGCGGAAGCCACAGGCGGCAGCCACCACCAGCGCAGCCAGTTTACACAGGGCGAACAGCAGGTAGTCGCCCGCGTCAAAGTCCAGCCCGCCCGTCAGGCGCTGCATTTCATCCAGCCCTTTAAACAACGTGATAGGGCCGCCGAGAGTGCCAATGACCCCCAAAAGTAAACCGCCCGCCCCGAGGATGAGCACCGGATGCTTCAGGCGATGCATCAGGGCGTGGAGATGCGGCAGACACCAGACCGCGACCATACCGATGGCGATAGCAAAGAGGGTGACAATCGCGCCGCTGAAGATATCGACGATGCGCATCGTCTGATAGTGCTCAATGGCGAGCGAAAAATGCGGTTGGAAAAACAGGCCGGTGGTCAATGCCCCGGCGGCCGCGGCCAGCAGTGGGGCAAAAAGGCGATCCCATAGCGGAGCATCGTTGCTGCTGGTGAGGGTCTGAGAGAAGATCAGAGCTGCGGCGACCGGCGTGCCGAACAGCGCGCCGATGGTTCCGGCGGCGGCGAGAATCGTCCAGTCGAGCGAGCTGACCCGTGGGAAAAAGCGCGCTCCCAGCGTCACGGCCAGCGCAATATTGACTGACATAATCGGATGCTCTGGCCCCAGGCTCACGCCGCCGGCCAGGCCGAGGATCAGGGCGATCAGCAGCCCGGGCAGGTGCGCTGCGGGTACGGCAGCGCCGATCAGCGGCTCGCAGGCCGGATCCGGACCGGCATGGCCCGGACTATAGCGAATGACCAGCCCCACGGCGACGCCGGTGAGCGTTAGCATCAGGATAATCCATAGCGGCGAGGTTATGTCCATGCCGAAGGCGGTGGGCAGGCTGCTCCACAGCACCTGCTGGAGCAGTGCAGCGATTTTCATCACCACTATCAGAATCAGGCTGGAGGCGATGCCAATCAAGACCGCAGGGATGGAGAGCAGCAACATCGTTCGGGCTCGCGGGTGGAGCATGTTTATATCCTTTTGGCTAAATGCTGGGACGACTTTGCATTGTCCGCCGTTGACGTTCAGTGTAAATGAGGCTGAAACGATACGGCCCTACAGATTATCCCGTTCTATACCTGCTAAAAAATACGCAAAAAATGTGACCTGGATCGATAATCCAGGGGCGCTCACGCAAACGTCGTTGTTGTTAACGCGCCTTGAATTTACAGTGTGGCAAAGATTTATTCTGACTTTAGCGGAGCCGTAACGGAATGACAAAGTTTGCTTTAGTGGGGGATGTGGGGGGCACCAATGCGCGTCTGGCATTGTGCGATGTTGCCAGCGGAGAGATTTCTCAGGCGAAGACCTATTCCGGCCTGGATTACCCCAGCCTGGAAGCCGTTGTCCGCGTCTATCTCGACGAGCATAACGTGTCGGTCGAAGACGGCTGTATCGCGATTGCCTGCCCTATCACCGGTGACTGGGTGGCGATGACCAACCATACCTGGCAATTCTCTATCGCCGAGATGAAAAAGAACCTCGGGTTTGCGCATCTGGAAATCATCAATGATTTCACCGCAGTGTCGATGGCAATCCCGATGCTGAAAAAAGAGCATCTGATCCAGTTCGGCGGCAGCGAGCCGGTAGAAGGTAAGCCTATTGCCGTGTACGGCGCGGGCACCGGGCTTGGCGTTGCGCATCTGGTGCATGTCGATAAGCGCTGGGTGAGCCTGCCGGGTGAAGGTGGGCACGTTGATTTTTCGCCAAACAGCGAAGAAGAGGGGATTATCCTCGAAGTGCTGCGCGAAGAAATTGGCCACGTCTCCGCCGAGCGCGTGCTCTCTGGACCGGGGCTGGTGAATCTGTACCGGGCCATCGTGAAGTCTGATAACCGACTGCCGGAAAACTATCAGCCGAAAGACATTACCGAACGCGCGCTCGCCGATAGCTGCACCGACTGCCGTCGCGCGCTGTCGCTGTTCTGCGTCATCATGGGGCGCTTCGGCGGTAACCTGGCGTTAACGCTGGGCACCTTTGGCGGCGTATACATCGCGGGCGGTATCGTGCCGCGTTTCCTGGAGTTCTTTAAAGCCTCCGGTTTCCGCGGCGGGTTTGAGGACAAAGGTCGTTTCAAAGATTATGTGCATCCGATCCCGGTATACCTGATTGTGCATGATAATCCGGGCCTGCTGGGTTCCGGCGCGCATCTGCGCCAGACCCTGGGCCAGGTGCTGTAATCCCGCCGCCGTGCGGCGCACGCGGGGTGATACGCGTGCGCCAGCCGGCGCTATTTTTTGAGCGGAAACAGGTGCAGCGTGTTGGCGGCCAGCGGGTAAATACCCAGCGCGCGCGTTGATGCTTTCAGCTCCTCAAGCGAATCCTGCTCTGTTGGCATTTTTCCTCCCCAGACGGTAATCCCCTCGCAAAGATGCGCCGGGCGTCGGCTATTTTCGGCGCTGATTTCCAACGTTTCGCCGTTGCTGAGGGTTATCGTCACGGTGGCGACATCCAGTGCCTGCGTGCTGCCATCCTCAAGTTTAAGTGAGATTTTCATTCGTTCGCTCCTGAATTTTTGACGCGCCTACCCCTGCTTTAGCGGCAACCTGGGCACTACAGATGCATTATCTGCCGGAACTCTTTCACCTTGCTGCGGCTGACCGGCACCTGGAACTCCAGATCGCGCAGGCGCAGAATGTAGGTGTTATTAAACCACGGCTCTATTTCGCGAATTTTATTCAGATTCACGCAGAATGAGCGGTGGCAGCGAAAGAAATGGCTGCCCGGCAACTTGCTGCAAAATTCGGTGATGTTCATCGGCATCACGTATGACTCGCGCTTGGTGTAGACAAAGGTCATTTTCTCGTGCGCTTCGGCGTAATAAATATCGTTAATCGGCGTCACGATGATGCGCTCATCTTTAATCAGGTTGATGGTGTCATTTTCGCGCGCCGCGCTGCCGGTGTTGAGACTGCTGCCCGCCTGCTGCTGCCAGGCCGATTCCAGCTTTTGCAGCATGCTAACGATGCGCGACTCCTGATACGGTTTGAGAATATAGTCGAATGCCTCCAGCTCGAAGGCCTCTACCGCGTGTTCCTTCCACGCGGTAATAAACACAATAAACGGCTTGTGGGCAAACTGGTTGATGTTCTGCGCCAGCAGCACGCCGTCCAGAGAGGGAATGTTGATGTCGAGAAAAATGGCGTCCACTTTGTTGTGCTGCAAGAACTTCAGCACGTCCAGGCCGTCGTCAAAGGTCCCGACTATCTCCATCTGGCTGTGCTGTTGAATCAGCCAGGTCAGCTCCTGTTGCGCCAGGAATTCATCTTCCACAATGATGACTTTCATATGTCCTCCGCGTTAGGGCAGTAATGTGGCGGCCGCCGGGACGGGCGTGCGCTGGTTAGGAATATAGAACGCAATTTCTGTTCCCGGGTCGAGGCGGCGAATGTGCAGCCCTTCGCCGTACAGCAGCTTGACCCGGTGATGGACGTTAAGCAGGCCGATTTTGTTGCCCGGCATTTCGTTGGCTTCCACGCGCGCCACGACCATCGGGTCAATACCCGGGCCGGTATCACGCACGCTGATACGCACGCGGTTGCCGGACTCGGTGATGCTGATAGTCACGACGCCTTTGCCTTTGCTGCGCTGGATACCGTGTACGATGGCATTTTCCACCAGCGGCTGGATCAGCAGACTGGGGATCAGACAGTTCACTTCGTCGTCAATATCGTAGATAACCGTCAGCTTATCGCCGAAGCGGGCCTGCTCAATGGCGATATAGTCCTTTATCTGGTACAGCTCGCGGCGAATATCAATCTGCTCATCGTCTTTTAATTCAATGTTATAGCGCAGATAGCGCGACAGATTAAAAATCAGCTGCCTTGCGGTGTCCGGATTGAGGCGGATAGATGACGAAATGGCGTTCAGCGCGTTAAACAGGAAATGAGGATTAATCTTGCTTTGCAGCGCGCGCAGCTCTGCCTTATTTGCCATTTCGCGCAGCTGCTCGGCGCGCGACACTTCAAGCTGGGTGGAAATAATTTGCGACAGGCCGATGGCCATCTCCTGTAACGACGAAGTGATCTGGTGCGCGTGGCAGTAGTAGATTTTGAGCGTCCCGGTGATGACGCCTTTCTCCGATAGCGGAATCACCAGCATCGAGTGAATTTCCGGCGTGCGGTAGGCTTCATCGTTGTTTTTAATCACGATTTCACCGCTGTTAATCGCCTGGCGGGTGGTCGGGCTGATGGAGTCGTCGTTGTTGTGGTAGTTATCTTCCCCCACGCCCACGTAGGCCAGCACCCGTTCGGTATTGGTGATGGCCACCGCATCGGCGTGGATATCCTGGCGAATGATGTCGCAAATCTGTCGCAGGGTATCGCTGTTGATCTGGCGAAACAGCGGCAGCGTTTTGTTCGCAATATCCAGCGCTAGCTTGGCCTGGCGTGCGGCGCTGGCTTCTTTTTCACCCTCAACGCTCTGCACCAGCAGGACGATAAAGCCGATACAGACGCTGCCGGCGATCATCGGAATGCCGATTTTCGACACAATATCGACGCCGAGCGCGATGCTCGGAGCCCATACGATAACCAGAATCATGGTCAGCGTTTCGCACAGCATACCGCCCAGAATCCCCACCTTCCAGTGCAGCTCTTTTGGCACCCGGCGGTTAATCAGCCCCGACAGGATCCCGGCAATAATACTGGTGATAAAACACGGCACGGCGGTGACGCCGCCGGCGTCAATCATGTAGCGGTGGATCCCGGCAATCACCCCCACGATAGCGCCAACCCACGGGCCGAAAAGGATCCCGCCCGACATGACCGCGATGATGCGCACGTTAACCAGCGAGCCCTCCACCGGCACGCCGGACCAGGTGCTGAAAATAGCGAACAGCGAGAAAATGACCGTGACCGCCAGCAGCTCTTTCGGCGTGTGGGCGGTTTTGTGCAGCAGTTCGCGGAACAGACGGATGCGGATCAGGAAAAAAAGGCAAATCAGCATTAACGCGGCCCGATCGTAGACCGCGAGCAGCATATCGAATATTTCGTGCATGGGGGCGCCGAATGATTTCAGTAAAATCTTATGATAAGTAACCCGGCGGCAGATGACCAGCGGTACGCAGAATAGGGATAAACCTTAATTTTAAAAGGGGATTGATAGACAAAGGCATTCAACGAGAAGAGATCGCGAAATTTTGCCTGCGTTACGAGCGAGAAAAGAAAAACAATGGAAAACATATTGTTATTATTTTGTTCTGTTTTGAGCTATGCCCGCCGCGATTGAAAGTATTCTGTTTCAAAGCGTTCCCCTTTTATATCGCGTAACATTTTTTTACTTACCCCCTCGACAGGGCCATTTTATTCAGGTTATTTTCTGTTCATGCCACATCGGTGGCAGCGTCGCTCGAACGGTTCGGGCGCTAACGTAATCCTGAGGAACCTATGGCTGAATCCAGTCCTGAACGCCGTTTCACGCGTATCGATCGCTTACCCCCGTACGTTTTTAACATTACCGCTGAACTGAAGATGGCTGCGCGTCGGCGCGGCGAAGATATTATCGATTTCAGCATGGGGAACCCGGACGGCGCCACGCCGCCGCACATTGTCGAAAAGCTGTGCACCGTGGCCCAGCGCCCTGATACGCACGGCTATTCCACTTCACGCGGCATCCCGCGCCTGCGTCGCGCTATTTCACGCTGGTACCAGGAACGCTATGACGTGGAGATTGACCCGGAAAGTGAAGCGATCGTCACCATTGGTTCAAAAGAGGGGCTGGCGCACCTGATGCTGGCAACCCTCGATCATGGCGATACGGTTCTGGTCCCGAATCCCAGCTACCCGATTCATATTTACGGCGCGGTGATCGCCGGCGCTCAGGTGCGCTCCGTGCCGCTGGTGGAAGGCGTCGACTTTTTCAACGAGCTTGAGCGCGCAATTCGTGAAAGCTATCCGAAGCCAAAGATGATGATCCTGGGCTTCCCGTCCAATCCTACCGCCCAGTGCGTTGAGCTCGAGTTTTTTGAGAAGGTTGTGGCGCTGGCGAAGCGTTACGATGTGCTGGTCGTTCACGACCTGGCCTACGCTGATATCGTTTACGACGGCTGGAAGGCACCGTCAATCATGCAGGTACCGGGCGCACGCGACGTTGCGGTCGAGTTCTTTACGCTGTCGAAAAGCTATAACATGGCGGGCTGGCGCATCGGCTTTATGGTGGGTAATAAAACGCTGGTCAACGCGCTGGCGCGGATTAAGAGCTATCACGACTACGGTACCTTTACCCCGCTGCAGGTGGCGGCAATTGCCGCGTTAGAAGGGGAGCAGCAGTGCGTGCGCGATATTGCCGCACAGTATAAGCGTCGCCGTGACGTGCTGGTGAAAGGGCTACATGAAGCGGGCTGGATGGTGGAGATGCCGAAGGCGTCGATGTACGTTTGGGCTAAAATTCCCGATCAGTATGCGGCGATGGGATCGCTGGAGTTTGCGAAGAAGCTGCTGCAAGAGGCCAAAGTGTGCGTTTCGCCGGGTATCGGTTTTGGCGACTACGGTGACACTCACGTGCGCTTTGCCTTGATAGAGAATCGCGACCGTATTCGACAGGCCGTTCGTGGGATTAAAGCCATGTTCCGCGCCGACGGCCTGCTGCCGTCAGAGCATAAGTCTGCCGGGTAATTTCCCGTGCGTAGAAATGCAAACAGGAGCCGAATGGCTCCTGTTTTTTTTTGCATTTTTATTAGCTAGATCATCAGGGCAAATGTACCGGCAAAAACGATGACCATAAAGGAAATGCCCATAAAGAAATATTTCACGACTCATCTCTCCGCGTATTCGGTTTCTACGCATTCATGAACGGTGGTGTTACTGCGAGTTGGTAACAACCGACGAAAAAAACGGACGTCTTTCGCGGTTGGCATCACCTCAGAATTCTGTGCTGTTGTGCTCCAGATGGCGCTAATGTACGCCTAAAAAATGAGGGAAACAAGAGGGATTTTTTTATTAATTTTTAGTTATTTACGACTGTCGTGATTCGACGACACTTTAATTTCATACGGTAATAAATTTCGTTCTGGCGACGCGTCTTTTGGGTCTTTAACCCCATTGATTTTACGTCTATTTTTCTGGCGATAATCCGATAATCCGATAATCCGATAATCCGATAATCCGATAATCCGAAAATACGTTTCTGCTGTTTCCTTAACGGTGGGTTATCATCCTGCGCTTGTCGTTTTAGCTGTCATCTCGCGTGCCCGAGTGATTCACGGCGAGGCGCGACAGAAAAATCGCGGCGTTTTGCTTTTCAGTTCGACCTTTTAATGAATACTGATGTAACACGGATTGACCGTATTGGGAGTTTGAGATGGTGACAAAGGGAATGCAACGGATGATGTTCGCGGCGGCGGCGTGCATTCCGCTGCTGCTGGGCAGCGCGCCGCTTTATGCGCAGACGAGTGCGGTGCAGCAAAAGCTGGCGGCGCTGGAGAAAAGCAGCGGAGGGCGGCTGGGCGTCGCGCTCATCGATACCGAAGATAATACGCAGGTGCTTTATCGCGGTGATGAACGCTTTCCAATGTGCAGTACCAGTAAAGTTATGGCGGCCGCGGCGGTGCTTAAGCAGAGTGAAACGCAAAAGCAGCTGCTTAATCAGCCTGTCGAGATCAAGCCTGCCGATCTGGTTAACTACAATCCGATTGCCGAAAAACACGTCAACGGCACAATGACGCTGGCAGAGCTGAGCGCGGCCGCGTTGCAGTACAGCGACAATACCGCCATGAACAAATTGATTGCCCAGCTCGGTGGCCCGGGAGGCGTGACGGCTTTTGCCCGCGAGATCGGCGATGAGACGTTTCGTCTTTATCGCACTGAACCTACGCTGAATACCGCCATTCCCGGCGACCCGAGAGACACCACCACGCCGCGGGCGATGGCACAGACGTTGCGTCAGCTTACGCTGGGTCATGCGCTGGGCGAAACCCAGCGGGCGCAGTTGGTGACGTGGCTCAAAGGCAATACGACCGGCGCAGCCAGCATTCGGGCCGGCTTACCGACGTCTTGGACTGTGGGTGATAAGACCGGCAGCGGCGACTACGGCACCACCAATGATATTGCGGTGATCTGGCCGCAGGGTCGTGCGCCGCTGGTTCTGGTGACCTATTTTACCCAGCCGCAACAGAACGCAGAGAGCCGCCGCGATGTGCTGGCTTCAGCGGCGAGAATCATCGCCGAAGGGCTGTAACTCTCCATAATGGGGCGCTACGGTGCCCCCACTTTCTATTTATATATCCGTAAAAGCTTTTCTTGATATACATCTTCAGCTTTTTGTATGATTATTAGTATCATCCTTTTCGATGGCCTTAAGACCTTTTTAAGTCAAAAGTATTACCTCCCCCAAAAAACAAATCCGCAAAGTAATGGAAGTAAATTATTTTATTTTGAATAGTCTTCATTGTGATTAGTCACATGACTCATTCTTTTTATTGTAATTATCTGATTTACATTTGCAGTTTTCTCATTGTTTCCGCCGGAAGTTATTCTTCCGCTGTTTTTCCTCTTTATTTCCGCATGGTTGTTTTTCCACCCTTTGGATGGCTTGTAAGAATATTGTTTTAATCCGGCCAATAGAGTTATTGGGCCTCCAAAAGAATATTGACATCATTTTATGGCAGTGAAATTATTCGATCATGGATAAGGAGGGGGACAATGAAGTCACTAATTTATGATTACGGAAGAATCAACTGTATGAGTTGCCCTTCTCAATGTGAATTAAAACCAAATGCCTCACTGCGCGTTTCGTTTTGCCAGGACTATTGTTTTTGTACCTGGCCAGAAGGGAGTGGCTATTTTTCTCTGGGGATTATGGAGGGGCTCCTCAAACAAAATTATAATAATCTATATTTAGGCTGTATTTTTGTCGATTTTTCTATCAGCCATTTGCGTTTTTTTACTAACGAACGTTGGATAGATTATTTAATTGAAACGAAATTAAAAATTGTTATCGTTTGTGATAAATACCTTAAACCATTGGCTAATTACTGGTTTAAGCATTCTAAAGATATTTTTCTTGTTATCTATCAGCAAGATCGGCTGACGCTGGCTTGTGAAAAGTTAAAAAAGAGATTTATCTATCAGCGCGACGCCTTCTTTGGCGGAGAGTCACTCTCTGAACTGGAGTTTGCTGTCTTAAGCGCATTGATTTCCGGAGACGGTTGTCTGCAACTGGCTGATGAACTCAATGTCGATATTCGTACTATCTATGCTGCAAAGCGCCGTGCGGAAAAGAAAATGGGGGCCGATATCAATACCCTTTTCCGATTCTCACATTCGTTATAAGCGATTTTAAACTGATTGATGGCCCTTTTCATTGTTATCACTTTGCCGTGAGAAGGGCCTACAGTTAAATATTAATACATAAAGCGGTTGAATACGCATGTTGCCGGATTTTAGCGTTTGCTGCCCCGTGCAAGAGAATACGTTCAATGCGAACTATACAGTTTATTACTACGACTCTGTAAACGGTAACGGTCAGGATTTTACCCGCTACGTACGATAAGGCAATTATTACCACCAGGGCGACAGGGGGAGCTTCAGGTGGGCTGAAAAACGGGAGTCTGTATTTGATTGGCGAAAACGATAAATTTAACGATCTGAGCGTTAATACTTCAGGCTGGTTAGCCGATGGTATTAACCCTGGTCGGGAACGTGCCGGCAGAGATAATAACGTGATGGTAAACCATCAGACCAATATCAAAGCAGCAGGAATAGGGGGCGTGCGAACGCTCCGGTAAATAATGCTAATGAGGTCGCTACCATCACTCTCAATGGCCCCACCACCATTGAAACCACTTCGCCGGTTTCTATAAAGGTTGACTGTGCTGCCGTATCGAGAACGCTATGACTATTTACGCTGAAGAGTTGCGCATCATGATGGATGCTATTATGGATATCATTTTCGACCACGGCGAGGAGGCCCAGCGTGACGCGGCATTTCGCAGGTTATTACAAGAGATTGATGAACGAAAATATTTGTCTCCGGAGTCCGTCAGCACGCTTTGCCAGCAGGCGGCCAGCACGTGGAGCCTGGCGAGCGGTGTGGTAGACGAGCGGGACAAAATGACGTTACAGCAATCGGCGGTGGTCTATCTACTGGCTGCGTTTGGCCGCATTAATGGCTTGGCCGCTACGGAAGAGTATATTCAGCAAAGAAATAGAGAACATCTGGGTCTGCGCTGAACGAGGTTGACTGAATGATTAGCCCGCGAGCGCTCGCGGGCTTTTTTTGCCGACGGTTAGCTCGCCGCGCGGCGATCGCCAATTTGCGCCTGCGCATACCACGCCATCAGCTCTGCCGTACCGGCTTCTCCTTCCGCCGGAGCCCATGGCGCGTAGTCTTCTTCGGCGACGGGCTGATAAGCCCCTTGTTTGACTTCAAAAATGATCCCACCGTTATCCAGCGACAGCACCGCATGCCAGGTGCCGGGCGCCATTTCCAGCACCGTACAGGATTCGCCCAGCACCGCGCGCTCAGTCACCGTACCCTGGTCATCAAAATTAAGCACCACGAACCGTCCGCTCAGTGGCAGCAGCAGTTCAAAGGTATGCGGATGGCGGTGCGGGCGTACGTAGGTTCCTGGCTCCATGGCGATGGCCAGCCGTTGTACGGGGTCGCTCAGCTGCGGGTGGAAATTGCGATGCGCACGCAGGCGAGGTGACTGTGCGGCGGCGGCGCTTTGTTGGTGCATATCGTCGCGGGTAATCTGTTTCATTCGGCGTGGCCTTATTGATGAATCTGCGAAGTCGCAAGGCGGCCAGATTGCCAGAACGCGGCGAGCAAGTGAAGGGGGAGTCTGCGGCGTAGCATCTTGTGTCTTATCGCAACTCAGGTCATAGTTGTTGAACAAGTTATTCGATTGTTAATGATTTTATATTGTGAGGATGTTGCCCGTGCAGATGTATCTACAAAGAATGAAAAGCGAGTGGCTATTGCTGCTTGAGCAAACTGAACCTCACATTCGACAGCAGGCGGCAGAGATCGCGGCAGACAGCGCGCAGGCGCTGAGCGACGAATTCTATAAAACGGTGCTGATCGACCCTCATGCTGAAGAGTTTCTGAGTAACGAGCAGGTAGAGCGGCAGCTAAAACGCGCGCTGGAAAAATGGATTGTGGATGTTCTGTCCTGCGAAGTGGCGGATATCGATCGCCTGCTGAAGATGCAGCACGCGGTGGCAGAAGTGCATGCCCGCATTGGTATTCCGGTGGAAGTAGTTGAAATGGGTTTTCGGGTATTAAAGAAAATTCTCTATCCGGTCATTATTCACGGTTCACAGCCTTCGGCAGATAAGCTGCAGATTTATCATTTCTCGATTCACAGCATCGACCTGGCGATGGAAGTCATGTCGCGGACCTTTTCCTTCAGCGAAAACAGCCAGGCCAAAGAGGATGAGAATTACCGCATGTTCTCATTGCTGGAAAATGCCGAAGAAGAAAAAGAGCGGCAGATTGCGACGCTGCTGGCCTGGGAAATCGACATTATCTACAAGGTGGTGCTGGATGCCGACCTGGGGAACAGCCTGCCGTTGAACCAGTCGGATTTTGGTCTGTGGTTTAATCATAAAGGCCGCCACTATTTTAGCGGTATTGCGGAAGTCGGGCATATTGCGCGCCTGATGCAGGATTTTGACGGTGTGATTCATGCGATTAACGCCGCCACCCCCCCTATCGATGATAAAGCCCAGCGCAATAAGTTCTTATTGCAGCTGCGCAGCTCGGTGTCGCAAATCATCGCGCTGCTGCGCGAACTGTTTGAAGAAGTCTCGCGTCATGAAGTTGGCGTGGACGTATTAACTAAGCTGCTGAACCGGCGCTTTATGCCGACTATTTTTAAGCGCGAAATCTCTCACGCCAATCGCGTTAGCACTCCGCTGTCGGTACTGGTTATTGATGTTGATAAGTTTAAACAAATCAATGATACGTGGGGGCACAGTACGGGGGATGAGATTTTACGCAAAGTATCGCAGGTCTTTTATGACAACGTACGCAGCAACGATTACGTTTTCCGCTATGGCGGCGATGAGTTTGTTATCGTGCTGACGGAAGCGACCCAGATTGACACTTTACGTACCGCAGAGCGTATTCGTAGCCGTGTTGAAAAAACAAAAATTGCTGCCCCCGACGGCAATGATATTCCGCTCTCTTTGTCGATCGGTGCGGCGATGTTTACCGGCCACCCTGACTATGAACGTCTGATTCAACAGGCCGATCAGGCGCTGTATCAGGCTAAAAAACGTGGCCGTAACTGCGTTGAATTATGGCAGGCGGCCAGCCGTAGCGCGTACGCGTAAAAACGCCCCTGGCGATACGCATCAGCACGGGTGAAAAACCCTTTTAAATAAAGGCTTATTTCACCCGTATCTCTTCAAATTGATCGAATCGACCTTTTCTTGTTTTTTCAATTATTCTGTCATCGACAGCCGCTATAATTCAGCGCTTCTGTGCCGCCACCTGCGCACAATATACCTTCTGAGTTCAGAGGCTCACATTCATGACATGGCAACACTTTAAACAGGCATATCTGATCAAATTCTGGTCGCCTGTCCCGGCGGTTATCGCCGCAGGGATTCTCTCAACCTACTATTTTGGTATTACCGGCACATTCTGGGCCGTCACCGGCGAATTTACGCGTTGGGGCGGGCAGCTATTACAGCTGGTTGGCGTTCACAGTGAAACCTGGGGTTATTACAAGCTGATTGGTCTTGAAGGAACACCGTTAACCCGCGTTGACGGTATGATGATTATGGGCATGTTCGGCGGCTGTTTTGCGGCGGCGCTGTGGGCCAATAACGTCAAGCTGCGTTTGCCGCGTAGCCGTATTCGCATTTTTCAGGCCATTGTTGGCGGTATGATTGCCGGCTTTGGCGCGCGACTGGCGATGGGCTGTAATCTGGCAGCCTTCTTCACCGGGATCCCGCAGTTCTCGCTTCATGCCTGGTTCTTTGCGCTGGCGACCGCGCTTGGCTCGTGGTTCGGCGCGCGCTTTACCCTGCTGCCGCTATTCCGTATTCCGGTCAATATTCAGAAAGTCTCAGCGGCTTCACCGCTCACTCAGCAGCCTGACCGCGCGCGTCGCCGCTTTCGTCTGGGAATGCTGGTGTTTATCGGCATGTTGGGCTGGGCGCTGCTGACCGCGTTCGATCATCCGAAGCTTGGGCTGGCCATGCTGTTTGGCGTGGGGTTTGGCCTGCTGATTGAACGTGCGCAAATTTGCTTTACCTCTGCTTTCCGCGATCTGTGGATCACCGGCCGCACCCAAATGGCAAAAGCGATCATCTTTGGTATGGCGGCGAGTGTCATTGGTATCTTTAGCTATGTCCAGCTCGGCGTTGCGCCGAAAATTATGTGGGCGGGCCCGAATGCGGTCATCGGCGGGCTGCTGTTCGGTTTCGGCATCGTGCTGGCCGGTGGCTGTGAAACCGGCTGGATGTATCGGGCCGTAGAAGGGCAGGTGCACTACTGGTGGGTTGGGCTTGGCAACGTCCTCGGGTCGACAATTCTGGCCTATTTCTGGGACGATCTTGCGCCATCGCTGGCCACCCATTGGGATAAAGTGAACCTGCTGACGACCTTTGGCCCGTTGGGCGGTCTGCTGGTCACCTACGCGCTGCTGCTGGCCGCTCTGCTGCTGATTATTGGCTGGGAGAAACGTTTCTTCCGGCGTGAGTTAACGCGCACGGCGACGGGCGTTGTAACGAAGGAGAATGCATGAGTACTATCGTACCGGATTACCGTCTTGATATGGTGGGTGAGCCCTGCCCGTATCCGGCAGTGGCAACGCTGGAAGCGATGCCACAGTTGAAAAAAGGGGAGATTCTGGAAGTTGTCAGCGACTGCCCGCAGTCGATCAATAATATTCCGCTAGATGCTCGCAACCATGGCTATACCGTGCTGGATATCCAGCAAGATGGTCCGACGATCCGCTATTTGATCCAAAAATAAGCGGTCAGCCTTGCCGCCCGATAGGGCGGCAAGATGGCAGCGGTGGGTCACCACAGAGAAGGCGTCTACCGTTGACGTGTTTTTCCTGAGAGCGTTTGCAATAAAGTCGTAAAATCCATCGGATGATACCAATAATAACCTTGCTGATACTGTACGCCACGGTCCTGGAGATATCTTGCCTGACTGATATTCTCTACACCTTCGGCAATCGCTTTAATACCGAGCTTGTCGACCATTTCCGTCACGCAGTCCAATAGAACAGTATTGCCGCTGCCGATAGAATTTACGAACATTCGGTCTATTTTCAGATAATCGGGTATCAATTCTGAAATATACTCAAGATTAGAGTAACCGGTGCCGAAATCATCCAGCGATAGTTGGACCCCATTTTGTTTTAACCATGCAAATTTTTTCATTTGTACATCGGTGAATAGCATGGGATGGCGCTCGGTAATTTCAATAATCAGCGTTACTTTGAAGGTGGCGATCTTACGTATAAAAGCCTTACAGTCATGAATAAAGGTACCTGCGGCACAGTGGCGTTGGCTAAAATTCACGCTGATATGAAAAGGACGGTTCATGCCCGGCGAAAGTGTGATGAGATCGCGGCTAATCTGGTTGAGTTGATATTGCGTTAAACGTACGATCAGCCCGCTTTTTTCGGCCATGGGAATGAAGAGGTTCGGTGAAATAATACCTTCTGACGGGTGATACCAGCGGCACAGTGCTTCAAAACCCACAATCTCACCGTCAGCAGCATTGACTATCGGCTGATAGAACGTTTTTATGTCACCATTTTTAATGGCGGCTAATAGGTCATTTCCGGGAGTATTTGTCTTTTTTATAATCAGGTAATAAGCCAAACCCGACAGTATTGATAGTATTAAAGATGCCGATAGCGTAAACGGAAACATCAATAATGCGCTGAGCAGCGATAGCCCCAGCGCGGAACTGTAGAATATTGATAGTGAGCTTTCTTTACTGGAGCTGTGATGCAGGCTGTGGCCAACGGATTTTACCGGCAAAATCTCGCCGCTGGCGCTAAGCTGCATGTCGCCAATCTGAAGATACAGAGGATATCCTGAAGCATCCGTTTTCAGATTATTTTTCAAAAAAATACCGCTGATGGCGATATCTAATATCATGCCGTTGTGACCGTGGAATGTTTTAACCAGAAGGGGTTGAGTATGGCGATTTCCAGGATCATGGAAAGTATGCAGAGCAAGGGCTTGAGTTGCCGTATTTCTGTGGGCGGCGTCGGGTAGAAATTCACCGCTCAGGGAGGAACACCTTATCCCTTTTGGGCCGGTAATAACCATCGAGTGCAAATGTGGGTAGCCTGCAACAATATTATCCAGTTCATTTTTGATTAACTCAGTACAAGTACTTTCTACAAGTCCGGACATTTCTTGTGCCGCCAACCGGGCCTCATCCAGGATGCTTTCAGCATAATCCAGAACGGACTCCGCCTTACGCTTTTTTTCTATGCTGACAATATGGCCTGCCTGAATAAATAGCATGCAAACTAAAAATGTGAAAATGCAGCATGCAACAATTAACGGCATGTACATCCTTTTAACGGCAAAATCCATTTAATAAAACTCCGATGGGGAAACTTATATCAGCAAGTTTTTAACGCGAGTAAGAGTAACATGGTTTTATTATGTGATTTATAGGATTTTGGGTAATTATTTGTTACACCATAAACGAAGACATCATCTTCAATTAATTATCGTGATTAGCATTAAACTGAAAATAGTTACATCGGTCATTATATTGTTCAACAAAACGGCAGAGCATTTTGAAATAGGCTGAGTACTATTCGATGGGGCTGATGCAATTTTAGCCAAAAGAAGAGCGGGGAGGGCTGTTGGCCGCTATGATTCAGTATCAGATGACAGATTGATAAAATGTTAATGATTAAAACAAAGGTAAAACAATAGCACCGATTTTTTGCCTGGTGGTAAGTATATTCATTTTTGGGTATTTTTTATGCGTGAAAGAAGCACAAAAAAAATTAAACAACTTCATTAAAAAAATCGAGTGGAATAAAATGATGATAGGTAATATCTATGGTTTTGTGTGAGAGGGTTTAATTTGCCTTAAGTTTATTGATAAAGCACTGGGTTTATTGACAGTGTTTTTTGCTAAATTAAATTTTACCCATAGTATGTTACTTACGATAACTTTTAAGAAAACTTTTCATAATTTGACAAAATATTTCGAGACGACAATAGTTGTTCTATCCCGGTAATCTCAGAAATGATGAGATTATTTCATATGGTATGGAGTGAATAATGTTTAATACTCGAACAAAACGCATTAGCCAGGCTGTCGCGTTATCCATTGCCCTGTGTGGCGTTTCCTATGCAGCGAAAACGACGCACGCCGACTCAGCTAAACATCCTGAAGTCCAGACGGCAGAACCTTTCTCTGCACACGTGCTGGTCAGCGGTCTTGATGCGCCGTGGGATATGGTATGGGGCCCGGATGGCTACCTGTGGGTCACTGAACGTAAAGCCGCTGCTATCGATCGTATTAACCCCAAAACCGGTGAGAAAAAAGTCGCGATTACGCTGAGCGGTGTGCATATTGGCCCGCAGCATGAAGGCGTACTCGGCCTGGCGTTATCGCCTGAATTTATGAAAGCCGGCGGCAATAATTACGTCTATACCGCTTATACCTATATGGACGGGGATCAGGAACACGCCAAAATTGTCCGTCTGGAATATGACGAAAAAACCCAAAAACTGGGGAATGAAAAAGAAATTCTTGCCGGCTTCCCGGCAGGAAACGATCACAACGGTGGGCGCCTGCGTTTTGGACCTGACGGTAAACTTTATTACACCATTGGTGAACAAGGACATAATCAGGGCGCTAATTTCTGCAAACCGATCGATGCCCAGCGTATTCCGACTGAAGCCGAGCTGAAAAATAAAGACTATTCCGCTTATGCCGGTAAAGTGTTGCGCCTGAATATTGACGGCTCAATTCCGGAAGATAACCCGGTGATCCACGGCATTAAAAGTCACCTGTTTACCTATGGTCACCGTAACCCGCAGGGACTGGTCTTCGTTGGCAATACGCTTTATTCCTCCGAGCAGGGGCCTTCATCGGATGATGAGCTGAATATCCTTGAGCCCGGCGGCAACTACGGTTGGCCGCAAGTTGCAGGTTTCCAGGACGATCAGGCTTACGTCTATGCGAACTATTCCAAAGCAGAAAATTGCCCGTCGCTGAAATGGGATCCGAACCATATTCCAGCCGGGGTTCCTGTACAGAAAGAAACCGAATGGAAAGCCGACGACTTTAAAGCGCCGATCAAAACTTTCTTCACGGTCCGTCAGGGCTACAGCTACAGCGATGCCAGCTGCAGCGGCGATTCAGCCTATATTTGCTGGCCGACTATCGCACCGTCCAGCGTCACTTACTACCCGGCGGACGGCGTGATTAAAAGCTGGCGCAACTCGCTTATCGTGAGCTCAATGAAAAATGGCTCGCTGTATCGCGTGCTGCTGAATGCCGATAAGAAAAACGTGCAGGGTGATGTGGCAAAATACTTCCACACCGCTAACCGCTACCGCATGGTCGTCGTCAGCCCGGATACGCGTAAGCTCTTCGTGGCGACCGATAACTTCGGTAACGTGATGGATGAGTCTAACCATCCGACGCATAACCTTAGCAATCCAGGTTCGATTATCGTCTTCGAATATACCGGCAAGTAACCGACTCACTGGCGAATACCCTGCGGGTATTCGCCAGATTTCCTTTCCCTTCGATAGCAATACGTCTACATGAAATTAACTCTGCAGCTTTCCCGGCTGGCGACCGCCGTCGCCCTGGCCCCGGTTTCCTGCGCCTACGCGCAAACGGCCTCTTCAGACGCCAGCTCTGCTGGAGAACAAACCATGATCGTCAGTGCGGCAGCCGATGGAGGGCTGTCCGCGCTGGATACGCCGGCGGCCGTCGCCGTTGATTACGGTGATGATATGCGCCATGCCGCACCGCGCATAAACCTGTCGGAGGGTTTGGCCGACGTGCCCGGCCTGCAGATCCAAAACCGACAGAATTTTGCTCAGGATTTACAGATGTCCATCCGCGGCTTCGGCGCGCGTTCGACTTTCGGTATTCGCGGTCTGCGGCTCTACGTTGATGGTATTCCGGCAACCATGCCTGACGGGCAAGGGCAATTATCCAACATCGATATCGGCTCCATTGAACACGTTGACGTACTTCGAGGGCCGTTTTCGGCGCTGTATGGCAACGCATCTGGCGGGGTGGTGAATGTCGAAACCGAAACCGGCCGCCAGCCGACGACCCTTGAAAGCAGCAATTATTACGGCAGTTTTGGTAGCTGGCGAACCGGGCTTAAGGCGAGCGGCGCGTCTGGCGATGGTACCCGGGCGGGCGACGTCAATTATACGGTTTCCAGCAGCCGCTTCTCGACCCATGGTTTTCGCGATAATAGCGCCGCGCATAAAAATTTGCTGAATGCGAAACTGGGCGTCAAGCTGAACGACACCGGCAACCTGACGCTGCAACTCAACAGCGTTGATATCACCGCCGACGACCCGGGCGGATTAACCCGCGCAGAATGGAAGGACAACCCAGCCCAGGCGCCGCGTGGTGAGCAGTACCGTACGCGCAAAACGGTCAAACAGACTCAGGCTGGCCTGCGCTATCAGCAGGGGCTCAGCGATCGCGACGATCTTAGCGTGATGACCTGGGCTGGCATCCGTGAAACGGTCCAGTATCAGTCTATTCCCTATTTCGTTCAGCAGCGCAGCGAATCTCACCCCGGCGGGGTCATCGACCTGACGCGTCGGTATCAGGGGATTGATACGCGCTGGACACACCACGATGACAGCGGTTTTATCCCTTACGCCATCACCACCGGCCTTGATTACGAGACGATGACCGAACAGCGCAAAGGCTATGAGAACTTTGTTTATCAGAACGGCGTTTACGATCTCGGCACCAAAGGTGATATGCGACGTAACGAACGTAACCTGATGTGGAACCTCGATCCCTACATTCAAACGCACTGGCAGCTCACCTCAGCCCTGGGGCTGGACGCCGGGGCGCGCTATAGCTCGGTATGGTTTGATTCCAACGATCGTTATGTCGTAGGTAAAAATGGTGATGATAGCGGCGAAGCGAGCTATCACAAGTGGCTTCCGGCGGCAGCGCTGAAGTATGCCATGACGCCGCAGTGGAACGTTTACCTCTCTGCCGGGAGGGGGTTTGAAACGCCGACCATTAACGAGCTGTCCTATCGTCCCGATGGTCAGTCCGGGCTTAACTTTGCTCTGCAACCGGCCACTAACACCACCGTTGAAGCAGGCAGTAAATGGCAGGTGGGCACCGGGATGGCGAGCCTGAGCGTCTTCAATACGGACACGAAAAATGAAATTGTCGTTGCCGCCAGCGACAATGGCCGTACGTCCTATCAGAACGCGGGCAAGACGCGCCGCCGCGGGGTCGAACTGGGATGGGATCAGCAATTTGCGCCCGCCTGGCGCGCCAAACTGGCGTGGACGCTGCTGGATGCGACCTACCGTGAAAACGCCGGCGATGCTATTCAGAGCGGCAATCGGATCCCGGGGATTGCACGTAATAGCGCCTATGCCTCCTTTGGCTGGGTGCCGGAAGAGGGATGGTACGCTGGCGCTGAAGTCCGCTATATGAGCGATATTCAGGTCAACGATGCCAATAGCGAGCAGGCGCCAGCCTATACGGTGACGGCACTGAATACCGGCTATAAATATGTGCTAGATAACTGGACCGTTGACCTCTATACGCGCGTTGATAACCTGTTTGATAAGCGCTACGTCGGCTCTGTTATCGTCAACGAGAGCAACGGACGCTATTATGAACCGGCACCGGGCCGTAACTATGGCGTTGGGCTATCGGTCAGCTATCAGTTTGATTCGCTGTAACAATACGGCTGCCGGAGAGTGCCATTGAGGTGAGGCTCCGGCAGCGGGTAAAGGCGATGGGATAGGCGTTGATCCCTGGTCCTGCGTTTTTATGGCAACGCTTTTGTATGAAAATATAAATACTTGTTTGAGACGTGTTAAATAGATGCGGCCACATTTTACGACATACAGGAAATTCGTTTTCACTATGTCTTAATTAGTGCCTATTAATTTCAGGTAGTGCCTTGTTGGCCGGTGATATCTGACGAGAAATAGGTATTTTATATCAACAGGTATATACTCTTACGGTGCCTCACTGGAGAGGGTTTGACATATGGCTATTCATCATCTTTCATTAAATCGTGTAACAAAAATAACAATTGATTTTATTCTCGCGGAAAAAACGAGACGGTTGATTGGCAACGATAATGATAAAATTCAATGCGATATCACGCCGTTGCCCGTTGGCGCTAATAATGTTGCATATCTTTTAAAAAATGGGGTTGATGGGGAAATTTTCCCTGAAAGCCACAAAGGCAAACGAAGCTTTATCATCATCAACAAGTATAAAGAATTTGCCCTGATAAGCTCCCGACATAAAGCCTCTCACAATAGCGACCGATTTCATATTGACCAGATATTAAGTGCCGATACCGGAAGGGTTGATGATATTAATGAGGATATTTTTATCTATTGTTCAGATTGCTCATCGGTGTCCTGACCGCCGCCTGACGTTGGCGGATGGGCTGGATAACCGCGCAGAGCCTGGGCATTTCCGTGCTGCCGAACGTATTGGCCAGGCACTGGCGGTAATCTCTCATTTTTAGGGCATACCGGCCTCATCGTCATACCGCATTGCGCAGCGATTAACCGTGTTGCCGCCGATCTCTCCCACGTCCCGCCATCCTTCCTTCTTTTTCTCTATATATGCTATGGCGTGGAACGCTGTTTGCCTGAGATTGGGTAATCGCACATCGCTAACAGCGTTCAGGCACAAAGGCGAATCGGCGCTTTTGTGGATTGAGTTGGATATTCATTGCGCAGATCGGCGGATTTTTGAAGAGGGGCGATGGTGTCCCCTGCAGGAATCGAACCTGCAACTAGCCCTTAGGAGGGGCTCGTTATATCCATTTAACTAAGGGGACGAAGCGGCACGAGTATAGCGTTTTTTGCCCGCTGGGGTAAGTGCGGTGCCGCCTGACTGGTTAAACAGTCGCCATTTAGTGCTGTTTTTCCTCATGTTTGTGTTCTTTGGCGTCATGCATCGACCGTAACCGCGCCTCTTGCTTGCGTTTGGTGCTCATGTCGTTGCGAATTTGCGCGTGGCTCATGAGAGCAAAGATAAACGTGCCGCCAACGATATTGCCCGCCAGCGTGGGGAGGGCGAAAGGCCAGAAAAAGTCGCTCCAGTGCAGTGTACCGTTGAATACCAGATAGAGTATTTCTACGGAACCGACCACTATGTGGGTGGTATCGCCGAGCGCGATAAGCCAGGTCATCAGGATAATCACCACGATTTTAGCCGCGCCGGCGGCCGGGAACATCCATACCATTGTGGCAATGAGCCAGCCGGAAATAATCGCATTAGCAAACATTTCCGTCGGGCTGTTTTTCATGACATCCAGGCCAATCTTGATAAAAGCATCGCGCGTCTCTTCATTAAATATGGGCATATATTCAAATGCCCACGCGGCGACGGCGGTACCAATAAGGTTGCCGAGCAGCACCACGCCCCAAAGGCGCAGCAGCAGGCCGATATTGCCCATTGTCAGGTTTTGCATCACCGGCAATACGGCGGTAACAGTGTTTTCGGTAAACAACTGCTGGCGCGCCATAATTACGATAATAAAGCCGAAGGTATAGCCGAGGTTCTCGAGTAAAAAACCGCCCGGCACGCCCGTCAGTTCAACGTGGAAAATCCCCTTTGCCAGCAGCGATGCGCCCATCGACAAACCGGCGGCAATGGCCGACCACAGCAGCGCCATGGCATCACGCTCCAGCTCTTTTTCGCCTTCCTGACGAATGTGCTCATGAATCGCCATGGCGCGGGAGGGAAGGCGTTCCTCATCCACTTCGATTTTTTCTCCGCTCAGCTTTTCTTCGCTTTCTACTTTGAGGTCATCCATCATGGCGATCCTGAAAAAGAAGGGTATCGCTAAAGCGTAGCGGCTATCGGTAGGCGGTGAGGTAGATATATTCTGAAAGTGCAAAAATGGTAATATTTGTTTTTTTGGGGCCGTTAGAATATAGGCGCCGCAGTGTGGTGTTTACCAGGCTATGATCAGATCAACGAAATTGGCTATACAGACATTGTCGGCGTGCTGTTACAATCACTTACACCTAAACAGGCGGACACGACCAGGTTCCGTCATGGATGGCAATCAGTGATGGCCATAATCACCAGGGAGATATTTATGAAGCTTCGCCTGTCGGCGCTTGCGCTCGGAACAACACTGCTGGTGGGCTGTGCAAGTTCCAGTACTGAACAGCAGGGGCGCTCTGACCCGTTTGAAGGTTTTAACCGTACCATGTACAGCTTCAACTTTAATGTGCTGGATCCGTACGTTGTGCGTCCGGTGGCCGTGGCGTGGCGCGACTATGTTCCGCAGCCGGCGCGTAATGGCCTGGGTAACTTCACCAGTAACCTGGAAGAGCCTGCCATCATGGTCAACTCCTTCCTGCAGGGCGACCCGTACCAGGGGATGGTCCACTTCACCCGATTCTTCCTGAACACCCTTCTCGGTATGGGCGGCTTTATTGATGTTGCCGGTATTGCAAACCCGAAACTGCAGCGTGTTCAACCGCACCGTTTCGGCAGTACGCTGGGGAGCTACGGCGTAGGCTATGGCCCGTATCTGCAGCTTCCGTTCTACGGCAGCTTTACGCTGCGTGACGACGGCGGCGATATGGTCGATACGACCTATCCAGTGCTCTCATGGCTGACCTGGCCGATGTCTATCGGCAAGTGGATGGTCGAAGGGGTGGAAACGCGCGCGCAGCTCCTCGACTCCGATGGCCTGCTGCGTCAGTCTTCCGATCCGTACATTATGGTGCGTGAAGCCTACTTCCAGCAGCACGACTTTATCGCCAACGGCGGCAAGCTGAAGCCAGCGGAAAACCCGAACGCGCAGGCGATTCAGGACGATTTAAAAGATATCGATTCTGAGTAACGAATCGATGGCAATAAAAAGGGGGGAACCGATGTTCCCCCCTTTTTATTGCCGACAAGCTATCAGAAGCGATAGTTGAAGTTGGTACCGAACAGCCAGGCTTTACCTTCAGATTTGAAGGTGTAGTTGCCTTCCTGCACGGTAACGCTCTGGCCGTGCATGTAAGAAGCGCCCACGTCGATGGAAGCATCGTCGTTAAACGCATAGGTGGTACCGGCGCTCAGCCAGAAACGGTCCTGGTCCGGAATGGAGATTGAGCGATGGTTGGCCGGAACCGGGCTATCATCAAACGCAATACCGGTACGGAAGGTCCAGTTCTTGTCGTAGTAATAGGTCGTACCCAGTGCGATACGGTAGGCGTCTTTAAAGCTCTCGTCTTTATAGAACAGTTCCTGACCGTTAGAACCGGTGGCTTTCAGCTCCTGGAATTGACTCCAGCTGGTGTAAGCCATGCTGTAGTGGATAGCCCACTGTGGCGCGATGCGGTTATAACCGGAAATTTCCCACATTTCTGGCAGGTTCAGCGTCAGAGAACCGCCGATGGTTCTGCCGTCGGTGCCGTAAGGCAGACCGGTAATGCCGCGAGCGGCGAAGAGCTGGTTACCGCGGGTGGTGATGGAGCTCTTGTAGTCGCCGTCGAAGTCAATTTTGACTTCAGAGCGGTAGGTCAGGCCCCAACGGTTGTTTTTATCCAGTTCGTACAGGATACCCGCGTTCCAGCCATAGCCCCACTCATCGCCTTTCAGATGCGCAACCTGCGAGTCAGCGCCGGTAATGCCGACCGCTTTCCCGGTCGCGCCAGGGAACATCAGGCTGGTTTCGCCAGCATAACGCTCAATTTTGGCTTTCGCATAGACGGCGTCAAAGCCCAGGCCGAAGCTCCAGTTGCTGCTCAGACGGTATGCGCCGCTCAGGTTCAGGTTAACGGTCTGCAGGTCGGTTTTACCGCCGTACATGCCGGCCGCGTAGTTATTGTTGAATTCCGTTGCCAGGCCGTAGTTGGAGGTAACAGACGCACCCCAACCAAACTGTTCGTTAATCGGCATGACAAAGTGCGCGTTAGGAACCCACGCGGTCGGTGCAATGTTATCGGCATCGGTACTGCGGCCGGTGGCCGGAGACTTGCCGGTAATATTGACGTCAGGATCGATGTAAACCGCACCGGCAGAAAATGCAGGGCGATCGAACATCATAATCAGCGCCGGGTTACGGCTGGCGTTGCCCGCATCGTCGGCGATAGCGCCTTCACCAGAATAGGCACGGCCCAGACCAGAAGACGAAAATTCATTAAGCTGGAAGCCCGCTGACCAGGCTTGGGTTGAAACAAGTGCCACTGCGACAGCAAGAGCAGACTTCGTGTAACGGGTTTTCTGGCTCATGACCATAACCTCATTGAGTTATTTTTATACAAACAATGTTACATGTAGTAACAGAAGCGCGAAGTGTAGGGGCTGGACTACGACAGAGAAATCAGACCAGTGACGAGAGTATAGGTCTGACCAGCTGGTATGTTGCAATATTGTTTATTAATTTTTTCTAAGATGTTGTTTGAAACGAGATCTGGTTGGCAAAAATGCGGGGATGGTCAAAGGCGGAGAAGTGAGAAATTTGTTTTAGATCATTTTTAATTGTGATTTCGGTCACTTATCGGCTTTCGTCACATTATCGACTGGAGGCGTGCAACGGGCGGGCGTAAAATAAGCACATCGTTTATCTGGCACCTTGAGTGCGCAAAACAGAGGAAATCTACAATGAGTAAATGTAGTGCTGATGAAACCCCGGTTTGCTGCTGCATGGACGTTGGTACCATCATGGACAACTCCGACTGCACCGCATCTTACAGCCGCGTTTTTGCTAACCGCGCTGATGCAGAAGAAACCCTGGCAGCGCTGACGGAAAAAGCGCGCGGCGTTGAGTCCGAGCCGTGCAAAATTACCGCAAACTTCAAAGACGTTGAAGGCGGCGTGCAGCTGGATATCGACTTTGTCTTCGCTTGTGAAGCCGAAACCCTGATTTTCCAGCTGGGCCTGCGTTAATCGCCCCAGGCGAATGACCTTTCTGCTCACGCCCTCGTTGCTCACGCTGCGGGGGCGTTTTCTTTATCGCTCAGTGTGTTTTAGCTCGCAATTTTTCCTCTCTCCGATTGGCTAAGTGTAAAAAATTAGTTAAGAATGTTATCAGGTCAGACCACTTGGTCGATTTCCGATAACAGGGGAGAGTTATGAGTCAGGCGTTACCGCTTATCACCCGCCAGGGCGATCGCATTGCTATTGTCAGTGGGTTACGTACCCCGTTTGCCCGTCAGGCTACCGCCTATCACGGCGTTCCCGCCGTTGATTTAGGTAAAATGGTGGTGGGCGAAATGCTGGCACGTAGCGAAATTCCCCCCGAGTTAATTGAACAACTGGTGTTCGGTCAGGTGGTCCAGATGCCGGCCGCCCCCAACATTGCCCGTGAAATTGTGCTGGGTACTGGCATGAACGTGCATACTGACGCGTACAGCGTCAGCCGCGCCTGCGCCACCAGTTTCCAGGCCGTTGCTAACGTCGCCGAAAGTCTGATGGCAGGCACGATTCGTGCGGGCATCGCCGGCGGCGCCGACTCCTCTTCCGTACTGCCGATTGGCGTCAGCAAAAAGCTGGCGCGTACCCTGGTGGATGCCAACAAAGCCCGCACGCTGGGGCAAAAGCTGAAGCTCTTTTCCCGTCTGCGTCTGCGCGACCTGATGCCGGTGCCGCCAGCGGTAGCCGAGTATTCTACTGGGCTGCGCATGGGGGACACCGCCGAGCAGATGGCAAAAACCTACGGTATTACGCGCGAACAGCAGGATGCGCTGGCAAACCGCTCGCATCTGCTGGCGGCTCAGGCCTGGGCGGCGGGCAAATTGAACGACGAGGTGATGACGGCCTACGCGCCGCCGTACCGTAATCCACTTGAGCAGGACAACAATATCCGCGCGAACTCTACGCTGGCGGACTACGCCAAACTGCGTCCGGCATTTGACCGTCAGCACGGCACCGTTACGGCGGCTAACAGTACGCCGCTGACCGACGGTGCAGCGGCGGTTATCTTGATGACCGAATCCCGCGCCAAAGAACTGGGGCTGACGCCGCTGGGCTATCTGCGTAGCTACGCCTTTACCGCCATTGACGTCTGGCAGGACATGCTGCTGGGCCCGGCCTGGTCAACGCCGCTGGCGCTCGATCGCGCCGGGCTAACGTTCGCCGACCTGACGCTTATCGATATGCATGAAGCATTTGCCGCGCAGACGCTGGCCAATATTCAATGTCTGGCGAGCGATAAATTCGCTCGCGAGGTGCTGGGCCGCAGCCAGGCCACCGGCGAAGTGGAGGAGAGCAAATTCAACGTGCTGGGGGGATCTATCGCCTACGGCCATCCGTTTGCCGCAACCGGTGCGCGCATGATAACCCAAACGCTCCATGAACTGCGCCGTCGCGGCGGCGGCTTTGGGCTGGTGACCGCCTGTGCGGCGGGAGGATTAGGTGCAGCGATGGTACTGGAGGCTGAATAATGGAAGCGATGAAATCCGCATTTACCTTTACCGTGCGCCCGGACAACGTGGCGGTGGTGACGATTGATGTGCCTGATGAAAAGATGAACACCCTGAAAGCCGAGTTTGGCGGCCAGGTGCGCGCTATCCTCCGGCAAATTCGCGATAACAAAGCGCTGCAGGGCGTGGTGTTTATCTCTGCGAAGCCCGATAACTTTATCGCCGGGGCCGACATTAACATGATTGGTCGCTGCAAAAGCGCGCAGGAAGCCGAATCGCTGGCGCGTCAGGGGCAACAGGTGATGGCGGAAATTCAGGGGCTATCAGTCCCGGTGGTCGCGGCCATCCACGGTGCCTGCCTTGGCGGCGGCCTGGAGCTGGCGCTGGCCTGCCATGCGCGCATCTGCTCCGACGACAGCCGTACGGTGCTCGGCCTGCCGGAAGTTCAGCTCGGCCTGCTGCCGGGATCGGGCGGTACTCAGCGTTTGCCGCGCCTGATTGGCGTCAGTACTGCGCTGGACATGATCCTGACCGGAAAACAGCTGCGCGCCCGTCAGGCCTTGAAAGCAGGGCTGGTGGATGAAGTGGTTCCGCACTCGATTCTGCTGGACGCCGCCGCTGAATATGTGCGTAAAGCGCGCCATGAACATCGCCGCCTGCCGGTGCGCGAGCGTATTCTGGCGGGGCCACTGGGTCGTCACCTGCTGTTCAGCATGGCGGCAAAGAAAACGGCACAGAAAACGCAGGGCAACTATCCGGCGGCGGATAAAATTTTGCAGGTTATTGAAACCGGTCTGGCCCATGGCGCCAGCAGCGGCTACGAAGCCGAAGCCCGTGCCTTTGGCGAACTGGCGATGACGCCGCAGTCGCGCGCACTGCGCAGCATTTTCTTTGCCAGCACCGATATTAAAAAGGATCCCGGCGCTCGCGTTGAGGCAGGCCCGCTGCGTTCGGTCGGCGTATTAGGCGGCGGCCTGATGGGCGGTGGTATTGCCTATGTGACGGCGATTAAAGGTAAGCTACCGGTGCGAATCAAAGATATTAACGCCAACGGTATTAACCATGCGCTGAAGTACAGCTGGGATCAGCTGGAGCAAAAGGTGCGCCGTCGTCACATGAAACCCGCCGAGCGAGATGCGCAGCTGGCGTTGATTTCCGGCAGTACCGACTACCGAGGGTTTGCTCATCGCGATCTGGTGATTGAAGCGGTATTTGAAGATCTTGCGCTCAAACAAAAAATGGTTGGCGAAATTGAACAGTACTGCGCGCCGCACACCATTTTTGCGTCTAATACCTCTTCTTTGCCCATTGGCGATATTGCTGCCCATGCGCAGCGGCCTGAGCAGGTGATCGGTCTGCATTTTTTCAGCCCGGTTGAAAAAATGCCGCTGGTGGAGGTTATCCCCCATGTGGGCACGTCAGAGCAGACGATTGCCACTACCGTGAAGCTCGCGAAGAAACAGGGAAAAACGCCGATTGTGGTCGCGGATAAAGCCGGTTTTTACGTTAACCGCATTCTGGCGCCGTACATTGCCGAAGCCATGCGCATGCTGGTCGACGGCGAGCGCGTGGAACATATTGATAATGCGTTGGTTAAATTTGGATTCCCGGTCGGGCCGATTCAGTTGCTGGATGAAGTAGGCATTGATACCGGCACCAAAATTCTTCCGGTGCTGGAAGCGGCCTACGGGGAACGTTTTAGCGCGCCTGCAACGCTGAT
Source organism: Kluyvera genomosp. 2 (assembly GCF_036759865.1). Taxonomy (NCBI): domain Bacteria; kingdom Pseudomonadati; phylum Pseudomonadota; class Gammaproteobacteria; order Enterobacterales; family Enterobacteriaceae; genus Kluyvera; species Kluyvera genomosp. 2. Next base: position 45,981 of record NZ_JAPKIA010000015.1, read on the forward strand.
TCAGGCAATTTTGAATGACGATCGCAAAGGCAGAAAAAATGGCCGGGGTTTCTATCTTTATGCCGCAAAAGGGCGTACAAGCAAGAAACAAGTTGATACTGCCGTTTACGCTTTGCCGGGCATGTCGGCGCGTAACGCCCGCTGCTCGGCCGAACACATTGCCGAACGCTGCGTGATGCTGATGCTCAACGAAGCGGCACGCTGCGTGGATGAGAACATTGTCCGCAGCGCGCGCGACGGCGACATTGGGGCAGTATTTGGCATTGGTTTCCCACCGTTCCTCGGTGGCCCGCTCCGCTATATGGATTCACTGGGGGCGGGTGAAGTGGTTGCCCGACTGCAACGATTGGCCAGCCAGTATGGCCCACGCTTTATGCCGTGCGATGCGCTGATGCAGCGTGCGGAACGCGGGGAGACCTTTTGGCCTGGTGATGAAACGGATTCCACGCGCTGATGTCAAAGTCAGTGAACCCTGATGAATCGCAAGGTTTCTGGCTATTTTGTAAACAGATGTTGACTATACTTACGCCAGTAAGGTAAAAATCAGCGTTTCATTCAGTGAATGGATAAGGCACAATGCCCGGCTACCGCGTCACCTTCGGGGTGACGCTGGTGCTTCTGGTTAACAAAAGCGGTGCAATATGCAAGTGTTTATTATGCGTCACGGCGACGCTGCCCTCGATGCAGCCAGTGACTCGGTTCGTCCTCTCACCGGCTGTGGTTGTGATGAATCTCGTCAGATGGCAACCTGGTTGAAAGACCAAAAAGTGGATATCGGTCGCGTTCTGGTGAGCCCTTATCTGCGTGCGGAGCAGACGCTGGAAGTGGTAGGGGAGTGCATGAACCTACCAAAAGAAGTGGATGTTCTGCCCGAGCTAACGCCGTGCGGTGATATCGGTCTGGTTAGCGCCTATCTCCAGGCTCTGGCGAACGAAGGCACATCATCGGTACTGGTGATTTCCCACCTGCCGCTGGTCGGTTATCTGGTCGCCGAACTGTGTCCTGGCGAAGTCCCGCCGATGTTCACGACCTCAGCCATTGCCTGCGTCACCCTCGACGCAAACGGACAGGGCGTCCTGAACTGGCAAATGAGCCCGTGCAATCTGAAAATGGCGAAAGCGATCTAACCGCTGATTACCCGGCTAACTGGCCGGGTAATGCCTGACTCCCCGTTGGTCTGATGCCTGTAGGCCTTATAAGCGTAGCGCCATCAGGCAACCGGGCGCAGAACGCCGCATAGCGACGTTGCTTTATCCGGCCGACATCGCGTCTTACGGCAGCTCCGGCGGCAGCCACTCTTCCACTTCAATCAGCACCAGCAGCGCGGCGTCACCGCCGTACTCTTTCGATGCCTGATGGAACGCCATAACGTGCGGGTGCTGCGCCAGCCAGAGCGGCGTTTGCTGTTTGAGAATGTGCTTACCGTGGCCGTGCATGACGCAGGCGCAGAACACATGCTCCCGGCGGCAGGCGGCAATCAGCGCGCCCAGCTCTTGTTTGGCCTGCGTTTGGGTTAACCCATGCAGATCGAGGAACAGCTCCGGCGAGTAGTCGCCGCGGCGCAGCTTCTTCAGCTCAAAATGACTGACGTCCTGGCGCACGTATTTCACCGGACCGTTGGTGTTGAGCAACGGCTGGAACTCATCGGAAAAGTAGTGGCTATTGTCCGCCTGTTCCTGCAATAGCCGCTTTGGTGGCACTTCGCTGATTTTCTTACGCTGCGGGCGATGAACGATCGTATCCTGCTTGATTTTACGCGTGCCGGTCATCAGCTGCTGGAAGAGTGCCTGATCCTCCTCGCTCAGTGAGTTTTTGTTTTTCATCAATTCTTCTCAAATTCGCCTTTTCCCCTAGTTTACCTTTTCAGCGTGCTTCCTGCAGCGAAAACGCTTTTTTCCCCGCGCCCTACGCAAGAATGCTGATTTATCGCCGTCTTCATGGCAAACTAGCCGCCGAATTTACCCCGACGCATGCCCTGGAGGACAACGTGGATAAGATTTTTGTTGAAGAAGCAGTCAATGAGCTGCACACCATTCAGGACATGCTGCGCTGGGCGGTAAGCCGCTTTAGCGCGGCCGAAATCTGGTACGGGCACGGCACCGACAACCCGTGGGACGAGGCCGTTCAACTGGTTCTGCCGACCCTGTATTTACCGCTGGATATTCCGGAAGATATGCGCAATGCGCGTCTGACCACCAGCGAAAAACAGCTGATCGTTGAGCGCGTTATTCGCCGCGTCAACGAGCGTATCCCGGTCGCCTACCTGACGAACAAAGCCTGGTTCTGCGGTCACGAATTCTACGTTGACGATCGCGTTCTGGTGCCGCGTTCGCCGATTGGTGAGCTGATTAACAATCGCTTCGCCGGCCTGATTAATCATCGTCCACAGCATATTCTCGATATGTGCACCGGCAGCGGCTGCATTGCTATCGCCTGCGCCTATGCCTTCCCGGAAGCGGAAGTCGACGCGATTGATGTTTCGGTGGACGCGCTGGCCGTCACCGAATACAACATCGAAGAGCACGGTATGATTCATCATGTCACGCCGATTCGCTCCGATCTGTTCCGTGACGCGCCGCAGCTGCAATACGATCTGATCGTGACCAACCCGCCTTACGTTGATGAAGAAGATATGTCTGACCTGCCGTCGGAGTATCGCCATGAACCGGAGCTGGGCCTGGCTTCCGGCTCGGACGGCCTGCACCTGACCCGTCGTATCTTAGGCTGCGCGCCGGATTATCTCACCGACGACGGCATTCTGATTTGTGAAGTGGGTAACAGCATGGTACATCTGATGGACCAATATCCGGATGTCCCGTTCACCTGGCTCGAGTTTGACAACGGCGGTGACGGCGTCTTTATGCTGACTAAAGCGCAGCTTGAAGCCGCGCAGCATCATTTCGCGCAGTACAAAGACTGATTTATCCAGCACGCAATAACGCAGAACAACGATAACGGAGTCGTGATGGCAGGAAATACAATTGGACAACTCTTTCGCGTAACCACCTTTGGCGAGTCGCACGGCCTGGCGCTGGGCTGCATCGTTGACGGCGTGCCGCCCGGCATTCCGTTAACCGAAGCCGATCTTCAGCACGACCTCGATCGTCGTCGCCCGGGGACATCGCGCTACACCACGCAACGCCGCGAGCCGGATCAGGTGAAAATCCTCTCCGGTGTCTTTGAAGGCGTGACCACCGGCACCAGTATTGGCCTGCTGATTGAAAACACCGATCAGCGCTCTCAGGATTACGGCGCGATTAAAGACGTTTTCCGCCCGGGGCATGCCGACTACACCTACGAGCAGAAATATGGGCTGCGCGACTATCGCGGCGGTGGGCGTTCTTCTGCGCGTGAAACGGCGATGCGCGTGGCCGCCGGGGCGATCGCCAAGAAATTCCTTGCCGAGAAGTTTGGTATCGTTATTCGCGGCTGTCTGACTCAGATGGGCGACATTCCGCTGGCGATTAAGGACTGGGATCAGGTTGAACAAAACCCGTTCTTCTGCCCGGATCCGGACAAAATTGAGGCCTTAGATGAGCTGATGCGCGGCCTCAAAAAAGAAGGCGACTCAATTGGCGCTAAAGTCACCGTCGTGGCTGATGGCGTCCCGCCGGGTCTCGGTGAACCGGTATTCGATCGCCTGGACGCCGATATTGCCCATGCGCTGATGAGCATCAACGCGGTAAAAGGCGTAGAGATTGGCGATGGCTTTGAGGTGGTGAAACTGCGCGGCAGTGAAAACCGCGATGAAATCACCAAAGCCGGTTTCCAGAGCAACCACGCGGGCGGTATTTTGGGCGGCATCAGCAGCGGCCAACAGATTGTGGCCAATATTGCGCTGAAACCGACATCAAGTATCACCGTGCCGGGTAAGACGATCGACCGCTTTGGCGAGGAAGTTGAGATGATCACCAAAGGTCGCCACGATCCTTGTGTTGGCATCCGCGCTGTGCCGATCGCCGAAGCGATGCTGGCTATTGTCCTGATGGATCATTTTATGCGCCAACGGGCGCAGAACGCCGATGTGACAACGTCAATTCCACGCTGGTAAACATGAAAAAAACCGTTATAGCGCTGCTGGCTCTGCTTGCCAGCGGCACCTCGCTGGCGGCAACGCCGTGGCAGAAAATCACTCAGCCTATCGCCGGCAGCGCCCAGTCTATCGGGGCATTTGCCAACGGCTGTATCGTCGGCGCGCAGGCGCTGCCGCTCCAGTCTGACACCTACCAGGTGATGCGTACCGATCAGCGCCGTTATTTTGGCCACCCGGATCTGGTGCAGTTTATCCAGCGGCTTGGCGGCCAGGTGCAGCAGCTGGGTATGGGCACGATGCTGATTGGCGATATGGGTATGCCCGCAGGCGGGCGCTTTAACGGCGGACACGCCAGCCACCAGAGTGGTCTGGATGTCGATATTTTCCTGCAGCTCCCGAAGACGCGCTGGAGTTCAGCACAGCTGCTGAAACCGCAGGCGCTGGATTTGGTGAGCGCCGACGGCAAGCGCGTCGTGCCGACGCTGTGGAAACCGGAAATTGGCCAACTGATTAAGCTGGCGGCGGAAGACCGCGACGTGACGCGAATTTTCGTCAACCCGGCCATCAAGCAGCAGCTGTGCCTGGAAGCGGGCAACGATCGCGACTGGTTGCATAAAGTGCGCCCGTGGTTCCAGCACCGTGCGCATATGCACGTGCGGCTGAAGTGCCCGGCTAACAGCTTAGAATGTGAAGAGCAGGCGCCGCCGCCTGCGGGTGACGGCTGCGGCGCTGAGCTGCAAAGCTGGTTCGAACCGCCAAAACCTGGCACCACCAAACCTGTGAAGAAGACGCCTCCACCGTTGCCGCCTTCCTGCCAGGCGCTACTGGATGAACACGTACTCTGATGGACAGTTTTTCCGCGTTATTTATGGTCGAGCCGCTCATGCTGGTGGCGCTGTTCTTTATTGCCATTCTGGCTGGCTTTATTGATTCACTGGCCGGCGGCGGCGGTTTGCTGACCGTCCCGGCGCTGATGGCAGCGGGCATGCCGCCCGCGCAGGCGCTGGCAACCAACAAATTACAGGCCTGCGGCGGCTCACTCTCCGCATCGCTCTATTTTGTGCGCCGCAAAGTGGTGAATCTGGCCGATCAGAAGCTGAATATCCTGATGACCTTCATTGGCTCAATGACCGGTGCGCTGCTGGTGCAGCACGTGCAGTCCGATATTCTGCGCCAGATCCTGCCCATTCTGGTTATCAGCATTGGTCTTTACTTTCTGCTGATGCCAAAGCTGGGTGAAGCCGATCGTCAGCGCCGTCTGTACGGCCTGCCGTTTGCGCTGGTTGCTGGCGGCTGCGTAGGCTTTTACGATGGCTTCTTCGGCCCCGGTGCGGGTTCGTTTTATGCGCTGGCGTTTGTGACGTTGATGGGCTTTAACCTTGCCAAATCCACCGCGCACGCCAAGGTGTTGAACGCGACCTCGAACGTCGGTGGTCTTTTGCTGTTTATCATTGGCGGCAAAGTTATCTGGGCGACCGGCTTTGTGATGATGATTGGCCAGTTTTTTGGCGCGCGCATGGGCTCGCGCTTAGTGTTGAGTAAGGGGCAAGCGCTGATCCGCCCGATGATCGTCGTGGTCTCCGCGGTGATGAGCGCCAAGCTGCTCTATGACAGCCATGGACAGGAAATCCTTCAGTGGTTAGGGATGCATTAATGACCAAAACGCATGATTACCAGCAGCTGGTAACGCTCTTTGATAGCTGCTTCGCCGATGAGTTTAATACTCGTCTGATTAAAGGCGATGATGAACCCATCTATCTTCCGGCAGACGACGAGGTTCCTTACAACCGTATCGTTTTCGCCCACGGCTTTTTTGCCAGCGCGCTGCACGAAATTTCCCACTGGTGCATCGCCGGGAAGGCGCGCCGCGAGCAGGTCGATTTTGGCTACTGGTACTGTCCGGACGGGCGCGACGCCGAGACTCAAGGGCAGTTTGAAGACGTCGAAGTGAAACCGCAGGCGTTTGACTGGCTGTTTTGCGTGGCGGCGGGCTTTCGGTTTAACGTCAGCTGCGACAACCTGGAAGGCGATTTCGAGCCGGACCGCATCGTGTTTCAGCGACGCGTGCATGCGCAGGTCATGACCTATCTGAAAGAGGGCATCCCGCCGCGTCCGGCAAAATTTATCAAGGCATTACAAGATTATTATCAGACGCCGACCCTAACGGCGGAACACTTCCCATGGCCTGAGGATCTCTAAGCCATGTTACAGAAAGAGGAAAGAAGATGATCGCGGAGTTTGAAGCACGCATTCTGGCGTTAATTGATGAGATGGTGGAGCACGCCAGCGATGATGAGCTGTTTGCCAGCGGTTATCTGCGCGGCCACCTGACGCTGGCGGTTGCCGAGCTTGAAGAAAGCGAAGCGCATTCTGCCGATGCCCTGTATCGCAACGTGACGCAGAGCCTGGAAACGGCGATTGGTGCCGGTGAACTGACGCCGCGCGACCAGGCGCTGGTCAAAGCCATGTGGGACAACCTGTACCAGCAGGCCGCCCGCTAAGCGCATTTGCCCGGTATCGCTGCCGGGCAAACGTTCTGCGTTATTTTACCGCTTTTCCCTTCAGCAGTTTTCGCACCCATAATCGGTTTGGATTGAGCCCCGCCAGCGTAGTCGCGTCAAGCGGCAGCGGTTCATTGCTCATCTGTGCTGCCAGCACTTCGGCGCTTAACGGCGCAGTACACAGCCCGCGCGACCCCAGCCCCCCCAGCATAAACAGCTCAGGATACACCGGGGCCGAAATCGCCGTTTCCGGACTTTCGTGCAGCGTGGCATATTCAGCGAGCGTGGCGGCGTAGTCCGGCACGTTACCGACCATCGGCAGATGATCGCGCGTGGCACAGCGAACGCCACAGCGGGCGTCGTTAGCGCTAACGTCGACCTCCAGCGGCCATGTTTCCTGCGGGAAGCAGTCAATCAAGCGCTGACGATTATGCTGCTGGTCTTCAGCATTAAATGCCATTTCTCGCGCTCCGCGATGATAGCTGGCGCCAATGCAGTGCTGCTGATTCTGCGGGTTCTGCGGGGTCAGGTAGCCGTCATAGCACAAGACCTGGTTCAGTTTCGCCAGGCTGTCGCTGGTTGGGATATGGCTCACTTGGCCGCCGACGGCGTACACCGGAAGCGTCTCGGTTTGCGTAAATTGATTGATATTGTGACCGTTTGCCAGCACCACGCAGGGGGCGGTGGCCGTTTGTCCGTCGCTAAACGTCAGCTGCCAGCCGGATTCCTCACGGGCCAATGCGCTGAGCGTTTTGCCAAAGTGGGCGTTAAGCCCCTGCTGGCGGGCCAGCGCCAAAGCGCCAGCGGTGAGCTGAGCCGGGCAAAGCCAGCCGCCGAGCGGATACTGAATGCCTCCGCAGCCGGTCTCCAGGCCGATGCTGTCCCGCACGGCCTGCGCGCTGACCGCTCGCGCGATATCGGCGGGAAGGTCGAGCGTCAGCATTTGGGCAATTTTCTGCGCGCTTTTTTCATCCCACCCCAGTTGCGTGACGCCGCACCACTGATGATCGAAAGCCACTGGCAGCGCATCGTACAGCCGGCGAGCATACAGAAACGCCGCCGGGAAGAACTGCGCCAGCGCGGCATCATGCGCGCTCAGCAGTGGATAAAGCGCGCCCTGGCGATTGCCGGAGGCTCCCTGAGCCGGCTCATCGTCTGCGCAATACAGCGTGACCGACCAGCCGCGGCGCAACAGCGCCAGCGAGAGCAGGGCGCTGGCGATGCCGCCGCCGATAATAGTGGCTTCGCGTACTTGGCTGCCGGTGCGGGCAAACCACGGCGCGCGCGCAGCATTCGGCAGCGGCTCACGCATTTCACCGATCAGCATTTCACGCTTGCGCCCAAAGCCTTTGCTTTTACGCATAGTAAAGCCCGCTTCCTGTAGCCCGCGACGCACAAAGCCTGCGGAGGTAAAGGTCGCGAGCGTGCCGCCCGGCCGCGCGGTACGCGCCATGGCGGCAAACAGCGTCGGCGTCCACATGTCCGGGTTTTTCGATGGCGCAAAGCCGTCGAGGAACCAAGCGTCAACCTGCTGGTTAAAGCTGTCGTCGAGGGTATCCGTGAGCGCATTGATGTCGCCGAACCACAGATCCAGCGTCACGCGACCGTCATCAAGCAACAGGCGGTGACAGCCCGCCAGCGGCAGAGGCCACTGCGCCTGAAGCTGCTCGGCCCAGGTTGCCAGTTCTGGCCAGTGCTGGTGGGCCAGACGCAGGTCTTCGGCTTTCAGTGGGTACTTTTCAAAACTGACGAAATGTAATCTTTGTAGCGTAGCATCGGGATGCTGACGGCGGAATGCGTCGAAGGCCTGCCACAGCGTCAGGAAATTGAGGCCGGTGCCAAAGCCGCTTTCCGCTACCACAAAAAGCGGATGCGGATGTTGGGGGAAACGTACCTCTATCTGGTTACCGCCGAGGAAAACGTAGCGGGTCTCTTCCAGACCGTTGTCGTTGGAGAAATAGACGTCGTCAAAATCTCGGGAAACAGGTGTACCCTCACTGTTAAATTCGAGGTTGGCGGATTGTATGGCGTTATGTTTCACGTAAGTTACTCGCGCGGCAAGGAGTCTGCCGATCTTAACGATGCGTGCCCGCAGGCGCAAATTTCTGCATAAAATTGCTGATCGGACTTGTTCGGCGTACAAGTGTACGCTATCTTGCGACTCGAAACTTTAAAATAGTGATGACTTACAGAGGTATTGAATGAAACGTGCAGTGATTACTGGCCTGGGTATCGTTTCCAGCATCGGTAGCAACCAGCAGGAAGTCCTGGCATCCCTGCGTGAAGGACGCTCGGGGATCACTTTCTCTCAAGAGTTCAAAGATTCTGGTATGCGTAGCCACGTATGGGGTAACGTCAAACTGGACACCACGGGTCTTATCGATCGCAAAGTGGTCCGTTTCATGAACGATGCCTCTATCTACGCTTATCTCTCTATGCAGCAGGCGGTTGAAGACTCCGGCCTGAAGGCAGAAGATTACCAGAACAACCCGCGTGTGGGCCTGATTGCCGGTTCCGGCGGCTCTTCGAAAGCGCAGGTATTCGGTGCAGACGCCATGCGTAGCCCGCGTGGCCTGAAAGCGGTTGGCCCGTATGTGGTAACCAAAGCGATGGGCTCTGCGGTTTCCGCGTGCCTGGCAACGCCGTTCAAAATTCACGGTGTGAACTACTCCATCAGCTCCGCGTGTGCAACCTCCGCACACTGCATCGGCAACGCGGTTGAACAGATTCAGCTGGGCAAACAGGACATCGTTTTTGCTGGCGGCGGCGAAGAGCTGGGCTGGGAAATGGCCTGTGAGTTCGACGCGATGGGCGCACTGTCCACCAAATACAACGACACGCCAGAAAAAGCATCCCGTACCTATGACGCACACCGTGATGGTTTCATCATCGCTGGCGGCGGCGGTATGGTTGTGGTTGAAGAACTGGAACACGCGCTGGCGCGCGGTGCGCATATCTATGCAGAAATCGTTGGCTACGGTGCAACCTCCGATGGCGCAGATATGGTTGCTCCATCCGGTGAAGGTGCAGTGCGCTGCATGAAGATGGCAATGCACGGCGTTGATACCCCAATCGACTACCTGAACTCCCACGGCACTTCTACCCCGGTAGGTGACGTGAAAGAACTGGGCGCTATTCAGGAAGTGTTTGGCGACAACAGCCCGGCAATTTCTGCAACCAAAGCCATGACCGGCCACTCTCTGGGCGCCGCTGGCGTACAGGAAGCTATCTACTCTCTGCTGATGCTGGAACACGGCTTTATCGCGCCAAGCATTAACATCGATGAGATGGACGAGCAGGCCGCTGGTCTGAACATCGTGACCGAACCGACCGAGCGTGAACTGACTACCGTCATGTCCAACAGCTTTGGCTTCGGCGGCACCAACGCCACCCTGGTGATGCGTAAGCTGTAATTTCACATTGAATGGAAAAAGGAGCCCCCGGGGCTCCTTTTTTTTATGCGTTGACAACGGACGGAAAGAACAGGCAAACTCGCGGCTCAACATTATCATCACGATAATGCGTAAGCGTTCAACGTCAACCAACGCACCTTAATCCTGATGATCAGGTAGAGGGGGCGTGGCTACAGCACCTCGCCTTACTCAGCATTCTGGAGTAAAGCATGACAGCAGTAACTCAAAGTGAACCAACATCTTCTTCGAACGGGTCGTTATTTCGCATCGCGTTTGCGGTGTTTCTGACCTATCTCACCGTCGGCATTCCGCTGCCGGTCATTCCGCTATTTGTGCATCAGGAATTGGGCTACGGCAACACGATGGTGGGCATTGCCGTGGGCATTCAGTTCTTTGCTACCGTTCTGACGCGTGGCTACGCCGGACGATTGGCTGATCAGTATGGCGGTAAACGCTCGGCGCTGCAGGGGATGGCCGCCTGCGCGTTTGCCGGGGCCGCCTGGCTTGGTGCGGCGCTGCTGCCGGTGGATGCGATGGTCAAATTTGGCCTGCTGATCGTCGGGCGCTTGATCCTGGGTTTTGGTGAAAGCCAGTTGTTAACCGGTACCCTGACATGGGGGATGGGGCTGGTGGGGCCAAAGCAGTCCGGTAAGGTGATGTCCTGGAACGGAATGGCGATATTTGGCGCGCTGGCCGCAGGGGCACCACTTGGGCTGTATATCAACAACCGCTACGGTTTTGCGGTGTTGGCTGGGGTGACGATGATGCTGCCGCTGTTGGCCTGGGCGTTTAACGGCTCGGTGCGCAAGGTCGCGGCGCTGGCGGGCGAACGTCCGTCGCTGTTCAGCGTTATTGGACTTATCTGGAAGGCCGGTGTGGGGCTGGCGCTGCAGGGCGTGGGCTTCGCGGTGATTGGTACCTTCGTGTCGCTCTACTTTATGAGCAAAGGCTGGTCGATGGCAGGTTTCACGCTGACGGCATTCGGCGGCACGTTCGTGCTGGTGCGTATTCTGTTTGGCTGGATGCCCGATCGCCTGGGCGGCGTAAAGGTCGCCGTTGGCTCGCTGCTGGTGGAGGCCGTGGGACTGCTGCTGCTGTGGCAGGCGCCCGATGCGTGGTTTGCGCTGGCCGGCGCGGCGCTGACCGGTGCGGGCTGTTCGCTTATTTTCCCGGCGCTGGGCGTGGAAGTGGTCAAGCGCGTGCCGCAGCAGGTGCGTGGAACGGCGCTCGGCGGCTATGCGGCTTTCCAGGATATTGCGCTCGGCGTTTCCGGGCCGCTGGCGGGGATGCTGGCCACCTCGTTCGGCTATCCGTCGGTGTTCCTCGGCGGGGCTATTTCCGCCGTGCTGGGGATTGTCGTGACGCTTTGGTCGTTCCGTAAATAGCGGTTATTGATCGGCCCGCATTTCCCGTGGGCCGGTCGCCGCTTTACGCGGCAGAAAATACTTCACCTGAAATTCGAACATATTAGTGTAGAGAATCGAGTAATCAATAGGGTGTTGCTGCTCGTCTACTGCCTGGGTTTGCATGCGAATAATCGGGTCTAGTGTGCTGATGTGCAACAGCTTTGCCACCTCGGCTGATGGCAGTATCGGCTGGATAGATTCATAGCAGCCGAGGATCTTCACGCCGCATTCATTCTCGAGGTACGAGAATTTCGAGTTTTTCATATGGGCAATCGTCAGGTCCGGGAAACGGCTGGCGGACAGCCAGGTCTCTTCCATCTGCATGGCAATATTGTCGATAAAACGTAGCCGCCTGGCATAATACACCGGCTCACCGTGGCCGACCCGCAGGTGGGTCGCGATGTCGTCAGAGGCGCGCTGGAGCTCGAATTTGAGAATCTGGCTGGTCGGGGTTTTGCCTTCGTTGCGGGCGATTTCGGTAAAGCTGTCGAGATGGGTTACTGAGGCCTGAAAGTGCTTGTTACGTAAATAGGTGCCCGAGCCGTGTCGTCGCTCAATCATCCCTTCCTCTTCCAGCGCTTTGAGCGCCTTGCGTAAGGTATTACGCGATACACCATATAATTCTGCCAGCTCTTTTTCCGACGGCAGAAGATCGCCAATATTGTAGCTCGCGCTATTTAATCTGTTTTTTAGCAGGTTGATGACGTTCTGGTATACCACTTTTGAACCTCCTTAAATCCTTTTTAAACAAATAGTTATCAATCTATTTCCATGATTTTTGCTAAACACGTTCATGTATCTCACGATTATTGAACATCTTGGGCGTAGGTAACTGTGATCGGAATACAGGTTACGGAAATTAACAATTATTAAAGTGATCGTCAATTAAGGCTTGGTTTTAAAAAAGGACGTTGGATGAAGAATATATTATTGGTATGCGCAGCAGGGATGTCGACCAGTATGCTGGTAAAAAAAATGCGTGAACATGCGGAGGCGGAAAATATTACCGCGACGATTTATGCGCTGGCGATTTCCGAAGCCAAAGAGCAGATAAAAAAGCAGGAAGTTGACGTGGTTTTATTAGGCCCGCAGGTCCGTTTTCAACAGCGGGAAATCGAAGCGATTGCTCAGGGGAAAATGCCGGTTGCGGTTATTGATATGAAAAGCTACGGCCAGATGGACGGTAAGGCCGTTTTAGAACAGGCGCTACGGTTATTCCATTAATAATTCAAATTAACTTTTCCAAAAAATTAAGGGACCATTATGGGGTTTATGAATTCATTTGAACGAGGGATGGAAAAAATCCTCGTTCCTGTAGCGATTAAATTGAATTCTCAGATACACGTTTCGGCCATTCGCGATGCATTTATTTTATCATTCCCGATTGTGATGGCCAGTTCGCTGATTATTCTTATCAACTTTGCCATCCTGTCGCCGGACGGTTTTATTGCCAGTATATTACACCTTGGCACGCTGTTTCCTAATCTTGCCGATGCCCAGCAAATATTTACGCCAGTGATGAATGGTTCGGTCAATATTATGGCTGTGCTGATTACCTTCCTTGTGGCGCGCAATATGGCGATCAGCTATCAGCAGGACGACCTGCTGTGCGGCCTGACGGCGATTGGCGCATTCTTTGTGGTGTATACCCCCTATGTGATTATCGATGGCCAGGCCTACCTGACCACCAAATATCTGGGGCCGCAGGGGCTGTTTGTGGCGGTGATCGTGGCGCTGCTGTCGAGCGAAATTTTCTGTCGACTGGCGCGCAATCCGAAGGTGACGATCAACATGCCAGCGGCGGTGCCGCCGGCGGTTGCGCGCTCTTTCAAGGTGCTGCTGCCGATCTTCTTCGTGATGATCTTCTTCTCGGTGCTGAACTTCCTGCTGTCCAAAATTTCGCCGAACGGGCTGAACGATCTGATCTACACCCTGATCCAGGCACCGCTGAAGGATATGGGAACTAACATCTTCACCGTGCTGATTCTGGGGCTGGTGGCCAACTTCCTGTGGATTCTGGGTATTCACGGGCCAAATACCGTAGCCGCGATTCGCGAAACGATTTTCTCGGAAGCGAATCTGGAAAATCTGTCATACGCCGTCTCTCACGGCTCGACCTGGGGTGCGCCGTACCCGATCACCTGGACCGGCATCAACGATGCTTTCGCTAACTGCGGTGGTTCGGGGATGACGCTGGGCCTGCTGCTGGCCATTTTTATAGCCTCTCGCCGTAAAGATTACCGTGACCAGGCGAAAATGGCCTTTGTGCCGGGGCTGTTCAATATCAACGAGCCGGTCATGTTTGGTCTGCCGATCGTGCTGAACCCGATTCTGGTAATTCCGTTTATCCTGGTGCCGTTTGTGAACGCGCTGATTGGCTACTTCTTTATCACGCTGGAGATTATCCCGCCGATTGCCTACGCGGTACCGTGGACGACGCCGGGCCCGCTGATAGCCTTCTTCGGCACCGGCGGTAACTGGATGGCGCTGTTTGTTGGCGTGCTGTGTCTGGCGGTTGCGACGCTTATCTACCTGCCGTTCGTGATTGCCGCGAACAAAGTGAATATGTCTGCGGCTGCGGAAGAAAGCGCGTAACGCCTTTGCCCACGCCGTTCTGCTTGTCCCCGGCCCGCGTTCGGCGAACGCGGGCTATCCTCTTCAAGGAGAATGCATGATTAAGCTGATTATTACCGATCTCGACGGGACCTTCTTAAACCGCAGCGGCGATTACAACCGCCAACGTTTTACGCAGATTAAATCACTGATGCAGCAGCAGGGCGTGGCCTTTGCGCTGTGCACCGGTAAGCAGTGTGAGCGGGTGGAGGAGCTGTTTGGCGAACAGGTGAGGGATTTCTGGATCCTTGGCGATAGCGCCACGCGCATTAAGTACGGCGGTGAGTATGTCTATCAATCACCGATTAAAAACGCGCTGGGTCGGGAGATGATTGCCACGCTTGAAGCGGTGAACAGCGAAGCCGTCATCATCGCCTGTACGTCCAACGGCGCCTATGTTAAAGCATCGATTGCGCCGGAAATGCTGGCAAAAGTCAAAATGTCTTATGCGCACGTGGTGCTGATAGACGACTTTAACGCGGTGGAGCATGATTTTGTTAAAATCTCGCTGTTTGATATCAAAGGTCGCTGCCCGCAGATCAAACCGCACCTGGCTGAGTTCTTTGATAAAGCCTATATCGTGGTTTCGGAAGACGCGTGGATTGATATTGCCGACGCCGGCGTTCACAAGGGGCACACGGTGGAGATGTTGCAGCGCATGCTGGGGGTAAGCAAAGACGAGACGATGGTGTTCGGCGATGGCCTGAATGATATCGAGCTGATGACGCGCGCCGCCTGGAGTTTCGCCATGCGTAACGCCTTTGACGAAACCAAACAGGCCGCGCGATATATCACCGGCAGCAATGAAGAAGACGCGGTGATGACAACCATTGCGCAGATACTCAATCTACAGCAGCAGCCACAGTAGCAGGGCGACAACCACCAGCACGACGGCTGCCAGACCCGGGCGTGCCGACAGCGATTTGAGCGTAGTCATGACCGGGGCAAACGGCGCGTAAATAGGCTGAAGGTCGCGCGCTTCCAGCGTGTACGCATGGGCTACGCGCTCGCGCTCGATGCGTTTGAGGAACAATAGGTTCAGCAGTTCCTGCACCTGTACCGGCGTTAGCACCGTTTGCGGCGTTGCGTTCCAGTTTTGCTGGGCGACATCGCGCAGCAGCTGCCCTTCCTGTGGCTCCAGCGGCTGCTTGAGCGCAGCCTGCAGGACGTTAAGCGTGGGCGCGGGATGCGTACTCAGCGTCAGCCTCGCCTGCAGCAGAGTGACCAGCGCGTTGAAATGTTTCGCCGGCAGCGGGTCACCGGATTTCACGCCGGAAAGTTCCAGTAGTGATTGCCAGATGAGCTTGTTGGAATCCCCTGTGGCGGCGGAGAGCTTGGTGACCAGCTGGTTCAGCGTGTTGTGCTCGGCCGGCAGGAGCGGTCTGTCAGTGGCCGGCCGCTGCTGCGGCTGCGGAATCGACAGCTGATTTTGCTGTAACAGCTGCAGCACGTTTTTTAACTGCTGCGGGGTCAGTTGGCTAAGGGCGGTTTGCCCATACTGCTGGCGGATGTAGTCGCTGACGGCCTGACGATTATTCCCCTGGCCTAGCAGCTCGGTCAGCTGCGATAGCGTCTGGCGCGTGCTCAGCTTTTGTTCGGCAGCGCCGATTCGCTGATTAAGATTCTGCTCGGCGGCGGGAAAGTGGCGCGCCTGCAGCGGGGTATCGTTTTTCAGCCCCAGATCGTGCTTCACGCCCGCCCAAACCTCGGCATTCTGCTGTGAGGTCATTGCGATTAAGCGCGTGATCAGTCGTTCCAGCACCGTACGCTGTTGGGTACTCAACGGCTGTTCTCCCGCAGGGGAGAGGGGCGTTGTGCCGGCCCCCGGAGGGCGCGCGGGCATACCTGAAATGGGTTGCGTCATGATTCATCCTTTCCAATTGCAGTACTGATGCCCGGCGTAAGTATGCCTGGCGGCGAGATTATGGCACACTTCCCCGGTTTACTCTCGTTCTCAGACAGGTACTGAACCGTGAAAATCCTTGTTGATGAAAATATGCCCTACGCCCGCGAACTTTTTAGCCGTCTGGGCGACGTTACCGCCGTTCCCGGTCGACCGATCCCGACCGAGGCGTTAACCGATGCCGATGCCCTGATGGTGCGTTCCGTGACGAAGGTGAACGAAGCGCTGCTGGGCGACAAAGCGATCAAATTTGTCGGCACCGCGACGGCGGGCACCGACCATGTCGATCAGGCATGGTTGAAACAGGCAGGGATCGGTTTCTCCGCCGCGCCGGGCTGTAATGCCATCGCGGTCGTAGAATATGTCTTCTCGGCGCTACTGATGCTGGCCGAGCGCGATGGGTTTGCGCTGACTGACCGTACCGTGGGCATTGTCGGCGTGGGGAATGTCGGCGGCCGTCTGCAAAAACGTCTTGCGGCGCTGGGTATCAAAACGCTGCTCTGCGATCCGCCGCGCGCCGATAACGGCGACGCGGGCGATTTCCTCCCGCTGGAGGAACTGGTGGCGCAGGCTGACGTACTGACCTTCCACACGCCGCTGTATAAAGACGGCCCGTATAAATCGTTGCATCTGGCCGACGAGGCGCTGATTCGTCGCCTGAAGCCGGGCGCGATTTTGATCAACGCCTGCCGTGGCCCGGTGGTGGATAACGCCGCGCTGCTGAAATGTCTTGAAGAGGGGCAGAAGCTGAGCGTAGTGCTCGACGTTTGGGAGCCCGAGCCGGACCTCAACCTGGCGCTGCTGGACAAAGTCGATCTGGGGACATCGCACATTGCGGGCTACACGCTCGAGGGCAAAGCGCGCGGTACGACCCAGGTGTTCGAAGCCTACAGCCAGTTTATCGGCCAACCGCAGGAAGTGGCGCTCTCATCGCTGCTGCCGGCGCCGGAATTTGGCCACATCAGCCTGCACGGTCCGCTCGATCAGCCTACGCTGAAAAGACTGGTGCATTTGGTGTATGATGTGCGCCGCGATGACGCGCCGCTGCGAAAAGTCGCGGGGATCCCGGGTGAGTTTGACAAGCTGCGCAAAAATTACCTTGAGCGTCGCGAATGGTCATCATTAACCGTGGAGTGTGATGATGCCGAGGCGGCCGAGCTGCTGCAAAAACTCGGGTTTAACGCCGTACATTGTTAACGCCGTACATTGTTAATGTCTTCTTAATACCTCTGCCGGATACTCCGGCAGGGTCGCTTTTTTTCTGGAGTAAATCACCATGTCTGAAGGCTGGAATATTGCCATCCTGGGCGCAACCGGCGCCGTAGGCGAAGCCCTGCTTGAAACCCTTGCTGAACGTCAGTTCCCGGTGGGTGATATCTATGCGCTGGCGCGCGCCGACAGCGCGGGCGAACATCTGCGTTTCAACGGTAAATCGGTCAGAGTGCAGGATGCGGCGGAATTTGACTGGACGCAGGCGCAGCTGGCGTTCTTTGTCGCCGGTATGGAGGCGAGTGCCACCTATATAGAAGAAGCGACTAATTCCGGTTGTCTGGTTATCGACCTTAGCGGTCTGTTTGCCCTGGAACCGGACGTGCCGCTGGTGGTACCGGAAGTGAACCCGTTTGTGCTGGCTGACTATCGTAACCGTAACGTCATCGCCGTGGCAGACAGCCAGACCAGCCAACTGCTGGCGGCGCTGAAGCCGCTGATTGATGACGGTGGCCTGTCGCGCATCAACGTGACCAGCCTGATTTCCGCCTCTGCGCACGGTAAAAAAGCCGTCGACGCGCTGGCCGGGCAGAGCGCTAAGCTGCTGAACGGCATTCCTATCGACGAAGATGATTTCTTCGGTCGTCAGCTGGCCTTCAACATGCTGCCGATGCTGCCGGACCGCGAGGGCAACGTGCGTGATGAACGCCGTATTGTCGATCAGGTGCGTAAGATTATGCAGGATGAAGGGCTGATGATTTCCGCCAGTTGCATTCAGTCGCCGGTGTTCTACGGCCACGCGCAGATGGTGACATTTGAAGCCATGCGTCCGCTGTCGGCGGAAGAGGCGCGAGACGCCTTTGCGCGCGGCGAAGATATTGTGCTGTCGGAAGCGGGGGAATTCCCGACGCAGGTTGGCGACGCGACCGGCAGCGCGCATCTGTCGGTAGGCTGTGTGCGCAACGATTACGGTATGCCTGAGCAGGTACAGTTCTGGTCGGTGGCCGATAACGTCCGCTTTGGCGGCGCGTTGATGGCGGTGAAAACGGCCGAGAAGCTGGTGCTGGAGTATCTGTACTGATGTCTGAAATGGAGCAACTGCCGGTCTATCGAATTGCGCTGGGCATTGAGTACGACGGCAGCAAATATTACGGCTGGCAGCGGCAAAACGAAGTGCGCAGCGTGCAGGAAAAACTTGAAAAAGCCCTCTCGCAGGTGGCCAATGAGCCGATAAACGTCTTCTGCGCCGGGCGTACCGACGCGGGCGTTCACGGTACCGGGCAGGTGGTGCACTTTGAAACTCACGCCGTGCGTAAAGACGCGGCGTGGACGCTGGGCGTAAATGCGAATTTACCTGGTGACATTGCGGTGCGTTGGGTGAAAGCTGTGCCCGACGATTTTCATGCGCGTTTCAGCGCGACGGCGCGCCGCTACCGCTATGTGATTTATAACCACCGTCTGCGTCCGGCGGTGCTGGGTCAGGGGGTGACGCATTATCACCAACCCCTGGATGCTGAGCGGATGCACCGCGCGGCGCAAAGCCTGCTGGGCGAGAATGACTTCACCTCATTTCGGGCGGTGCAGTGCCAGTCGCGCACGCCGTGGCGTAACGTCATGCATATCAACGTGACCCGCTACGGCGCTTATATTGTTGTGGACATCAAAGCGAACGCCTTTGTGCACCACATGGTAAGGAATATTGTTGGAAGCCTGATGGAAGTTGGCGCAGGAAACCAGCCGGAGAGCTGGATTGCAGAACTGCTGGCGGCAAAAGACAGGACGCTTGCCGCAGCAACGGCGAAAGCGGAAGGGCTGTATCTGGTGGCGGTGGATTACCCCGCACACTTTGCGCTCCCTTCCGTGCCGATGGGCCCGCTATTCCTGGCGGACTAACGTAGTCATTTGGGGCTAAACAATATGGATCTCATCCGTTTTTTGATTGATTTTATCCTGCACATTGATGTGCACCTGGCGGAGCTGGTCGCGCAGTACGGCGTCTGGGTTTACGCTATTCTGTTCCTGATTCTGTTCTGCGAAACGGGGCTGGTAGTGACGCCTTTCCTGCCCGGCGATTCGCTGCTGTTCGTTGCTGGGGCGCTCTCCGCGCTGCCGACCAACGACATCAACGTACACGTCATGGTGGTACTGATGGTGATCGCTGCGATTGTCGGCGATGCGGTAAACTACACCATTGGACGCTTGTTCGGTGAGAAGCTCTTCAGCAACCCGAACTCGAAGATCTTTCGCCGTAGCTACCTGGATAAGACCCATGCTTTCTACGATAAACATGGTGGGAAAACCATCATTCTGGCGCGATTTGTGCCGATCGTCAGAACATTTGCGCCTTTTGTGGCGGGAATGGGCCACATGTCCTATCGTCATTTTGCGCTCTATAACGTGGCGGGCGCGCTGCTGTGGGTGCTGCTGTTTACCTACGCGGGCTATCTGTTCGGCGACCTGCCGGTAGTTCAGGAAAACCTGAAGCTGCTGATTGTCGCTATCATCGTGCTGTCCGTATTACCGGGCGTTATTGAAGTGATTCGCCACCGCCGCGCAGCGGCAAAACGGGCAAAATAACGCGCGCAAGCGGGGCACGATTCAGCCGTGCCCTGTTACGACATGTTTCGCGGTTCGACCACTTTTTTATGCCAAGTTTCGGGCTGTTATGTTTTAATGTGCAACATTCATGGTCTATGAAGGGGAAAAGTGGCATTATGCGCGCCCCCTTAATGGCAAAACTGGCATCGACCAGGTTCAGGCAGAAAGGTTATCAATGAGCTGGATTGAACGAATTAAAAGCAACATCACACCTACCCGCAAGGCGAGCATCCCGGAAGGGGTATGGACCAAGTGCGATAGCTGTGGTCAGGTTTTGTATCGCGCCGAGCTGGAGCGTAACCTCGAGGTTTGCCCGAAGTGCGATCACCACATGCGTATGTCAGCGCGTAATCGCCTGCATAGCTTGTTGGATGAAGGGTCCCTGGTAGAACTGGGCAGTGAACTTGAGCCGAAAGACGTGCTGAAGTTCCGTGACTCTAAAAAGTATAAAGACCGTCTGGCATCCGCGCAGAAAGAGACGGGTGAGAAAGACGCGCTGGTGGTCATGAAGGGTACCCTGCATGATATGCCGGTTGTCGCCGCGGCCTTTGAATTTTCCTTTATGGGCGGTTCAATGGGTTCTGTCGTGGGCGCGCGCTTTGTGCGTGCCGTTGAGCAGGCGCTGGAAGACAACTGTCCGCTGATCTGCTTCTCTGCCTCCGGCGGTGCGCGCATGCAGGAAGCGCTGATGTCCCTGATGCAGATGGCGAAAACCTCCGCTGCGCTGGCGAAAATGCAGGAACGCGGCTTGCCGTATATTTCCGTGCTGACCGACCCGACCATGGGCGGCGTTTCCGCAAGTTTTGCGATGCTGGGCGATCTGAACATTGCTGAACCGAAAGCACTGATCGGTTTTGCCGGTCCGCGTGTTATCGAACAGACCGTGCGTGAAAAACTGCCGCCGGGTTTCCAGCGCAGTGAGTTTCTCATCGAGAAGGGCGCGATCGACATGATCGTGCGTCGCCCGGAAATGCGACTGAAGCTGGCCAGCATTCTGGCGAAGCTGATGAATCTCCCGGCGCCGAACCCGGACGCGCCGCGCGAAAGCGTGGTGGTGCCGCCGGTACCGGATCAGGCACCAGAGGCCTGATGATGTAAAGGGCAGGGCCGGGTGGCGCTGCCCTTTTTGCTATTATTCACCGTTGAAAGTTGCGGGCATCATGGAAAAACATTCTATTCCTCAGGCCACGTCGCCCCTGGCTACGTGGCTTTCTTATCTGGAAAACCTCCATTCAAAAACCATCGACCTCGGACTGGCGCGCGTCAGCAAGGTCGCAGGGTCGCTCGACGTGCTGCAACCGGCGCCGTTCGTCTTTACCGTCGCGGGCACCAACGGCAAAGGCACCACCTGCCGGACGCTGGAAACCATCCTGATGGCCGCCGGCTATAAAGTGGGCGTGTACAGTTCGCCGCACCTGGTACGCTATACCGAGCGCGTGCGCGTGCAGGGGGAAGAGCTGGCGGAAAGCGCGCATACGGCATCATTCGCCGCGATTGAAGCGGCGCGCGGCGAAACATCGCTCACCTATTTTGAATACGGCACGCTGTCTGCGCTGTGGCTGTTCAAGCAGCAACAGGTTGATGTGGCCATTCTGGAAGTCGGCCTGGGCGGGCGACTGGATGCGACTAACATCGTCGATGCTAACGTTGCCGTAGTGACCAGCATTGCGCTGGACCACACCGACTGGCTGGGACCGGACCGTGAAAGCATCGGCCGTGAGAAAGCGGGGGTGTTCCGCGGTGGGCGGCCGGCGGTCGTCGGCGAGCCGGAGATGCCGCAGACGATTGCTGACGTGGCGCGCGAAAAGGGTGCATTGCTGCTGCAGCGTGACGTGGACTGGCGCTATAGCGTAGAGGCGGAAAGCTGGACCTTTAGCGACGCACAGGGCGAACTGCGCAATCTGCCGCTGCCTAACGTGCCGCAGCCGAATGCCGCCACCGCGCTGGCTGCGCTGCGCGCCAGCGGGCTTGCGGTGAGCGAGCAGGCGATTCGTGAAGGCATCGCTAGCGCGATCCTGCCGGGGCGTTTTCAGACTATCCAGTACGCGCCGCGGGTGATTCTCGACGTTGCGCATAACCCGCATGCCGCAGGCTACCTTGCCGGGCGTCTCAAATCCCTGCCGAAAACCGGGCGAGTGCTGGCGGTTATTGGTATGCTGCATGATAAGGACATTGCCGGAACGCTGGCGTGTCTGGAAAGCGTGGTCGACAGCTGGTACTGTGCGCCGCTGGAAGGGCCGCGCGGCGCGACGGCGGAACAGCTGCGCGCGCATTTGCGCGCGGGTGCCGTGTATGGCAGCGTGGCGCAGGCGTGGCATGCGGCGATGGCCGATGCCATGCCGGAAGATACGGTGCTGGTGTGTGGTTCGTTCCACACGGTAGCGCACGTGATGGAAGTATTGGACGCGGGGAGAGCCGGTGGCAAGTAAGTTTCAAAACCGTCTTGTCGGGACGATAGTGTTGGTCGCGCTGGGGGTCATTGTGCTGCCAGGGCTGCTTGACGGGCAAAAAAAGCATTATCAGGATGAATTTGCGGCCATTCCGCTGGTGCCTAAGCCCGGCGATCGCGATGAGCCGGATATGCTGCCGACGGCAACGCAGGCGCTGCCTGCTCAGCCGCCGGAAGGCGCCGCGGAAGAGGTACGCGCGGGCGATGCGGCGGCACCGTCGCTTGATTCCAGCCGTCTGGCGGTGAACGGTAACGGCGATCTCGAGCAGATCCCGCCGGCCGCCGAACTGCCGAAACCGAAGCCGGTCGAAAAACCGAAGCCGAAACCGCAGCCGGTAACGGAACAGGTGGCTGTTACCGCGCCGCCGAAAGCGGCACCTGAAGAGAAGGCTGCGCCGGTGGGCAAGGCTTACGTGGTGCAGCTTGGCGCGTTGAAGAACGCCGATAAGGTGAACGAAATTGTGGCCAGCCTGCGCGGCGCAGGTTATCACGCCTATACGTCGCCTTCGACGCCAGTTCAGGGTAAAATTACCCGCATTCTGGTTGGCCCGGACGCCTCGAAAGATAAGCTGAAAGGTTCGCTCGGTGAGCTGAAGCAGCTGTCGGGGCTGAGTGGGGTGGTGATGGGGTATACGCCGAACTAAGACGTGGGGCTTTTTCCCTCACTCTCTCTCCTTTGGGAGAAGGGACCTTAGGGCATCGTTGGTAGGTTTCGCACCCATTTTCTCTCTCGCCCCTTTGGGGAGAGGGGCGGGGTGAGGGGCCGGACAACGCCGAAAACGACCAGAAAAACGATGGCGTTGAATGTTTTTTCAGCGCCATTTTTTATTTATGCCTGGGAAGGAAATCCCTACGCAAACGTTTTCTTTTTCTGTTAGAATGCGCCCGAACTGGATGACAGGGCGTAGAATCGTGGGACATATATGGTCTGGATTGATTACGCCATTATCGCGGTACTGGGCTTTTCTTGCCTGGTGAGTCTTATCCGTGGCTTCGTTCGCGAAGCGCTATCGTTGGTGACGTGGGGCTGTGCATTTTACGTAGCCAGCCATTACTACAACGATCTGTCTATCTGGTTTACGGGCTTTGAAGACGAACGGGTTCGAAATGGGATTGCTATTGCGGCGCTGTTTATCGCGACGCTCATCGTCGGCGCTATCGTCAACTACGTGATAGGCCAACTGGTGGAGAAGACCGGTTTATCGGGTACCGACAGGGTATTGGGGATCTGCTTCGGCGCGCTGCGCGGGGTGCTGATTATTGCCGCTATCCTGTTCTTCCTCGACACCTTTACCGGCATGGCAAAGAGCGAAGACTGGCAGCAGTCGCAGTTTATTCCCTATTTTTCACCGGTTATCAGATGGTTTTTTGAATACCTTCAAAGCTCGTCAAGTTTCTTGCCCAAAGTATAAGCTTTGGGTCGTTGCTGAACGAGGAAAAGACGTATGTGCGGTATTGTCGGTATCGCCGGTGTTATGCCGGTAAACCAGTCGATTTATGATGCGCTAACGGTGCTGCAGCACCGTGGACAGGATGCCGCTGGCATCATCACCATTGATGCCAACAACTGCTTCCGCCTGCGTAAGGCGAACGGTCTGGTGAGCGATGTCTTTGAAGCCCGCCACATGCAGCGTATGCAGGGCAATATGGGTATTGGCCACGTGCGTTACCCAACGGCGGGCAGCTCCAGCGCCTCTGAGGCTCAGCCTTTCTACGTGAACTCGCCGTACGGCATTACGCTGGCGCACAACGGTAATCTGACCAATGCGCACGAGTTACGTCAGAAGCTGTTTGAAGAAAAACGCCGTCACATCAACACCACCTCCGATTCTGAAATCCTGCTCAATATCTTTGCCAGCGAGCTGGATAACTTCCGCCATTATCCGCTGGAAGCTGATAACATTTTCGCCGCTATCGCCGCGACGAACCGCCAGATCCGCGGCGCCTACGCCTGCGTGGCGATGATTATCGGCCACGGCATGGTTGCCTTCCGCGACCCGAACGGCATCCGTCCGCTGGTGCTGGGCAAACGCGATGTGGGCGATGGCCGTACCGAGTATATGGTGGCCTCCGAAAGCGTGGCGCTGGATACCCTCGGCTTTGAATTCCTGCGCGACGTTGCGCCAGGGGAAGCGATTTACATCACCGAGAAGGGGCAGCTGTTTACCCGCCAGTGCGCCGACAACCCGGTCAGCAACCCGTGCCTGTTCGAATACGTTTACTTCGCGCGTCCGGATTCCTTCATCGATAAAATCTCCGTCTACAGCGCCCGCGTGAATATGGGCACCAAGCTTGGCGAGAAGATTGCGCGCGAGTGGGAAGATCTGGATATTGACGTCGTGATCCCTATTCCGGAAACGTCCTGCGACATCGCGCTGGAAATTGCTCGTATCCTGGGCAAACCGTACCGTCAGGGCTTCGTGAAGAATCGCTACGTTGGCCGTACCTTTATTATGCCGGGGCAGCAGCTGCGTCGTAAGTCCGTGCGCCGCAAGCTGAACGCCAACCGCGCTGAGTTCCGTGATAAGAACGTGCTGCTGGTTGATGACTCTATCGTGCGTGGCACCACGTCCGAGCAGATTATCGAGATGGCGCGTGAAGCCGGTGCGAAGAAGGTCTATCTGGCCTCTGCGGCGCCGGAAATTCGTTTCCCGAACGTCTACGGTATTGATATGCCGACGGCCAATGAGCTGATCGCCCACGGGCGTGAAGTGGATGAAATTCGCCAGATCATCGGCGCGGACGGCCTTATCTTCCAGGATCTGAACGATCTTATCGACGCGGTACGCGCAGAGAACCCGGATATCCAGCAGTTCGAATGCTCGGTGTTCAACGGTGTCTATGTGACCAAAGACGTTGACCAGACCTATCTCGACTTCCTCGATTCACTGCGCAACGACGATGCGAAAGCCGTCCAGCTGCAGAATGAAGTTGAGAATTTAGAGATGCATAACGAAGGGTAAATCAGGACATGCCGGATGGCGACGCATCGCGTCTTATCCGGCCTACAGTCCACCATCGTTGTAGGCCGGATAAGGCATAGCCGCCATCCGGCTTTTTTTATGGTTATGCCTCGTCGACCCAAATCCGCATTTCGCCCTCGCCACGGTTGGCCCAGCTAAACCACGGAATAAAGGTCAGCATCTGCTTCTCAACCGCCGTCTGACGATTATCAAAGTTGTACAGCGGCTTATTCTCCTGAGCCGTCAACACGCGTAGCCCTTCCGCCTGTAGCAGCACTTTGCCTTTCAGCACGCCGACGCCCTGAATCTCGCGAAAGGTCGCCGTTTTCGGCAGCGACAGGTTGTGCAACTCCGCGCCGTTATCCGCTTCTTCCAGGCAGTAAACCAACGGCCCGCGCTGAATCGCCACTTTACCGGCAGCGTGACGCACCCGCGAGTTAGCATAGACGCGGCGGATGGTCATCGGCAGATGCAGCGTTACCACGTCGCCTTCCTGCCATTGACGATGCAGATGCAGATAGCCTTTGATGATGTTACCCTGCGCGGCGTTTCCGTTCACCCGCACCTGCGGCGCTTCACACCATTCCGGCAGGCGTAGCGCGAGCGTATGCTCGACCGCCTGCGGTTGGCTGAAGCGAATCGTGACCTGCTCATCCCACGGGTAGTTGCCCTCTATTTTCAGCGCCAGCGTCCGGCCATTAACCGTAAACTGTGCTTCGCTTCCGGCATAGAAGTTGATAAACAGCGCGTCCTGGCGCGGGGTAAAGAGGTAGTGGCCGATAGCGACGAGCGTGCGGGCGATATTCGGCGGGCAGCAGGCGCAGCCGAACCAGCGCTGGCGTACCGGCTTAATGTGGTCGTAAATATGGTTGTGTGGAATGCTCTTCGGGTGAGTCTCTAACGGGTTCACGTAGAAAAAGTGTTTGCCGTCCAGCGCCATGCCGCCAAGCACCGTATTGTAAAACGCGCGCTCCATGACCTCGGCGTAGTGGGCGTCTCCCTCCATCTCCAGCATGCGTCGGGCGAACATCATCAGACCGATGGAGGCGCAGCTCTCGCCGTAGGCGGTGTCGTTTGGCAGATCGTAGTCGCTGGTGAAGGCTTCGCCGATGCCCTGTGAACCGATACCGCCGGTGATGTACATCCGACGTTGTACCATATTGTTCCAGATGCGCAGACAGGTCTGGCGCTTTTCTTCATCATGAGTCAGGCGGGCGAGGTGCGCCAGGCCGGTCATCAGGTATACCGAGCGTACCGCGTGGCCGACCGCTTCGTTCTGCTCTGCGAGCGGTTTGTGCGCGTGGGTGTAGGCTTTATCCTTCACCATCCATGCCTCGCCCCAGTTGTCCCAGTGCCAGGTGCCGCCACGCTTTTCAAACTCAATATCGTAGTAGTACGGCTGCTGGCCGCGTTCTTCGAGGAAAAAGCGCGCCAGCGCCTGGTAACGAGGCTCCCGGGTGACTTCATACAAACGCATCAACGCCAGCTCGATTTCAGGATGCCCGGGATAGCCGCGCAGCTGGCCATCGTTCGGGCCAAAAACGGTATCAATATGATCGGCAAAACGGCAGGCTATCTCCAGCAGGCGGCGCTTACCGGTGGCGTTGAAGAACGCCACCGCCGCTTCGAACAGGTGCCCTGCACAGTACATTTCGTGGCATTCGGCCACGTTGGTCCAGCGTAGCCCCGGTTCTTTCACGGTATACCAGGTGTTGAGATAGCCGTCTTCGCACTGCGCCTGTGCCAGCAGTTCAATCACGGCATCGGCGGTTTGCTCAAGTTCGCTATCCGGCTTCTGGCTCAACGACCAGGCGACGGCCTCCAGCCATTTGGTGACGTCGCTGTCCTGGAACACCATCCCGTAAAATTCGCCGGGCTCCAGCCCGGCGGCAATGCGATAGTTAGCCAGCGCGTGGCTGGGTTCGGCTTCGGGAATGTTATCGTTCAGCGCTTCCCACTGGTAAGGGATCACCACGTCGCGAATCAACCGCTGGTATTCGCCCAGAAACGGGTCGGTGATGGTAATACGGTTCAGATCGGCTTCAATCACATCAGACTGCATCATGTTTACCTCAGGAAATGTGTGAATGTCTTTGGCGAAGGTCGGTAGAAATACGTTGCATCATTGGGCCGTTAAGTCGGCACTTCAGCAGGCACAGCGCCAGCGCGAGGTGGAACAGCGCCGGTACGATGCTTTGCAGCAGGGTGATACCCTGAATGGACGCTGCGGTCTGGCTTTCCAGCCCTGGCTGGTAGGCTACCATGATCAGGATCAGACTGATGATGCCGCCGGAAGAGGCCCAGGAGAGCTTGATGAAAAAGAGGTTAAAGGCGAAGTTCATCCCTGATGAACGCACGCCGGTTTTCCATTAGCCGTAGTCGTCGGCGAAGGCCATAATCGAGAAGTGCAGCGGCAGGGTGAAGCCTTGAATGACGCTATTTACGGCTATGCAAACCAGCCATAGCGTCTGATAGTGCGGCCCCGTAGGGAGGAAGTACATGCCCACGCCAAAAGCGACCAGAACAAGGTTCGTCCAGTAGTAGAGGCGCACCATATCCATGCGACGGGAGAGCGGGTTGACGATCACCGCGCCGGCAATCCCGGAAAGCGTCAGAATGCCGAAGAAGAGCGACATGTAGCCGGCGCCACCCTGGAGCACGTAGGAAATAAAGTACATATAGCCGCCGCCGCGGATGCACAGAATGTTCACCAGCAGGAACGACATCACCAGCATCATCAGTAACTGATCGTTTTTGCGCAGCCCTTTCAGGTGTTCGCGCAGGGTGAAATTGCCTGCTAGCGACAGCGGCACCCGCTCTTTTACCCAGAAGAAGCACAGCAGGAACATGATCATGCCTATCGTGCACAGCACGGTGACGCCGTACTGGTAGCCCTTGGCCAGGTTACCGTTACCGAAAAACTCAACCATCCACGGCAGGCCAACAGAGACGAGAAAACCGGCTACGCCGCTGAGCACAAAGCGCCAGGACTGGCAGGACATCACCTGATCGTGGCGATTGGTGATCGCGTTAATCAGCGCACAGTAAGGGACGTTGTTCGCGGTATAGCCAATCGATATCAGAAAGTAGGTACCGAAAGCCCAGGCTATTTTCGCGTTAGGCCCCATATCCGGTACGGTAAATGTCAGGATACCAATGACGGCGAGCGGAACCGCCGTCCACAGCTGCCAGGGGCGAAAACGCCCCCAGCGGCTGCGCGTGCGGTCGGCGATCACGCCCATTACCGGGTCGGAAACGGCGTCGAAAATACGCAGGACAAAAAACATCGCACCAACGATGGCCGGACTGAGGCCAAAGACATCGGTGTAGAAAAAAAGGAGAAATCCGCTGATTAAATCCGAGATGCAATGCCCGCCGGCATCGCCTAATCCATAGCCTATCTTTTCGCGGGTAGACAGCGTCTCTCCCGCATCAACGTTCTGTACATCGGTATTCAGGTTATCAGCAACGGTCATAACCAATCCTCGATCAGGGGGATGATTCAAAAAGTCATTACGGCGTATCTCTGACGAATTTTTAGTAAATAACTAACGGCGATGAGGATAGGACTTGAGCGCGTTTTTTGTATACAATGTGATTTTTAAAGAGTGAAATTGATCTTATTTTTACTATAAATTAATTATAAATGGTGATTTTGATCTCGTTTACTGGCTGTAATGCAGGAGGTATTGGAGCGTGTAGCATTCGTTATCAGTGTTCTTTTTAATATGTTTAGTAAAAATAAAACTTAGGATTGTCAGCTCGTTGGTGGTAGGGGATACTCTTTGTTCGGTCTGGCGGTGAAGAAGGTAAGCAAAAGCATGACGAAGAAGACCCGAATTAAAGACATTGCCAGCGCCTGCGGCGTCTCGATTGCGGCGGTTTCTCGGGCGCTGAAAGGGCAGCCAGGGCTGAGCGATGAGACACGCCAGCGTATCCTGACGATGGCGCAGGAAGCAGGGTATGACTTCAGCCGTCTACGCAACGGGCGTATTAAGCGGCTGCTTTTTTTGCTGCACCGCGAGCACAACATTGCCAGCGCGCTGCCGTTTTATTCCACGGTTATGCTCGGCGTGGCAGACGCCTGCCGTGAGAATGAGGTCGCCATGAGCTTCCAGCCGATTGGCCCGCAGGACAGGGTGGCGGATCTTATTCATCTGCATCAGCCAGATGCGCTAATCTGTGCCGGGTATCTCGAACCTGAAGTGCTGGCCGAGCTGCGGCAGGCCGCGCTGCCGGTGGCGCTGGTCGACCTGTGGGCGGCCGATTTTCCCTGCGTGAATCCGGATAACTTCCACGGGGGCTTTGTCGCGACGCGCCATCTTCTGGCGCAAGGGAGAACGCGTATCGCCTTTCTGGGGACTTCGCAACGCCATTACAGTATTCGCCAGCGCGTTGAGGGCTACCAGCAGGCGTTATTTGACGCCGGTCTGGCGCTGCCATCGGCGTACCGTATCGAGGTGCCGCCGGTAAAAGATATCGAACAGGCGCTGGTGGAAGGGATGTCGCAGCTGTTGGGGCTAGCGCAGCCGCCGGATGCCATTTTCGCCTATAACGACGTGGCGGCGCTGGTGGCGATGCGTGAGTGCGCGCGCCGGGGTATCCGCGTACCGCAAGACGTGGCGATTGTGGGTTTTGACGATATTGACGCTGCCGCCTGGGCGCATCCGCCGCTCTCGACGGTGGCGGTCGATAAACGCGAACTGGGGCGCGATGCTTTCCAGCTTCTGCTCAGCGATGAGAGCGAACGAAACCTGTTGCTGCCGGTTCGGCTGATAGAGCGCGAAAGTTCGGTAACTCACGCCAGTGCGTCACAGTTGCGTCTGGCACCATAATCCGGCAAAGTTGGCGCCAGTAGAGAAAAAGGGCGGTCAACGTGAAGCGACTCATCATTGGAATCTCCGGCGCCAGCGGCGCCATTTACGGCGTACGCCTG
The DNA here is from genome assembly GCF_036759865.1 of Kluyvera genomosp. 2. Lineage (NCBI taxonomy): Bacteria > Pseudomonadati > Pseudomonadota > Gammaproteobacteria > Enterobacterales > Enterobacteriaceae > Kluyvera > Kluyvera genomosp. 2. Next base: position 76,005 of record NZ_JAPKIA010000015.1, read on the forward strand.
CTTGAGGTGCTACGCGCCCTGCCTGACGTCGAAACGCATCTGGTGATGAGCCAGGCGGCCCGCCAGACGCTGGCGCTGGAAACATCGCTTTCCCTGCGCGACGTTCAAACATTGGCCGATGTCGTACACGATTCCCGCGATATTGCCGCCAGTATTTCTTCTGGTTCCTTCAAAACGGCAGGGATGGCGATTTTGCCGTGCTCTATTAAAAGCCTTTCCGGGATTGTGAACAGCTATACCGATGGTCTGCTGACGCGCGCTGCCGATGTGGTGCTCAAAGAGCGTAGGCCGCTGGTGCTGTGCGTGCGCGAAACGCCGCTGCATCTCGGCCATCTGCGGCTGATGACGCAGGCTGCGGAAATGGGGGCGATAATTATGCCGCCGGTGCCCGCGTTCTATCATCGCCCGCAAACGCTGGATGACGTCATCAATCAGACCGTGAACCGGGTGCTCGATCAGTTTGATATCACCCTACCGGACGATCTGTTTACCCGCTGGTCGGGCGCCTGATGCGCTCATGATGTCTCTTTTGCCCTGTTTCAGGGCAATTCTGCAACGCCGATCAAATCCTCGCGATTAAATCATCCCGATTGCATTTTTGTGCTCGATTTATACGCAGCGGCTGATATCTTCGTCTGTGTTTACCTTTTCTTATCCTTTTGTTAACAAATTTAACGCCATTTAGCTCTTCGGCGAAAGGTTTGGCACAAAAGATGCAGAGTCAGGTTTGCAGACACAACACAACATAACGATATCGCAGTTAACAACATCACGATTTAATAGGGGAACGTATGAAGAAGACGGTTCTTGCTCTCTCTCTGCTGCTGGGTCTCAGCAGCGCTGCCAGCGTCTTTGCCGCACTGCCGCAGAGCATTCGCATCGGTACCGACACCACCTACGCACCGTTCTCATCGAAAGATGCCAAAGGCGATTTTATCGGCTTTGATATCGATCTGGGCAACGAAATGTGCAAACGTGCAAGCATCAAGTGTACGTGGGTGGGAAGCGATTTCGATGCGCTGATCCCTTCGCTGAAAGCGAAGAAAATCGATGCCATCATTTCTTCATTGTCCATCACGGAAAAACGTCAGCAGGAGATAGCCTTCTCTAACAAACTGTATGCCGCTGACTCACGCCTGATTGCCGCCAAAGGTTCGGCAATTAAACCCACGCTGGACGCGCTGAAGGGTAAACACATCGGCGTTCTTCAGGGTTCTACCCAGGAAGCCTACGCCAATGAAAACTGGCGCAGTAAAGGCGTCGACGTGGTGGCCTACCAGAACCAGGATCTGATTTACTCCGATCTGGCCGCCGGGCGTCTTGACGCCGCGTTCCAGGATGAGGTGGCCGCCAGCGAAGGCTTCCTCAAGCAGCCAGCGGGCAAAACGTTTGACTTTGCGGGCCCATCGGTGAAGGACAAAAAATTCTTTGGCGACGGGACGGGCGTTGGCCTGCGTAAAGATGACGTAGAGCTGAAGGCCGCGCTGGATAAGGCGTTGGCCGAACTGCGCGCCGACGGCACCTACGACAAAATGGCGAAGAAGTACTTCAACTTTAACGTCTACGGCGATTAATCCGCCGGATGTGTCATCGTGGTGCAGATAAATCGCCATGCACCACGGTGGTGCATTTTTTGCTCGAAAGTTGCGCGCAGTTGCATAATTAAGCATTTTTAATGAGAAAAATGCCAGCCGAAAGGGCAGAATGCTTTGCCTTGATGGGCCGAAAGATGGCACGATAACCGCTCAGATAATTTCTAAAAAACCCACAAGAATTACTGTCTGTTGAGGATGATTATGAAAAAACTGGCGTTGTCTCTTTCTCTGGTTCTGGCGCTTGCTTCTGCATCGAGCGCATTTGCAGCAATTCCGCAAAAAGTGCGCATTGGTACTGACCCAACGTACGCACCGTTCGAGTCAAAAAATGCCCAGGGCGAATTAGTGGGTTTTGACATTGATCTGGCCAAAGAGCTGTGTAAGCGCATCCAGGCACAATGTACCTTCGTTGAGAACCCGCTGGATGCCCTGATCCCCTCGCTGAAAGCGAAGAAAATCGATGCCATCATGTCATCGCTGTCGATCACTGAAAAACGTCAGCAGGAAATCGCCTTTACCGACAAACTTTATGCGGCCGATTCGCGCCTGGTGGTGAAAAAAGGTTCTCCGATTACGCCGGATATCGCCACGCTGAAAGGTAAGCGCGTTGGCGTATTGCAGGGAACGACCCAGGAAACCTACGGTAACGAGCACTGGGCGCCAAAAGGTATCGAAATTGTCTCCTACCAGGGCCAGGACAACATCTACTCTGACCTGACCGCTGGCCGTATCGATGCCGCGTTCCAGGACGAAGTGGCGGCGAGTGAAGGCTTCCTGAAGCAGCCTATCGGTAAAGACTACCAGTTCGGCGGCCCGTCGATTAAAGACGAGAAGCTGTTCGGCGTCGGTACCGGTATGGGCCTGCGTAAAGGCGACACTGAACTGCTGAACGCGCTGAACAAGGCGTTTGCTGAAATGCGTGCCGACGGCACCTACGACAAGCTGGCGAAGAAATACTTCGATTTTAACGTTTACGGCGAGTAATCATCACGAGTAACCCGTCGCTTTGCACGCACAGAGCGACGGGCGTCAAGACAGGACTGGCAGCATGCTGTACGGGTTTTCACAGGTAATTTTTCAGGGCGCTCTTGTCACCCTTGAGCTGGCCGTCAGCTCGGTGGTTCTGGCCGTGCTTATTGGGTTGGTTGGCGCGGGAGCTAAGCTCTCCCGAAATCGCGTGCTGGCGTTAATTTTTGAGGGTTACACCACGCTGATTCGTGGGGTGCCCGATTTAGTGCTGATGCTGCTGATTTTCTACGGGCTGCAGATGGTGCTGAACGTGATCACCGATTCACTCGGCGTCGATCAGTTTGATATCGACCCGATGATCGCCGGTATCATTACGCTCGGTTTTATCTACGGCGCTTATTTCACCGAAACTTTTCGCGGTGCCTTTATGGCGGTGCCGAAAGGGCACATCGAAGCTGCGACCGCCTTTGGATTTACCAGCGGGCAAACTTTTCGGCGCATTTTATTTCCGGCCATGATGCGTTACGCGCTGCCGGGGATTGGCAATAACTGGCAGGTGATCCTCAAGGCGACCGCGCTGGTGTCGCTGCTGGGGCTGGAAGATGTGGTCAAGGCGACCCAGCTTGCCGGTAAAAGCACCTGGGAGCCGTTCTACTTCGCCATTGTTTGCGGGGTGATATATCTGTTGTTTACCACCGTTTCCAATGGCGTACTGCTGCTGCTCGAACGCCGCTACTCCGTAGGCGTGAAGAGGGCCGATCTGTGATTGAGATTATTCAGGAGTACTGGAAAGCGCTGCTGTGGAGCGACGGCTATCGTTTCACCGGCGTGGCTATCACTCTATGGCTGCTGGTGCTGTCGGTCGTGATGGGCGGCATTATGGCGCTGTTCCTCGCGATTGCCCGGGTTTCCAGCAATAAATATATTAAGTTTCCGGTGTGGTTGTTTACCTATATTTTCCGCGGGACGCCGCTGTATGTGCAGCTGCTGGTGTTCTATTCCGGGATGTATACGCTGGAAATCGTGAAAGGTACTGAGCTGCTAAACGCCTTTTTCCGCAGCGGCCTGAACTGTACGGTGCTGGCGCTCACGCTCAATACCTGTGCCTATACTACCGAGATTTTCGCCGGGGCGATTCGTTCTGTGCCCGCGGGGGAGGTTGAGGCGGCGCGAGCCTATGGTTTCTCGTCGTTTAAGCTTTACCGCTGCATTATTCTGCCGTCGGCGCTGCGTATTGCGCTACCGGCTTACAGCAACGAAGTGATCCTGATGCTGCACTCGACGGCGCTGGCGTTTACCGCCACCGTTCCTGACCTGCTGAAGATCGCCCGCGATATCAACTCGGCAACCTATCAGCCGTTTACCGCTTTTGGCATTGCCGCCGTGCTCTATTTGATTATCTCGTATGTGCTGATTCGCCTGTTCCGTAAAGCGGAAAAGCGCTGGCTAAAACATATGAAACCGACTTCTACGCACTGAGAACATGATGGCTGATAAAAAACTAAACGTAATCGATCTGCATAAACGCTACGGCGAGCATGAGGTGCTGAAAGGCGTTTCGCTGAAAGCTAACGCTGGCGACGTCATTAGCATTATCGGTTCGTCGGGCTCGGGCAAAAGTACGTTCCTGCGCTGCATTAACTTTCTCGAAAAGCCGAGCGAAGGCACGATTATCGTTAACGGGCAGAATATTGGCCTGGTCCGCGATAGCGACGGTCAGCTCAAGGTCGCGGATAAAAACCAGCTGCGCCTCCTGCGTACTCGCCTGACCATGGTATTCCAGCATTTCAATCTGTGGAGCCATATGACGGTGCTGGAGAACGTCATGGAAGCGCCGATCCAGGTGCTGGGCCTCAGCAAGCAGGAAGCGCGCGATCGCGCGGTGAAATACCTGGCGAAGGTGGGCATCGACGAACGTCAGCAGGAGAAATACCCGGTACACCTGTCCGGCGGCCAACAGCAGCGCGTGTCCATTGCTCGCGCCCTGGCGATGGAGCCGGAAGTGCTGCTGTTTGATGAACCGACTTCAGCGCTTGACCCGGAGCTGGTGGGTGAGGTGCTGCGCATTATGCAGCAGCTGGCTGAAGAAGGGAAAACGATGGTGGTGGTGACGCACGAAATGGGCTTTGCCCGCCACGTTTCATCGCACGTGATTTTCCTGCATCAGGGCAAAATTGAGGAAGAGGGCAATCCGGAAGCCGTATTCGGTAACCCGCAGAGTCCGCGTTTGCAGCAGTTTCTCAGCGGCGCGCTGAAATAAAAATAAAGCCGGTTAACCCCGGCTTTATTTTTAATTGTACTTATTTAATTTAATCATATTTAATATGGATTTTGTGTGATCGCCAAGAGGCGATTCTTTTTGTGTATGCCGTACTTAAATTATTAATGGCAATAAGATAAAGGTTTTAATGGTTGCGAGGATTAGTATTTCCCGAAATACGCACAGTAAAGGGAAATAACGATGACACGTTACGAAAGTTTGTTACTGAATAATGGAAATGTTTCGCCAGAAGATTATGTAACTTGTTCCGGTATTAATGAAAATCATGAAGCTTATTTTGGCGCGGTAGCACCGCCAATCATCCAGACCAGCCTATTTGTGCAGGCTAACTATCAGCAGTATTGCGATGATATGCAGCAAGAAACCCGGCGTTATATTTATAGCCGAGGTCTGAATCCCACCGTGCAGATGGCAGAGGAAAAGCTGGCTCGGCTGGAAGGTGGAGAAAGCGCACGCTGTTTTGCATCTGGAATGGGGGCCATTAGCGCGGTGATTATCGGCCATTTAAATCATGGCGATCACATTTTACTGGTCAATCAAGTCTATGGGCCTGCCGTGGAGCTGGTGAAAGCGCTAGCGCATAAATACGGTATTCAGTTTGATGTTGTACCGGATGGTGACGTGGCGCTTATTGCGCAAAAAATTAAGCCCAACACGCGCATGATTTACACGGAGTCGCCGGGCACCATGACCATGAAGGTGGTAGATTTACGTGCGATAGCCAGCCTGGCGTCTCACCATGGCATTATCACGGCTATTGATAACACCTGGCCGACGCCGCTGTACCAGAAGCCGTTGAGCCTTGGCTTTGATATTGTGATTCATTCCTGTACCAAATACCTTGCCGGGCACAGCGATATTCTGGCCGGGGCGGTGATTACTTGCGCTGAGTTGATGGAACCGATCCGTGATTTTTCCCATCAGCTATTAGGCGGCGTGTTGGCGCCATTCAGCGCGTGGCTGTTATTGCGGGGATTACGAACTTTACCGATCCGCATGCAGGCGCATCAGCAAAATGCCATTGCCGTGCTCGAGTGGCTGAACCGTCGTGATGATGTGGAAAATATTCGCCATCCATGGCTGGCATCGCCGCAGGAAAAAGAGATTATTCGGCGTCAGATGAGCGGATTTTCCGGGCTCTTTAGCTTCGAGTTAAAACACGCGGATTTTCATGATGTGAAGCGCTTTATTGATGCCTGCAGGGTATTTAAAGTGGGGTGTAGCTGGGGTGGCTATGAAAGTCTGATTATTTCGCCCAATCGTGGATATAACCAGGCTGCGCTGGATGAGTCGGGTATCTCTCGGGGGCTTATTCGTCTTTCCATCGGTCAGGAGCCGATGTCGATATTAATTAACGATCTCGATAATGCTTTTAAGGCATTAAGGATGCCAATATGACTATTCGGCAGCCTTCGTTTCCTTCGGCATTAATTATTTTATTCATCATTTTTATATTTTTTCTCGCCGGCGTTGGTATTTTGGGTTATCCGGTTGAGTTTGTATTAATAATGGTGACGCTTACGACCGCTGGCTACGCGTATTTTTATGGTGCGCGTTGGAAGGATATTGTTTCACTGTTTATGGAGAAAATTAAAGATGCCGTTCCAGCTATGCTGATTCTGTTGTCAATTGGTATGCTGATTGGCTGCTGGATTGTATCAGGCACCATTCCGCTGATGGTGCTGTACGGGCTGGACATGGTGAGTCCCCATTATCTCTATTTGACGGCTTTTCTGGTAACGGTATGCATTTCCCTGTTTACCGGCACCTCCTGGGGAACGGCGGGGACGATCGGTGTGGCGCTGATTGCGGTTTCGTCTGCGATGAACGTTTCCCTGGCGGTAACCGCGGGGGCCATTATCTCCGGTTCCTATTTTGGCGATAAGCTCTCGCCGTTATCGGATACCACCAATATGGCCGCAATGGCGGCAGGCGTAGAACTGTGGCAAAGCATTCGCAATATGATGTATACGTCGCTGCCGGCGTTTATTTTTGCCTGCGCAGGCTTCTGGTGGGTGGGGCAGGATTTAGCGCCGTTGAACGAACAGATCGACAATATCAGCGTGATGCGAGAGGCATTGCAGCAACTGTTCTGGCTTAATCCCCTCTGCTTGCTGCCGGCTTTGTTGGTCTTCGTGGGGGCATTGCGGAAGTGGGACACCACGGTGGTTCTGGTCGCTTCTTCATTTTTTGCACTTCTCCTGGGGGGCATTTTCCAGCCAGTGAGTTGGCCTGATATGGTGCAAGCGGCCATTAATGGATTTAAAAACAGCATGCTTACGCCATTTTCCACGATTGCCCGCGATCCCGACGTTGCAACAAATCTTACTGTTTTACTCAACCGTGGCGGCATTTATTCCATGGTCAGCCCCATTGTGGTCATGTTATGCGCATTTTTGTTCGCCTCCGCGCTGGAGGCATCAGGAGGGCTTAATGTGGTACTACAGCGACTTGTGAAGAAGTTAAGTTCCGTTACGCGCGTCATCCTGGCAACGCTCTTCTCAAGCACACTGCTAGTGGCTTGTACGGGCAACGCGGTGATTAGCTTTTTTCTGGTCAAAAGTATGTATGACCCCTGCTATGATCGGCACAAGCTGCATCGGGTCAACATGTCACGGGCTATGGAGTCGGGGGCGACCTTGCTGGAAGGTCTTTTCCCGTGGACGATTTCCGGCATGTTTATGGCAAAAACGTTGGGCGTGGCGACGCTGGACTATCTTCCGTGGACATTTTTTAATTTGAGCTGTTTTGCGCTGGCGCTGATGTATGCGTTTTTGGCAAGATGGAGTCGTTTTGGGACACGCTACGTTGAGTAACCCATGTTTTCGGGCCTGGACAGTATCATCCAGGTCTGTTCCTCCAGCCGATATACCCAATCATCGTAATCTTTGCCGTTCAGCCGATAGGCTTTTGTCAGCACCTGCGTGCGGATAAAACCGTGCTTTTCCAGCAGCCGCGCCGACGCGTGATTATCGCCCAATACCCAGGCGTTAATCGCCCACAGCCCAAGCCGTTGGAAGCCAAAATCGCATATTGCACAGAGCGCCTCGCTGGCAAAACCCTGACCCTGAGCTTCCGGCAGCAGCGCATAGCCAACATCCGCCTCATGGGGGTTTTTACTGCTGATTTGCAGCCCTATATCGCCAAGCGGCGTACCGTTTTCATCGCGGATAACAAAGATCGCGGGGGAATTGCAGCGTCGGGAAAAAATTGCACCTATCGCCGCTTCGTCCAGTACTTCCCCCATAAACTGCATGACCTCATGGTTTTGTCGCAGCTGAAGAAAGAAGGGCCAGTCGCTTTTATTAAACGGAGAAAGTCGTAGTCGCCGGGTGGTGAGGATTGCCATTTTCCTATGCCATTAAGCCAAATCTGAGGCTGTACTCTAGCACCGGAAGAGAGGGATTGGCACGGAATTAGCCACTGAAGGCGGTCTTGTGTTCCAGATGCTGGAAATAGTGCAGCACCGTTTTGCTCTCCTGAGAGGCGCGAAGCTGTAGTGCCAGGTTGAGGCTATCCAGCGTGCGGGCATGGGCAACCATCGGCGAAGTCTCAGCGATGCGGCCCTCTGTTACCAGCCATTGCACGACTGTCTGCCAGCGCCAGAGTGGGGAGTTACCCTTTACGCGCTGAATGGGCGCAGGAAACTGACCACCACCGCGAGCCCCGTCTTTAAGCAGTGAAATTGCCTGCCGGGAAACGCCGGTGAGTTCGGCAATGTCGCTAAGCCCAACCAGGGTTGAATCAACCGATTCGACCCGCGCATTGAGCAAGGGGGCGGATTCAATATCTCGAATAGCAGAAAGAATAGCCTGCTCTAATGTGTCACTTTCCCGGTCGAAATCAAGATAGACCGCCGTCCCGTAAAAGCAGATCAGGGCATCATCGCAATGCGCATGATAAAGCGCATCTTCAAGATTTGGCGTGCTGCGGCTGACGCCTGAAAGCGTCAGCGTGAAGTTAAATAATGGCATTTTGTTTCTCCCTTGTTCTACGAATTTCTGGGCTGACAGCTCTCGACCATGCGCATGATTTGCCGCGCGTGATGTAGCGGAACGGCAGGTGTCGACCATATGCTCATCATATGATCGCGGTGCTCGGCCGTACCGCACTGCAAACGGCCAAAACAGTGGGCACTTTTACCGCCAGCGATAAACAACCAGCCGTGCTTTAGCGCGTAATCAATGGCCGCCCTGATATGTTTATCTGGATGTTCCTTCATCAGTGGTTCCCGCAGAGTATTGATATTTTGTTGACGAATGTCAACGGTAAGCTGATGCAAAAATGCGCATTGGCCTGTTATGACAAAGCCAGAGGTAACGCGTTGGAATCGGCTTCACGTTTGTATCAGAGGGAGATGCGTTCGATGGCCGAAATGCGTGGCGAATTCCAGAAGTGGGGGAAGGGCGGTGATAGCCGGGCGCCATCACCGTCGTATGAAAACTTAATGGGCGAGAATATCGCCCAGCGCTTCGTCCAAATCGTACCAGCGAAACGCGAACCCGGCGGCCTCCAGCCGTTTGGGGAGCGCGCGCTGACCGCCCAGCACCAGCACCGAGGATTCGCCCATCAGCAGGCGTATAACGGTAGCGGGAACGCGAAGAATTGCCGGGCGATTCAGTGCCTGACCAAGGGCATGAGAAAATTGCTCGTTGCGCACCGGGTAAGGTGAAACCATGTTGAAAGGTCCGCGTAAATCGTTATCCAGCAGCCAGAGAATACCGTTGACCATATCGTCGATATGGATCCACGCCAGATATTGCCTGCCGCTACCTATCGGGCCGCCGAGGCCGAGCTTAAATGGCGGCACCATTTTGCCAAGAATACCGCCTTTTGGGGCCAGAACAACGCCGGTGCGCAGCAGGCATACGCGGGTACGCTCGCTCTGCGCGCTGCTGGCAATTTGTTCCCAGCGGGCGCACAGCTTGTGGGTGAATTCGTTGTGCGGCGGCTCTTCTTCGGTGACCACCACTTCGCCAAGATCGCCGTAGTAGCCGGTTGCTGAACCGGAAATCAGCACCGAGGGTGGCGTCTGGCTAGCCTGAATGAGATCGCTGATGCGCTGGGTGATGGCCCAACGGCTATCGCATAATTTCTGCTTTTGTGCCGCGGTCCAGCGTTTGTCGGCAATGGGCTCACCGGCGAGGTTAATCACCGCGTCAATGCCGTCGAGGCTGGACGGCTTCTCAAGCCCTGGCCAGATCTCAACGCGGGCATCAAGCATTTGCCGGGCTTTATCCGCAGAGCGGGTCACCACGCAAACTGCGTGGCCGAGCGCCAGTAAACGCGGAATTAAATGGCGGCCGATCAGCCCGGTGCCGCCGGTTAGCAGAATTTTCATGCCACCTCCCACAGGGAGCGCTTAGCGTTGCCAGCTCAGGGTGATGGATACTGAATCGGCGTAACGCAGCGCGTGAAGTTTATCGATCTCCACTTCAGCATAAGTGACCCAGTGATGTTCGCGTGCGATATCGAGCACATCCTGCGTTAATTTTTCCAGTAAAGAGAAACGGTTATTTTCAACGTGGCGAATGATGTTTTTGGTAATGGTGCGGTAGTTCAGCGCATCGTTGATATCTTCGCTGCTGCGCGACTTGTCCGCCGGGTAGCGAATTTCCACGTTGATAACGATGTCCTGGCGGTTGGCGATCTCTTCTTCCTTAATGCCGATGAAGGTACGCAGGCGCAGGTTTTTGATGCGAATGACAGCGTCGGATTGAGACATTGCAGGTGTTCTCCTTAATTTTTGTTTTCCAGTGCATCATACACTAAAGCATCTTTATCGCGGCAGGGTCTGGCGCGCGTTCAGTTCGTGCGCCAGTTCAACAAACGCGCGTAGCGCCGGTAGCACATGTCGGTGCCCCGGATAATAAAGGCGCAGGCCGCCAAAGGTTGGGCACCACTCATCCAAAACGCTGATAAGTTTGCCGCTGCGGAGTTCGTCCTGAATAAACCATTCTGAAATAAACGCCAGCCCCAGTCCAGCCAGCGCGGCACGGTGAATGGCCTGCATTTCGCTGACGATAATTCGCGCTGGAATATTGACGGTAAATTTCTGCTGATGGCGCTTCAGTTCCCAGTGGTAAACGCCGCCGTGGGACATGCGCATACCGATGCTCTGATGCTGCTGGAGATCGTCTGGCGAGACGGGCGTACCGTGGCGTTTGAAGTAGTCCGGTGAGCCGACAATCAGCATTCGCGCATCCGGCGTCAGTGCGACGGCAATCATATCCTGCGGGACGGACTCGGCAAGGCGGATACCCGCGTCAAATCCCTCTGACACGATGTCGATAAGCCGTGACTCGGTGGTGATATCCAGGCGCATCTGCGGGTAGCGTTGCAGATAAGTATCAAACAGTTGGAACAGCAGTGAAACGCATTCGCGCGGCGCGTTGATGCGCAGCGTCCCCGTCGGGTTTCCCGGTTCGGCGGCAATCTCCTCGGCGGCGCGTTGTATTTCCGCCAGGGCCGGAGCGACGCGCGCCACGTAGCGCTGGCCCTGTTCCGTGAGCGCCACGCTGCGGGTGGTGCGGTTAAAAAGCCGGACGTTAAGCCGCGATTCCAGCCCGGCAACGGCATTGCTGACGGCGGTCGCCGACATCCCTAACTCGCGCGCCGCGGCGCGAAAGCTCTGCTGGCGGGTGACGGCAAGGACGATTTCAAGTTCGGTAAGGCCGCTGCGGTGCATGATTGTTCCGATTTTCGTGACAGGTTGTCCATATTATACCCTCTTATCGTTACGATGCGCGGCTCCTATACTCCACGGCATCCCACGATGAGAGGACCGAATCATGCTGCACATCAACCAGATTTACATCAACGGCGAGTTTGTTACCCCACACGGTAGTGAGCTTTTTGAGCTGTTTAACCCTGCAACCGAAACCGTGATTGGCGAGGTGCGACTGGCGGATGAAGAGGACACCCTGCGCGCTATTGCCGCTGCGAAAGCCGCGTTCCCGGCCTGGTCGCAGACGACCCGTGAAGAGCGTATTGTGGTGCTGGAGAGAATGTACCTGGCCGTACAGGCGCGAGAAGCCGATCTGCTGGAAGCGCTGGTCACCGAGTACGGTGCGCCATCGGTACGCGCACACTGGATGGCGTCCTGGCCGGCTCAGACGATTCGCTGCGCCATCGATGCGCTTAAGCAATTTAGCTTCGAAGAACAGGTTGGCCGCGCCAAAGTAGTGATGACGCCGGTCGGTGTCGCTGGGCTGATTACGCCGTGGAACAGCGATGCCGGTTTTATCTGCAATAAGCTGGCGACCGCGATGGCTTCCGGCTGTACCGCGGTTATCAAACCGAGCGAAATGAGCGCCTGGCAGACGCAGATTGTGACTGAGGCTCTGCACGCCGCGCATATTCCAGCGGGCGTGTTTAACATTGTCACCGGGCGGGGAGACGTGGTGGGGGAAACGATCAATCACCATCCGGACATCGCCAAAATCTCCTTTACCGGCTCGACGGCGGTGGGCAAACACATTGTGGAAAGCGGTGCCCGCACGCTTAAGCGCGTCACGCTGGAACTGGGCGGCAAATCGCCGACCGTGATCCTCGATGATGTGGATGTGAAGGTGGCGGTACATCGGGCGCTGGAAGCTGGGTTTATGAATAGCGGGCAGGCGTGCATCGCCGGGACGCGTATTTTGGTTCCCGCCTCCCGTCAGGCTGAGTTTGAGCAGGCATTTATCGAGGCGATGACCGGGTTCACCACCGGCGACCCGCGTGATAGTAAGACCGTGATTGGCCCGATGGTCAGCCAGAAACAGTGGCTGCGGGTGCAGGGCTATATTCAGTTAGGTCAGCAGGAGGGAGCGCGGATTCTGGTTGGTGGCGAAGGGCGCGTCGCGGGACAGCAAAAAGGCTGGTACGTGAAGCCGACCATTTTCACCGATGTGAACAACCAGATGCGTATTGCCCGCGAAGAGATCTTTGGGCCGGTGCTGGTACTGATCCCTTATCGCGACGAGGCACAAGCGCTGACGATTGCCAACGATACCGAGTATGGCCTGAACGCGATGGTATTAAGCGGCTCACGGGAACGAGGCGAGGCGCTGGCGCTGCGGATTGAATCCGGCCGCGTGATGGTCAATACCCTTGAGCATGAACCGCTGGCGCCGTTTGGCGGCATGAAGCAGTCAGGGCTGGGCCGCGAGATGGGAAAATGGGGCATGCAGGCCTATCTTGAGCCGAAAACGCTGGTGGTCGGCTGATTGCAAAATCCTCATGTTGCGGACAAGTGACATCACCTGCCAGACAGGCTATGTTGACAGCTATGTTGGATGGACGCGTTCTGCGTCCATCGTTCGTGCATCTCCTGCCCGTGATTGAGGACGCTATGAGCCAGCCTGTGATAACGCTTTGGTCTGATTCCGATTTTTTCTCACCCTACGTGATGTCCGTCTACGTTGCCCTGCAGGAGAAGGGGCTGGCGTTTACGCTAAAGACCGTTAACCTTGACCTCGGCGAGCACCTCCAGCCGGGCTGGCGCGGCTATTCGGCGACCCGCCGCGTGCCGCTGCTTGAGCTTGAAGGGTTTGAGCTCAGCGAGTCCTCCGCCATTACCGAATTCCTTGATGAACGCTTCGCGCCGCCGCAGTGGGAGCGTTTGTACCCTCACGATCTGCAAAAACGCGCCCGTGCACGACAGATCCAGGCGTGGTTACGCAGCGACCTGATGCCGATACGCGAAGAACGTCCGACGTCGGTTATCTTTGCCGGTGAGAAAAAAGCGCCGCTGACGGACGCAGGACGCAAAAGCGCAGCTAAACTGTTTGACACCGCCAGTGCGCTGCTTGCCCACGGGCGTCCTAATCTGTTTGGCGAGTGGTGTCTGGCCGATACTGACCTGGCGCTGATGCTCAACCGTCTGGTGTTCAACGGCGACGATGTGCCGGAGGCGCTGGCGGATTACGCTGCCTTCCAGTGGCAGAGGGCGTCGGTACAGCGCTATGTTGCGCTCTCGGCCAAACGCGCAGGCTGAAAAAAACGAGAGAATCCATTATGATAACAGGGTTATCATCGTGGGAGATTTGATTAATGAAGCTGATGTTTGCATCGGATATTCACGGCTCGCTACCGGCCGCTGAGAAAGTGCTGGCCCGCTTTCACGAGAGCGGTGCACGCTGGTTGGTTATTTTGGGCGATGTACTCAATCACGGGCCGCGCAACGCCTTACCCGATGGCTATGCGCCCGCGCAGGTTGCCGAGCGGCTCAATAGCGTTGCGGAGCGGATTATTGCCGTGCGCGGTAACTGCGATAGCGAAGTTGATCAGATGCTGCTGCAGTTTCCCCTTAGCGCGCCGTGGCAGCAGGTCCTTACCGAACATCAGCGTCTGTTTTTGACCCACGGGCATCTTTATCACCCCGGTAACCTGCCGCCGCTGGCAGCCGGTGATGTGTTTGTTTTTGGACATACGCATCTGCCGGTGGCAGAAAAGCATGAACAGATATTCTTATTTAACCCCGGTTCGGTTAGCATTCCCAAGGGCGGTTTCGCTGCCAGCTATGGGCTGCTTGATGGTCATAAATTGCACGTTTTGACACTCAATGATCAACAGGTTATTGCAGAGGTTGCTATTAACCCGTAAGTTACCCATCAATCATAAAACGCGCCATAAAGAGCGCTTTCAAGGTAAGGTTTTCGGATGGTCGAGCAGAATCATTTGGCAAGCACGGAATGGGTCGATATTGTCAACGAGGACAATGAGGTCATCGCGCAGGCGAGCCGTGAACAGATGCGCGCGCAGTGCCTGCGTCACCGGGCAACCTATATCGTCGTGCATGATGGTATGGGCAAAATTCTGGTGCAACGCCGCACCGAAACAAAAGACTACCAGCCGGGTATGCTGGACGCCACCGCTGGGGGTGTTGTTCAGGCTGATGAAACGCTGCTGGACTCAGCCCGCCGCGAGGCAGAAGAAGAATTAGGCATTGCTGGCGTACCGTTCGCCGATCACGGGCAGTTCTACTTTGAAGATAAAAACTGTCGCGTCTGGGGAAGCCTGTTTAGCTGCGTCTCCCACGGGCCGTTTGCCCTGCAGGAAGAAGAAGTCAGCGGCGTACGCTGGATGACGCCGGAAGAGATCACCGCGCGTTGCGATGAGTTTACCGATGACTCGCTGAAGGCGCTGGCGCTGTGGATGACCCGCAACGCAAACAACGAAACCCATGCAGAGGAAGACGCAGACGACGAATAATGTCGCTCTGCTACAGATATAAAAAATCCGGAACGGTTTCCCGCTTCCGGATTTTTTTTTGCCCTAAACCGCCCGCGAACGGGCGGCAGAAGGATTAGCCCTGCTGTGAAGACTGAATCGCGGTCAGAGCGATGGTGTAGACGATATCGTCTACCAGCGCGCCACGGGACAGGTCGTTCACCGGCTTGCGCATACCCTGCAGCATCGGCCCGATGGAGATCAGGTCGGCAGAACGCTGTACCGCTTTGTAGGTGGTGTTACCGGTGTTCAGATCCGGGAAGATGAACACGGTAGCGCGACCGGCAACCGGAGAGTTCGGCGCTTTGGATTTCGCAACGTCAGCCATAACGGCAGCATCGTACTGCAGCGGGCCGTCGATCATCAGGTCAGGACGTTTTTCCTGTGCCAGACGAGTCGCTTCACGTACTTTCTCTACGTCGCTACCTGCACCAGAGGTGCCGGTGGAGTAGGACAGCATCGCCACGCGCGGTTCGATACCGAAAGCAATCGCGGATTCAGCGGACTGAATAGCGATTTCTGCCAGCTGCTCTGCAGTTGGATCCGGGTTGATCGCGCAGTCACCGTAAACGTAAACCTGTTCCGGCAGCAGCATGAAGAACACGGAGGACACCAGAGAGCTGCCCGGCGCGGTTTTGATCAGCTGCAGCGGCGGACGAATGGTGTTCGCCGTAGTGTGAACGGCACCGGAAACCAGACCGTCAACGTCGTCCTGTTCCAGCATCAGGGTACCGAGAACCACGTTGTCTTCCAGCTGTTCGCGGGCAACGGTTTCGGTCATGCCTTTGTTCTTACGCAGTTCGACCAAGCGAGCCACGTAGCTTTCGCGAACCACTTCCGGGTCAACGATTTCAACGCCAGCGCCCAGTTCAACGCCCTGAGACGCCGCAACGCGGTTGATTTCATCCGGGTTACCCAGCAGTACGCAGGTGGCGATACCACGTTCGGCACAGATGGCAGCGGCTTTAACGGTACGCGGTTCGTCGCCTTCCGGCAGAACAACGCGTTTGCCTGCTTTACGCGCCAGCTCGGTCAGCTGGTAGCGGAATGCCGGCGGAGACAGACGACGGCTGTGTTCAGAGGTCGCGGTCAGGGAATCAATCCATTCTGGGTTGATAAAGTTAGCCACGTATTCCTGAACTTTCTCGATGCGCTCGCGGTCATCAACCGGCACTTCCAGGTTGAAGCTCTGCAGGCTCAGAGAGGTCTGCCAGGTGTTGGTGTTCACCATGAATACCGGCAGGCCGGTAGCGAATGCACGTTCGCACAGCTTGCTGATGCGCGGATCCATGTCGTAGCCGCCGGTCAGCAGCAGGGCACCGATTTCTACGCCGTTCATGGCGGCCAGGCAGGCGGCAACCAGCACGTCCGGACGGTCTGCGGAGGTCACCAGCAGGGAACCTGCACGGAAGTGTTCCAGCATGTGCGGAATGCTACGTGCACAGAAGGTGACGGATTTCACGCGGCGGGTGTTGATGTCGCCTTCGTTAATCACGGTCGCGTTCAGGTGGCGTGCCATGTCGATAGCGCGGGTGGCGATCAGATCGAAGCTCCACGGTACCGCGCCCAGGATTGGCATTGCGCTGGTGCTTTTCAGCTGTTCAGCGTCGATTTTAACGACCTGCGCTTTGGAAGAGTCGTCAAAAATTTCAGACAGATCCGGACGAGTACGGCCCTGTTCATCAACCGGTGCGTTCAGTTTGTTAACGATGACGCCGGTGATGTTGGTGTTTTTCGCGCCGCCGAAGCTGTTGCGAGTCAGTTCAATGCGCTCGTTCAGTTGCTCTGGGGTGTCGGTACCCTGAGACATCACGAAGACGATTTCTGCATTCAGCGTTTTGGCAATTTCGTAGTTCAGAGACTGCGCGAACTGGTGCTTACGGGTCGGGACCAGGCCCTCAACCAGAACCACTTCTGCATCTTTGGTGTTCGCGTGGTAGTTAGCGATGATCTCTTCCATCAGCACATCTTTCTGATTGCTGGAGAGCAGGGCTTCTACGTGGCTCATCTTCAGCGGTTCAGCTGCCGTGGTGGTAGATGAGTTAGCGCGAACGATAGTGGTCGTCTGGTCAGGTGCATCGCCACCGGTGCGCGGCTGAGCGATTGGCTTAAAGACGCTCAGACGAACGCCTTTGCGTTCCATAGCACGGATAACGCCAAGGCTGACGCTGGTCAGGCCGACGCTGGTTCCGGTAGGGATCAGCATAATAATACGGGACACGGTTTATCCTCTTTCGTTTACCGCCGGTTTTGGGCGGGATACAAAACAGCACCGCCAGCTAGGCTGGCGGTGTGATATCAGGCAGTCAGACGGTTGGCGTCTTGTGCAATGACCAGCTCTTCGTTGGTCGGGATAACGATGGCAGGACGGGTGCCTTCTTTGTTGATGAAGCCAGACTTGCCGAAACGCGCAGCCAGGTTACGTTCGTGATCAACTTCGAAGCCCAGAACGCCCAGTTTACCCAGGGACAGTTCGCGCACCATTGCAGCGTTTTCACCGATGCCGCCGGTGAAGATAACGGCGTCCAGACGACCTTCCATCAGCGCAGTGTAAGAGCCGATGTATTTCGCCAGACGGTGGCAGTAAACGTCCATTGCACGTTTAGCGTCCGCTTTTTCTTTGTAGTTATCTTCTACATAACGGCAGTCGCTGGTGACTTCGGTCAGACCCAGCAGACCGGACTCTTTGGTCAGCATCTTGTTGATCTGGTCGATGCTCATACCCAGCGTGTCGTGCAGGTGGAAGATGATAGCCGGGTCGATGTCACCAGAGCGGGTACCCATCACCAGACCTTCCAGCGGGGTCAGACCCATAGAGGTATCGACGCATACGCCATTGCGGATAGCAGAAACAGAACCACCGTTGCCCAGATGGCAGGTGATGATGTTCAGTTCTTCAACCGGCTTGTTCAGAACCTTAGCGGCTTCCTGAGTAACATAGAAGTGGCTGGTGCCGTGCGCGCCATAGCGACGGATGCCGTGTTCTTTGTACAGGCTGTACGGCAGAGCGTACAGGTAGGATTCTTCCGGCATGGTCTGGTGGAACGCGGTATCGAATACGGCAACGTTCTTGTCTTTCAGCTGCGGGAAGGATTTCAGCGCTTCGGCGATACCGATCAGGTGAGCCGGGTTGTGCAGCGGCGCGAAAGAGGCAGAGTCTTTGATGCCCTGGATAACGGATTCGTCGATCACAACGGAGCTGGTGTACTTCTCGCCGCCGTGTACGATACGGTGGCCGATCGCGGTCAGCTGAGCAGACAGTTCTGGTTTTTGTGCCAGAATTGTATTAACGATGAAGTTCAGCGCTTCACTGTGAGCGGCGCCTGCACCTAAAGCCGCTTCTTGTTTACCGCCGTCCATTTTCCACTTGATACGTGCTTCTGGAAGATGGAAACATTCGGCTAAACCAGAGAGGTACTCTTCACCGTTGACTGCATCGATGATGGCAAATTTCAGTGAGGAGCTACCGCAGTTCAGAACCAGTACTAACTTACTCGACATGGAAGTACCTATTTATGATACGTGGCTAAAAAAACGTCAATGAGTCATAAAGCGTAGCGCAGGATGACACCGACATTTATGATTAACATCATGCCCGGAACAGTTTTCAGGCATGATCTAAGAAATACATATTGATTCTAAGCCATTTTGCATAATTTTCAGCCAATGGCAGAATATGCGATAATTTGATATGCCGGAGGGGATAGAATCTGGCTATCTCAGGCTGGCACAGGATACCCGATCGTCGGGTGGATGCCAAAATTTTTTGAACGATGTCATACGCAGTTGTTGTTTTAAAAAATATTTTAAATTTTATACGTGAAGTTGAGGTAAGCCATGTCGACTCCCGAGCAACGCCCGGTCAGTTTTTTCAGTTTGTTTAGCCGGGGGCAGCACTATGCAAAGACGTGGCCGCTGGAAAAACGTCTTGCGCCGGTGTTTGTTGAGAACCGTGTGATTCGCGCGACGCGCCATGCGATCCGTTTCATGCCGCCGCTGGCCATATTTACGCTCTGCTGGCAAATCGCGCTCGGCGGTCAGCTCGGCCCGGCGGTAGCGACCGCGCTGTTCGCCCTCAGCCTGCCGATGCAGGGTTTGTGGTGGTTAGGCAAGCGTTCCGTGACGCCGCTGCCGCCGTCAACGCTGCAGTGGTTCTACGAAGTGCGCGGCAAATTACAGGAAGCCGGGCAGGCGCTGTCGCCGGTCGAAGGTAAGCCTGATTACCAGGCGCTGGCTGACACGCTTAAGCGCGCCTTCAAACAACTGGATAAAACTTTCCTCGATGATTTGTAATTGATAGCGAAAAACGCATATAAAAGAAGACACAAACTTTGTGTCTTTTTTTTTGCCGCAACGCGCAACAGGAGTCGAAAAATGGAAATGACCCATGCTCAACGTCTGATTTTGTCTAATCAGTACAAAATGATGACTATGCTTGATCCCGACAACGCTGAGCGCTACCGCCGCCTGCAAACCATTATTGAACGTGGTTATGGATTGCAGATGCGTGAACTGGACAGGGAATTCGGGGAGCTCAAAGAAGAGACCTGCCGCATCGTTATCGACATTATGGAAATGTACCACGCGCTGCACGTTTCCTGGACCAACCTGAAAGATGCCGACACCATTGATGAACGCCGCGTGACCTTCCTGGGCTTTGACGCCGCGACCGAAGCGCGTTTCCTTGGCTACGTGCGCTTTATGGTGAACGTGGAAGGCCGCTATACCCACTTTGATGCCGGCACCCACGGTTTCAACGCCCAGACGCCGATGTGGGACAAATACCAGCGTATGCTGAACGTCTGGCACGGTTGCCCGCGCCAGTATCACCTGAGCAGCAACGAAATTAATCAGATCATCAATGCCTGATGGAGGCCGCCGTGCAGTGTAAGGGGTTCCTGTTTGATTTAGACGGTACGCTGGTAGATTCACTGGCGGTGGTGGAACGTTCCTGGCGTTTCTGGGCCGAAAGCTACGGCGTCAGTCCTGACGCGGTGCTGGATTTTATCCATGGCAAGCAGGCCATCACCACGCTACGTCACTTTATGCCGGGTAAATCGGAAGCGGAAATTCAGGCGGAATTCCTGCGTCTTGAGCAGATAGAAGCCACCGATCTTGACGGTATCAGCGCGCTGCCCGGCGCGCTGACGCTGCTGAACCAGCTCGATGCGCAGCATATTGCATGGGCGATTGTCACTTCCGGATCGATTCCGGTGGCACATGCGCGCCATCGTGCGGCCGGTCTGCCGATGCCGGCGGTGTTTGTCACCGCCGAGCAGGTGAAGCGGGGTAAGCCGCAGCCCGATGCCTACCTGCTGGGTGCCGAGCGACTGGGGCTGGCGCCGCAGAGCTGTCTGGTGGTTGAAGATGCGCCTGCGGGGGTACAGTCTGGCCTGGCAGCAGGCTGCCGCGTGGCGGCGGTGAACGTACCCGCCGGAACGCCGGAACTGCGGCAGGTTGACTTTGTGCTATCGACGCTGGCGTCGCTTCGTGTGGAAAAACTGCCGAGCGGGTTGGTCAACGTCTCGCAGAATGCATGATCTTATGATTTAGCCCCACATTGCTGGGGCTTTTTTCTGTCACTATGGTTAACGGCTTTTTACTTGAACAACTTACCGCTTATTTGATGACAAGGATGTGCTGTGAACGGTGAACTGATTTGGGTGCTCTGTCTGCTGGCGATTGCGGTGGTGCTTTTTGCTACCGGCAAGGTGCGCATGGATGCGATCGCGCTGGGCATTATCGTGGCTTTCGTGCTCAGCGGCACGCTTAGCCTTAGCGAAGCCTTTTCTGGTTTTAGCGACCCTAACGTTATTTTGATTGCCGCGCTGTTTATTATCGGCGACGGCCTGGTCCGCACCGGGGTTGCCACCAAGATGGGCTCCTGGCTGGTGCAGGTGGCGGGCAACAGCGAAACCAAAATGCTGGTATTTCTGATGCTGACCGTCGCCGGACTCGGGGCATTTATGAGTTCGACCGGCGTTGTCGCTATCTTTATTCCGGTGGTGCTAAGCGTTTCGGCGCGCATGAATATCTCGCCCTCGCGGCTGATGATGCCGCTGAGTTTTGCCGGTCTTATCAGCGGCATGATGACGCTGGTGGCCACGCCGCCAAACCTGGTTATCAACAGTGAGCTTATTCGCGAAGGGCTGGAGGGCTTTGGCTTCTTCAGCGTCACGCCGATAGGCCTGGTGGTGCTGGTGTTCGGTATCCTCTATATGCTGGTGATGCGCTTTATGCTCAAGGGGGACGACAACAGCCAGCCGCGCGATGGGCGCAAGCGCAGCACCTTCCGTGATTTAATCAAAGAATACCGGTTAACCGGTCGCGCCCGTCGGCTGGCCATTCGCCCCGGCTCGCCGATGATCGGCCAGCGTCTGGACGATATGAAGCTACGCGAGCGCTACGGCGCTAACATTATCGGGGTCGAGCGCTGGCGGCGTTTCCGCCGGGTGATCGTCAATGTTAACGGGGTATCGGAATTCCGCGCACGCGACGTGCTGTTGATTGACATGTCCGCCGCCGAAATCGACCTGCGTCAGTTCTGTTCCGAGCAAATGCTGGAGCCGATGGTGCTGCGCGGCGAGTATTTCTCCGATCAGGCGCTGGACGTGGGGATGGCAGAAGTCTCGCTTATCCCGGAGTCTGAGCTGATTGGCAAAACCATTCGTGAGATGGGCTTCCGTACCCGCTACGGCCTCAACGTGGTAGGCATGAAGCGCGACGGCGAGGCGCTGGACGGCTCGGTGGTCGATGAATCCCTGCAGCTGGGCGATATCGTTCTGGTGGTGGGAAACTGGAAGCAGATAAGCCATCTGGCGCAAAACGGTCGTGACTTCGTCGTGCTTAACCTGCCGGTTGAAGTCAGCGATGCTTCACCCGCCCACAGCCAGGCCCCGCACGCGATTTTCTGCCTGGTGTTGATGGTGGCGCTGATGCTGACCGACGAAATACCTAACCCGATTGCGGCGATTATTGCCTGCCTGCTGATGGGCAAATTCCGCTGCATTGATGCTCAAAGCGCCTATAAATCGATTCACTGGCCGAGCATCATTTTGATCGTCGGCATGATGCCGTTTGCGCTGGCGCTGCAAAAAACCGGCGGCGTTGATCTGGTGGTGAAAGGGCTGATGGATATCGGCGGCGGGCAGGGGCCTTACCTGATGCTGGGCTGTCTGTTTGTGATGTGCGCCGCGATTGGCCTGTTTATCTCTAACACCGCGACCGCGGTCCTGATGGCGCCGATTGCGCTGGCAACGGCGAAATCGATGGGCGTCTCGCCGTATCCGTTTGCGATGATCGTCGCCATGGCCGCTTCGGCGGCCTTTATGACGCCGGTTTCATCGCCGGTGAATACGCTGGTTCTGGGACCGGGGAAATACAGCTTCAGCGACTTCGTCAAAATAGGCGTGCCGTTTACCGTGCTGGTGATGATTATCTGCGTCGTGCTGGTGCCGATTCTGTTCCCGTTCTGACGATTTTCGCAGGGGCAGGCGCGCAATGCCGGATGGCGGCGTAAACGCCTTATCCGGCCTACGGTTCACTTCCTGTAGGCCGGATAAGCGCAGCGCCATCCGGAGGCGTTACAGCGGTGAATCCTGACTTATTTCATCCAGCGAAAGATGGAAGCTTGGCACGAACACCGCCATAAAGTAGTCCATCTCTTCGCTGCGCCGTGAAGCCAGCGTTTTCTCCAGACGACCTTTGGCCAGCAGAAATTCATTGTTGCCGGCCGACAGCTCTTCCAGACACTTCAGATAAGCGCACAGCGCATCGGCCTGCTTGACGATTGCTTTCTCTTCGTCGCTGCTTTGATGCTCATCGATCAGCGGCGCAAAAATATCGCGCAGCTCCTCCGGCACCATTTCAATCAGCTTCTGCTGGGCAATTTTTTCTATCGCCTTGTACTCCTGGGCAATCTGCGAATTGAAGTACTTCACCGGCGTAGGAAGATCGCCGGTCAACACTTCAGAAGCGTCGTGGTACATCGCCAGCAGGGCAATACGTTCTGCGTTGACCTGGCCGTTAAATTTGCGATTTTTAATGGCGGCAAGCGCATGGGCGACCATTGCGACCTGGAGGCTGTGTTCAGAGACGTTTTCGGTGCGCACGTTGCGCATCAGCGGCCAGCGATTAATTAACTTCAGGCGGGAAAGGTGGGCAAAAAAATGACTCTGATTCATAGCGACCCTTACGCAGTAACTGTGGTAAAGGCATTGTGCGCAGAGATGGCCGTCGGATGCAAATGCCGACGGCCTGGACACGATTACAGCTGGTGATAACCCGACAGGAAGCGGCCAAAGCGGGTGATGGCCATTTCCAGATCGTCTTCACGCGGCAGGGTAACGATACGCACGTGATCCGGCCACGGCCAGTTGAAGGCGGTGCCCTGAACCAGCAGCACTTTCTCCTGGAGCAGGAAGTCCAGCACCATGCGCTGATCGTCGTGGATATTAAAACGTTTCGCGTCTATTTTCGGGAACATATACAGCGCGCCCTGCGGTTTGACGCAGGAAACGCCCGGGATCTCGTTGATCAGCTCCCATGCGCGGTTGCGCTGTTCGTACAGACGCCCGCCGGGCGTAATAAACTCGCTGATGCTTTGATAGCCACCGAGCGCGGTCTGGATGGCGTGCTGCGCCGGAACGTTGGCGCACAGGCGCATTGAAGCCAACATTTCCAGCCCTTCAATATAGCCTTTGGCGTGTTTCTTTGGCCCGTTCAGCACCATCCAGCCCTGACGGAAGCCAGCGACGCGGTAGGTTTTGGACAGGCCGTTAAAGGTCACGGTCAGCAGATCCGGCGCCAGCGCGGCGATCGAATGGTGCTGCGCGGCGTCATACAGGATCTTGTCGTAGATCTCGTCGGCAAAGATGATCAGGTTGTGCTCGCGGGCAATTTCCACGATCTTCATCAGCAGCTCTTTCGAGTACACCGCGCCAGTCGGGTTGTTCGGGTTGATGATCACGATACCGCGGGTGCGCGGCGTGATTTTGGCCCGGATATCGTCGAGATCCGGGAACCAGTCGGCGGACTCGTCGCACAGATAGTGCACCGCTTTACCGCTGGATAACGACACCGCCGCTGTCCACAGCGGGTAGTCGGGAGCCGGCACCAGCATTTCATCACCGCTGTTGAGCAGCGCCTGCATGGCCTGCACGATAAGCTCGGAAACGCCGTTGCCAATGTAAATATCTTCTACCGTCACGTCGCGCATGCCGCGCGCCTGGTAGTGCTGCATGATCGCTTTACGCGCGGAGTAAAGGCCTTTGGAGTCGCAGTAGCCCTGCGCCGTCGGCAGGTTGCGGATCACGTCGACCAGAATTTCATCCGGCGCGTCAAACCCGAAAGGAGCCGGGTTGCCGATATTCAGTTTAAGAACCTTGTTGCCTTCTTCTTCAAGGCGTTTGGCCTCTTTAAGAACCGGGCCACGAATGTCGTAACAAACGTTGTCTAACTTGCTGGATTTTTCGATGGGGGACATGAATCTTTGACCTTTTTAGCTGTTATCGCCACTCCCTGCCGTGGAAGTCAGCACCGAACAATGTACTCCCCATCCCCGTCGTTTTGAAGGGTTAGCAGTAGAAGATTTTGTTCATTCCTTGATGCCGGGACAATGTTTTTTACTAAGGAATGACGTGTCTCTTTGTGCGATCTTTTGTTAATTTATTGCTTTGCAGTTCAATCTACCGCTATTGGGTCTAGGTGTGGTGTTTACGTCTGATAAAAAAGAAATGATTTAGCTTAAGATTCATTTGCCTGGATATACTTTAATCATCCTTCAACGATTTTAATTTTAAATAAAATCTCAGCAAATAAGGATTAGGCATGATACCCATTTTTGTGAAGCTGATGTTAATGGTGACTCTTCGCAAAGATTAATATTTTTTTATATTTTGAAAAGTAATGAATGTGATTTGTTAGATTTCTTAAATTGTTTTGATTCTAAACCTTTTTCAGTTTGAGATACGGCTTATTAAGGCTTATAAATCTTATGGATTTCGGTTAATATGTTGAGGTCAGTAAGAGCCCTATGAGTTAGTTTCACTGATGATTATCATTATAGGTTTTATAACTCAATGTTATTCATCATATTTATTAGCTTCTTTTAAAACGTACAGCAATCCCTCTGAAGCATAATCGCGAAGTCGCTTCCTACAACTTCTTACGCGAGGCCTCACCCAGGGAGAACCCGATAAATAGCGACATGTTTACGGACATATTGTAAAAAGGAACTGCGCGCATTGCCGTCGCAGACAATTTTAATACTGACACTCGTCGGGCAGTCATTCGTCAGAGATTGGTGAAAGATGTTTAAAGGATTAGCCTGAATTTTTTGAGTGCAGCATCAATAAGGCAGGTCGGTTTCCGCACCTGTAAGTGGATTAATATGATAAATGCTAATCGTCCGATACTGAATCTCGACCTCGATCTGCTGAGAACCTTTGTTGCTGTTGCCGATCTGAGCACCTTTGCCGCCGCTGCTGCCGCGGTGTGCCGTACCCAATCCGCCGTAAGCCAGCAGATGCAGCGCCTGGAGCAGCTGGTAGGAAAGGAGCTTTTTGCCCGTCATGGGCGAAATAAGCTGTTAACGGAGCACGGTATTCAACTGCTGGGCTATGCGCGAAAAATTCTGCGATTTAACGATGAAGCATGCACGTCGCTAATGTTTAACCCGCTACAGGGTCAACTGACGCTGGGGTCATCCGACGAATCTGCGGACACCATTCTGCCGTTTTTATTAAACCGCATTAGCTCGGCGTATCCTAAGCTGGCGCTTGACGTGCGGGTAAAACGTCACTGCGTGATGGCCGATATGCTCAAGAATCAAGAAGTGGACCTGGCGTTAACGTCGCACCCGCTGGAAGGTTTTGCCTCGACGGTACTGCGGACCTCGCCTACGCTTTGGTACTGTGCTGCGGAGTTTACGCTGCGCCCCGAAGAGCCGATGCCTCTGGTGCTGCTCGACGATCCAAGCCCGTTCCGCGACACCATCCTCAAGACGCTTGATGCCGCCGGAATGCCGTGGCGTTTAGCCTACGTTGCGTCGTCGCTCTCGGCCGTTCGCGCGGCGGTGAAGGCTGGGCTTGGCGTGACGGCGCGCCCGGTAGAAATGATGAGCCCCGATCTGCGCGCGTTGGGGAAAGGGGAAGGGATGCCGGATCTGCCGGAAACCGAATACATGCTGAGCTATAACGCGGAAAGCGGCAACGAGCTAGCGCAGATGATTTTTGAGTCGCAAGAACCGCGGCACGACGCCTGGCCACAGACGGGTGTGTATACGCCGGAAGAGGGAGATAATCCCCTTATATTTGAAAGGGACATTGATTAACATTCCGGTTGAAAAGTAGTAACAAAATGTAAGTGCAAAAAAGAATCGTAGACGATAAAAAACCAGTTTGCGGTTCTTTTTTTGCGTTTTTTCGCCAGGACCGAAAAAATAAATTTATTAATGTGATAATAATCATGTAATTAGAATTATTTTTCTATTCATACCTACCCATGGCAAACGCAATGCCATATCTCCTGCTAATGTTAAAAAAACGGATAGATTGTTGCCGTTTTACAGGGCGAATTAACAAAAGCGTGTCTTAGATCAAGAAAATACCCCTCATGGGGGGGAGGAATCGTTAGTAATTCCTGTCAAAATAGAGGGGTAATTCCTGTCATTGCTACAAAACGGACACGATTCACCAACCGATAAACCTTAAGGTCTACTGAGGTGAATAGAATCAAAGGGCACGTAATGTTAATGAAATGACTTTGATGTAAATTAATGTGAGGAAACTTTTGTTAAAGTTGACAAAAGGTTATAGAAAGGAGTAAAAAACCTCAACATTTTGCGGTCTGGCGTTCCAATTGGGCTGTTTGTAGGTTTTTTAATCCTCCCCATGAATCGATGTAGCGTCCATCTGCCGGTAAGAGCAGAGCAGGGTAAGCTACTAATTTGGTAAGCTTTGCGTATGTCAACATCCACTGAAATCATCGCTCATCACTGGGCATTCGCTATCTTTCTGATCATTGCCATTGGCCTCTGCTGCCTGATGCTCATCGGCGGCTGGTACCTTGGCGGTCGCGCGCGCGCGCGTAGCAAAAACACCCCGTTTGAATCGGGCATCGACTCCGTTGGCTCCGCACGACTGCGCCTGTCGGCCAAGTTCTATCTGGTCGCCATGTTCTTCGTCATCTTCGACGTCGAAGCGCTTTACCTGTACGCCTGGTCAACGTCCATTCGCGAGAGCGGTTGGGTTGGCTTTATCGAAGCCGCCATTTTCATATTTGTGCTGCTGGCCGGTCTGGTTTACCTCGTTCGCATTGGCGCGCTCGATTGGACGCCTGCGCGTTCTCGCCGCACGCTGGTAAACCCGGAAAACGACAGCGTCACTAACCGTAATACGCAGTAAAAGCGAGGCAATAAGATGGATTATACGCTCACCCGCATAGATCCTAACGGTGAGAACGACCGTTACCCTCTGCAAAAGCAGGAGATCGTGACCGACCCCCTGGAGCAAGAGGTGAACAAAAGCGTGTACATGGGGAAACTCGAACACGCGCTGCACGACATGGTCAACTGGGGTCGTAAGAACTCAATCTGGCCCTACAACTTCGGCCTTTCTTGCTGCTACGTAGAAATGGTGACGTCATTCACTGCGGTGCATGACGTTGCGCGTTTTGGTGCGGAAGTACTGCGCGCTTCCCCGCGTCAGGCTGACCTGATGGTGGTGGCCGGTACCTGCTTTACCAAAATGGCCCCGGTCATTCAGCGCCTGTATGACCAGATGCTGGAACCGAAGTGGGTTATCTCGATGGGTGCCTGCGCCAACTCCGGCGGCATGTACGATATCTATTCCGTGGTGCAAGGCGTCGATAAGTTTATCCCGGTTGACGTGTATATTCCGGGCTGCCCGCCGCGTCCAGAAGCCTATATGCAGGCGCTGATGCTGTTGCAGGAGTCCATCGGTAAAGAACGTCGCCCGCTGTCATGGGTCGTTGGCGATCAGGGCGTGTACCGCGCCAATATGCAGTCGGAACGCGAGCGTAAACGCGGCGAACGCATTGCAGTGACGAATCTGCGCACGCCAGACGAGATTTAATTTGCGCCTGCGGGCGGTGGCATCTTTTGACTTCGCAAATCAACATACAACAGCGCGAAGGCCACCTCCGGCAGTCACCACGGACCTTTTGCAATGGTGAACAATATGACCGATTTAACCGCGCAAGAAGCGGCCGCATGGCAAACCCGCGATCACCTTGATGATCCGGTCATCGGCGAACTGCGCAACCGTTTTGGGCCGGATGCATTTACCGTTCAGGCCACCCGCACCGGGGTTCCTGTCGTTTGGGTTAAGCGCGAGCAGCTGCTGGAGATCGTCGACTTCCTCAAGAAGTTGCCGAAGCCTTATGTGATGCTGTTTGACCTGCACGGCATGGATGAACGCTTACGTACCCACCGCGACGGTTTACCGGCCGCGGACTTTTCCGTTTTCTACCACCTGATCTCAATAGACCGCAATCGCGATATCATGCTCAAGGTGGCTTTGTCTGAAAACGACCTGAACGTGCCAACGCTGACCAAACTTTTCCCGAACGCCAACTGGTACGAGCGTGAAACCTGGGAAATGTTCGGCATTACCTTCAACGGCCACCCTAACCTGCGCCGCATCATGATGCCGTCGACCTGGGAAGGCCACCCGCTGCGTAAAGACTACCCGGCGCGCGCCACCGAATTCGACCCGTTTGAGCTGACCAAAGCCAAGCAGGATCTGGAAATGGAAGCGCTGACCTTCAAACCGGAAGAGTGGGGCATGAAGCGCGGGACCGAAAACGAGGACTTCATGTTCCTCAACCTCGGCCCGAACCACCCGTCTGCGCACGGTGCATTCCGTATTATTCTGCAGCTTGATGGCGAAGAGATTGTCGACTGCGTACCGGACATCGGCTATCACCACCGTGGTGCCGAGAAGATGGGCGAGCGTCAGTCCTGGCACAGCTACATTCCGTACACCGACCGTATCGAGTACCTCGGCGGCTGCGTGAACGAAATGCCGTACGTGCTGGCGGTAGAAAAACTGGCCGGGATCACCGTGCCGGACCGCGTAAACGTTATTCGCGTGATGCTCTCCGAACTGTTCCGCATCAACAGCCACCTGCTGTACATTTCGACGTTTATTCAGGACGTCGGCGCGATGACGCCGGTCTTCTTCGCCTTTACCGACCGTCAGAAAATCTATGATCTGGTCGAAGCGATTACCGGTTTCCGTATGCACCCGGCCTGGTTCCGTATCGGCGGCGTGGCGCACGACCTGCCGCGCGGCTGGGATCGTCTGCTGCGTGAATTCCTCGAGTGGATGCCGAAGCGTCTGGACTCCTACGAGAAAGCCGCGCTGCGTAACACCATTCTGAAAGGCCGCTCCGTCGGCGTTGCGGCTTATACCGCAAAAGAAGCGCTGGAGTGGGGCACCACCGGTGCTGGCCTGCGCGCCACCGGTATCGGCTTCGACGTGCGTAAATGGCGTCCGTATTCTGGCTATGAAAACTTCGACTTTGAAATCCCGAGCGGCGGTGGCGTTTCTGACTGCTACACCCGCGTGATGCTGAAAGTGGAAGAGCTGCGCCAGAGTCTGCGCATTCTTCAGCAGTGCCTCGACAACATGCCGGAAGGCCCGTTCAAAGCGGATCACCCGCTGACCACGCCGCCGCCGAAAGAGCGCACGCTGCAGCACATTGAAACCCTGATCACCCACTTCCTGCAGGTTTCCTGGGGCCCGGTTATGCCGGCGCAGGAGTCCTTCCAGATGGTGGAAGCGACCAAGGGTATTAACAGTTACTACCTGACCAGCGACGGCAGCACCATGAGCTACCGCACCCGTATCCGTACGCCGAGCTATGCGCACTTGCAGCAGATTCCGTCGGCGATCCGTGGCAGCCTGGTATCAGACCTTATCGTCTACCTGGGTAGTATTGATTTTGTTATGTCAGACGTGGACCGCTAATTATGCACGAGAATCAACAACCACAAACCGAGGCTTTTGAGCTGAGTGCGGCAGAGCGTGAAGCCATTGAGCACGAGAAGCACCACTACGAAGACCCGCGTGCGGCGTCCATTGAAGCGCTGAAAATCGTTCAGAAACAGCGCGGCTGGGTACCGGACGGCGCCATTTACGCTATTGCCGACGTGCTGGGTATTCCGGCGAGCGACGTCGAAGGCGTGGCGACGTTCTACAGCCAGATTTTCCGCCAGCCGGTCGGTCGTCACGTGATTCGCTACTGCGACAGCGTGGTGTGCCACATTACCGGTTACCAGGGTATTCAGGCGGCAATCGAGAAGAAGCTGAACATCAAACCGGGTCAAACCACCTTTGATGGTCGCTTCACGCTGCTGCCGACCTGCTGCCTGGGCAACTGCGACAAGGGGCCGACCATGATGATTGATGAGGACACTCACAGCCATCTGACGCCGGAAGCCATTCCTGACCTGCTGGAGCAGTATAAATAATGAAGAATATTATTCTGACTCCCGAAACCCATCCGCTGACCTGGCGTCTTCGTGACGACAAGCAGCCGGTGTGGCTGGAAGAGTATCAGGCGAAAAACGGCTATGCCGGGGCGCGAAAAGCGCTCACCGGGATGGCGCCGGACGAGATCGTCAACCAGGTAAAAGACGCTGGCCTGAAAGGGCGCGGCGGCGCGGGCTTTTCCACCGGTCTGAAGTGGAGCCTGATGCCGAAAGACGAATCCATGAACATCCGTTACCTGCTGTGTAACGCCGATGAAATGGAGCCGGGTACCTACAAAGACCGCCTGCTGATGGAACAGCTGCCGCACCTGCTGGTGGAAGGCATGCTGATCTCCGCGTTTGCCCTGAAGGCGTACCGCGGCTATATCTTCCTGCGTGGGGAATATATTGAAGCGGCGCAGCATCTGCGTCGTGCCATTGCGGAAGCCACCGAAGCGGGCCTGCTCGGGAAGAACATTCTCGGCACCGGCTTTGACTTCGAGCTGTTCGTGCACACCGGCGCCGGGCGTTATA
The DNA here is from genome assembly GCF_036759865.1 of Kluyvera genomosp. 2. Classification (NCBI taxonomy): domain Bacteria; kingdom Pseudomonadati; phylum Pseudomonadota; class Gammaproteobacteria; order Enterobacterales; family Enterobacteriaceae; genus Kluyvera; species Kluyvera genomosp. 2. The sequence goes on from NZ_JAPKIA010000015.1 coordinate 107,095, forward strand.
TCTGCGGTGAAGAAACCGCGCTGATTAACTCCCTCGAAGGCCGCCGCGCCAACCCGCGCTCCAAGCCGCCGTTCCCGGCAAGCTCCGGCGTATGGGGCAAACCGACCTGCGTCAACAACGTCGAAACGCTGTGCAACGTTCCGGCGATTCTGGCTAACGGCGTCGAGTGGTACCAGAACATCTCGAAAAGCAAAGATGCAGGTACCAAGCTGATGGGCTTCTCCGGCCGCGTGAAAAACCCGGGGCTGTGGGAGCTGCCGTTCGGCACGACGGCGCGTGAAATTCTCGAAGACTACGCGGGCGGCATGCGCGATGGCCTGAAGTTCAAAGCCTGGCAGCCAGGTGGCGCGGGGACCGACTTCCTGACCGAAGCGCACCTTGACCTGCCGATGGAATTCGAAAGCATCGGTAAAGCGGGCAGCCGTCTGGGGACGGCGCTGGCGATGGCCGTCGACCACGAGATTGGCATGGTGTCGCTGGTGCGTAACCTGGAAGAGTTCTTCGCCCGTGAGTCCTGCGGTTGGTGTACGCCGTGCCGCGACGGCCTGCCGTGGAGCGTGAAAATTCTGCGCGCCCTTGAAAAGGGTGAAGGCCAGCCTGGCGATATCGAGACGCTTGAGCAACTGTGTCGATTCTTAGGGCCGGGTAAAACCTTCTGTGCGCATGCGCCTGGTGCGGTTGAGCCGCTGCAGAGCGCCATTAAGTATTTCCGCGACGAATTCGAGGCAGGCATTAAGCAGCAGTTCAGCAATACCCATGCAATCAACGGGATTCAGCCGAACCTGCTTAAGACGCGCTGGTAATCTAAAGATTTATTTATTTTGGAAGCACGCTAATGGCTACGATTCATGTAGACGGCAAAGAATACGAGGTTAACGGAGCGGACAACCTGTTACAGGCATGTCTCTCTCTGGGCCTTGATATTCCATACTTTTGCTGGCACCCGGCGCTGGGCAGCGTCGGTGCTTGCCGCCAGTGTGCGGTGAAGCAATATCAAAACGCGGAAGACACGCGTGGTCGCCTGGTGATGTCCTGCATGACGCCGGCATCTGACGGCACCTTTATTTCTATCGACGACGCAGAAGCGAAGCAGTTCCGCGAGAGCGTGGTGGAGTGGCTGATGACCAACCACCCGCACGACTGTCCGGTCTGTGAAGAGGGCGGCAACTGCCACCTCCAGGATATGACCGTGATGACCGGCCATAGCTTCCGTCGCTATCGCTTTACGAAACGTACCCACCGTAACCAGGACCTGGGGCCGTTCATCTCTCACGAAATGAACCGCTGCATCGCCTGTTACCGCTGCGTGCGTTACTACAAAGACTACGCTGACGGCACCGATCTGGGCGTCTACGGCGCGCACGACAACGTCTACTTCGGGCGTCCGGAAGACGGCACCCTGGAGAGCGAATTCTCCGGTAACCTGGTCGAAATTTGCCCGACCGGCGTATTTACCGATAAAACCCACTCCGAGCGCTACAACCGTAAGTGGGACATGCAGTTTGCGCCAAGCATCTGCCAGCAGTGCTCGTTGGGCTGTAACACCAGCCCGGGCGAACGCTACGGCGAACTGCGTCGTATCGAAAACCGCTACAACGGCACCGTGAACCACTACTTCCTGTGCGATCGCGGTCGTTTCGGCTATGGCTATGTGAACCTGAAAGACCGTCCGCGTCAGCCGGTTCAGCGCCGTGGCGATGACCTGATTACGCTCAACGCCGAACAGGCGATGCAGGGTGCGGCGGATATTCTGCGCCAGTCGAAAAAGGTTATCGGTATCGGCTCCCCACGCGCCAGCATCGAAAGCAACTTCGCGCTGCGCGAGCTGGTCGGAGCGGAAAACTTCTATACCGGTATTGCCCAGAGCGAGCAGGAACGTCTGCAGCTGGTACTGAAAGTGCTGCGCGAAGGCGGTATTCATACCCCGGCGCTGCGCGAAATTGAAACGTATGATGCGGTGCTGGTGTTGGGTGAAGATTTAACCCAGACCGGCGCGCGCGCAGCGCTGGCGGTTCGCCAGGCGGTCAAAGGTAAAGCGCGTGAAATGGCGGCAGCGCAAAAAGTGGCTGACTGGCAGATTGCGGCCATCCTCAACATTGGCCAGCGCGCAAAACATCCGCTGTTTGTGACCAACGTTGACGATACTCGTCTGGATGACATTGCGGCGTGGACCTATCGCGCACCGGTGGAAGACCAGGCGCGCCTGGGCTTTGCTATCGCGCACGCGCTGGATAACAGCGCCCCGGCCGTTGAAGGTCTGGATCGCGATCTGCAGGGCAAGATCGACGTGATCGTGCAGGCGCTGGCGGGAGCGAAGAAACCGCTGATTATTTCCGGTACCAACGCCGGAAGCGCGGAAATTATTCAGGCCGCAGCCAACGTGGCTAAAGCGCTGAAAGGCCGCGGCGCCGACGTGGGGGTTACCATGATTGCCCGCGCGGTGAACAGCATCGGTCTGGGCATGATTGGCGGCGGTTCTCTGGAAGCGGCGTTGAGCGAGCTGGAGTCCGGCGCAGCCGATGCGGTAGTGGTGCTGGAGAACGATCTGCACCGCCATGCTTCCGCTGCGCGCGTTGACGCTGCGCTTTCTAAAGCGCCGCTGGTGATGGTCATTGACCATCAGCGCACCGCGATTATGGATAAAGCGCACCTGGTGCTCTCCGCAGCAAGCTTCGCGGAAAGCGACGGTACGGTCATCAACAACGAAGGCCGCGCGCAGCGCTTCTTCGAGGTGTATGACCCGGCGTACTACGACAGCAAAACCGTGATGCTGGAAAGCTGGCGCTGGCTGCACTCGCTGCACAGCACCGTGCAGAGCCGCGAAGTGGACTGGACGCAGCTCGACCACGTGATCGATGCGGTGGTGGAAAAGCTGCCTCAGCTGGCGGGTATTAAAGACGCCGCGCCGGACGCAAGCTTCCGTATTCGCGGTCAGAAGCTGGCGCGTGAACCGCACCGCTACAGCGGTCGTACGGCAATGCGCGCAAACATCAGCGTGCACGAACCGCGTCAGCCGCAGGATAAAGACACCATGTTCGCCTTCTCGATGGAAGGGAACAACCAGCCGGGCGCGCCGCGCTCGCAGATCCCATTCGCATGGGCACCGGGCTGGAACTCCCCGCAGGCATGGAACAAGTTCCAGGCTGAAGTGGGCGGTAAACTGCGCCACGGCGACCCGGGCGTACGTCTGATTGAAGCTTCCGAAAGCGGTCTGGCGTTCTTCAGCGCCGTGCCGGAAAGTTTCCAGGCGCAGGAAGGCAGCTGGCGTATTGCACCTTACTACCATCTGTTCGGTAGTGACGAAATGTCCCAGCGTTCTCCGGTCTTCCAGAGCCGCATGCCGCAGCCGTACATCAAGCTTAACCCGGCGGACGCCGCGAAGCTTGGCGTCAACGCGGGCGCACGCATTGCCTTTAGCTATGACGGACAGACAATCAGCCTGCCGCTGATTATTTCTGAAGGTCTGGCGGCGGGGCAGGTCGGTCTGCCGATGGGTATGCCGGGCATTGCGCCGGTGATGGCGGGCGGGCGCCTTGATAATCTGCAGGAGGCAAAAGCATGAGTTGGTTAACGCCGGATCTGATTGAGATCCTCCTCAGCATCGTTAAAGCCGTGGTGATTCTGCTGGTGGTTGTCACCTGCGGGGCGTTCATGAGCTTTGGCGAACGTCGCCTTCTGGGCCTGTTCCAGAACCGCTACGGGCCAAACCGCGTAGGCTGGGGCGGTTCGCTCCAGCTCGTTGCCGATATGATCAAAATGTTCTTTAAAGAGGACTGGGTCCCGAAATTTACGGACCGTATGATCTTTACGCTGGCACCGGTTATCGCCTTCACCTCGCTGCTGCTGGCCTTCGCCATTGTGCCGGTCAGCCCAAGCTGGGTGGTCGCCGACCTGAACATCGGGATTCTGTTCTTCCTGATGATGGCGGGTCTGGCGGTCTACGCGGTGCTGTTCGCCGGTTGGTCGAGCAACAACAAATACTCCCTGCTGGGTGCGATGCGTGCGTCTGCGCAGACCCTGAGCTACGAAGTGTTCCTGGGCCTGTCTCTGATGGGCGTAGTGGCGCAGGCCGGTTCATTCAACATGACCGACATCGTCAATAACCAGGCGCACCTGTGGAACGTCATTCCTCAGTTCTTCGGCTTCATTACCTTTGCGATTGCGGGCGTGGCGGTGTGTCACCGTCACCCGTTTGACCAACCGGAAGCCGAGCAGGAGCTGGCCGATGGCTATCACATTGAATATTCCGGTATGAAATTCGGTCTGTTCTTCGTAGGCGAATACATCGGTATCGTCACCGTGTCAGCGCTGATCGTGACGCTGTTCTTCGGTGGCTGGCAAGGCCCGTTCTTACCGCCATTCATCTGGTTCGCGCTGAAAACCGCGTTCTTTATGATGATGTTCATTTTGATTCGTGCGTCGTTACCGCGTCCTCGTTATGACCAGGTAATGTCCTTCGGCTGGAAAGTGTGCCTGCCGCTGACGCTCATCAACTTGCTGGTAACGGCGGCTGTCATTCTCTGGCAGCAGCCATAAGGGGCTATAGACCATGACCTTAAAAGAATTAATCGTAGGCTTCGGCACCCAGGTACGCAGTATCTGGATGATCGGCCTGCATGCGTTCGCCAAACGCGAAACGCAAATGTACCCGGAAGAGCCGGTCTACCTGCCGCCGCGCTACCGTGGCCGTATCGTGCTGACGCGCGATCCGGACGGCGAAGAGCGCTGCGTTGCCTGTAACCTGTGTGCGGTAGCCTGCCCGGTAGGCTGTATCTCTCTGCAAAAAGCGGAGACCAAAGACGGTCGCTGGTATCCGGAGTTTTTCCGCATCAACTTCTCACGCTGCATTTTCTGCGGCCTGTGCGAAGAAGCGTGCCCGACCACGGCGATTCAGTTGACCCCGGATTTTGAACTGGGCGAATACAAGCGTCAGGATCTGGTGTACGAAAAAGAGGATCTGCTGATTTCCGGTCCGGGCAAATACCCGGAATATAACTTCTACCGGATGGCGGGTATGGCAATCGACGGCAAAGATAAAGGCGAAGCAGAGAACGAAGCCAAGCCTATCGACGTCAAGAGCCTGTTACCGTAAGGAGAGGGGCAATGGAATTCGCTTTTTATATCTGTGGCCTTGTTGCTGTCCTCGCGACGCTGCGAGTGATTACGCACACTAACCCGGTACACGCGCTGCTGTATCTGATTATCTCGCTGCTGGCGATTGCCGGGGTGTTCTTCTCGCTGGGGGCGTATTTCGCCGGTGCGCTGGAGATCATCGTTTACGCGGGCGCCATCATGGTGCTGTTCGTCTTCGTGGTGATGATGCTGAACCTGGGCGGTGCGGAAATCGCTCAGGAACGTCAGTGGCTGAAGCCGCAAATCTGGATTGGCCCGGCGATTCTTTCCGCCGTGCTGCTGGCTGTGATGGTGTACGCCATCCTCGGCCTGAATGACCAGGGCATTGATGGCAACGCCATCAGCGCGAAAGACGTCGGTATTGCGCTGTTCGGGCCGTACGTACTGGCGGTGGAACTGGCGTCGATGCTGCTGCTGGCGGGCCTGGTTGTGGCCTTCCATATCGGTCGTGAAGATCGCGCAGGCGAAGTGCTGAGCAATCGTTCGAACGATAGCGCGAAAAGGAAAACGGAGGAACACGCATGATTCCTTTACAACATGGGCTGATCCTCGCGGCGATTTTATTCGTGCTGGGTTTAACCGGTCTGGTTATCCGTCGCAACCTGCTGTTTATGCTGATTGGGCTGGAAATCATGATTAACGCCGCCGCGCTGGCCTTCGTGGTCGCCGGCAGCTACTGGGGCCAGACCGACGGTCAGGTGATGTATATCCTCGCCATTACCCTCGCGGCTGCGGAAGCGAGTATTGGCCTGGCGCTGCTGCTGCAGCTCCATCGTCGCCGCCAGAACCTGAACATCGATTCAGTAAGTGAGTTGCGCGGATGAACATGCTTGCCTTAACCATTATTTTGCCATTGATTGGCTTTGTGCTGCTGGCTTTCTCCCACGGGCGCTGGTCGGAAAACCTCTCCGCTACCGTTGGCGTCGGGTCGATTGGCCTGGCCGCGCTGGTGACCGCCTTTGTCGGGGTAGACTTCTTTGCCAACGGCAAGCAGGCGTTCAGCCTGCCGCTGTGGACGTGGATGTCCGTCGGCGACTTTAACATTGGCTTCAGCCTGGTGCTGGACGGCCTGTCGCTGACCATGCTTTCCGTGGTTACCGGCGTGGGCTTCCTGATCCACATGTTCGCCTCCTGGTATATGCGCGGTGAAGAGGGCTACTCCCGCTTCTTCGCCTACACCAACCTGTTTATCGCCAGCATGGTTGTCCTGGTGCTGTCCGATAACCTGCTGCTGATGTACTTAGGCTGGGAAGGCGTGGGCCTGTGCTCCTATCTGCTGATCGGTTTCTACTACACCGATCCGAAGAACGGCGCTGCGGCGATGAAAGCCTTCGTTGTCACCCGCGTCGGTGACGTCTTCCTGGCGTTCGCGCTGTTCATTCTCTACAACGAGCTGGGCACGCTGAACTTCCGCGAAATGGTTGAACTGGCGCCGGCGCACTTTGCCGCAGGCAACGACATGCTGATGTGGGCAACCCTGATGCTGCTGGGCGGTGCGGTCGGTAAATCCGCGCAGCTGCCGCTGCAGACCTGGCTTGCGGATGCGATGGCGGGCCCAACGCCGGTTTCTGCGCTGATCCACGCAGCGACCATGGTGACCGCGGGCGTGTACCTGATTGCCCGTACTCACGGTCTGTTCCTGCTGACGCCGGAAGTGCTGCATCTGGTCGGGATTGTCGGGGCGATTACCCTGGTGCTGGCGGGCTTTGCCGCGCTGGTGCAGACCGATATCAAACGCGTGCTGGCCTACTCCACCATGAGCCAGATTGGCTACATGTTCCTGGCGCTTGGCGTACAGGCGTGGGATGCGGCGATTTTCCATCTGATGACTCACGCGTTCTTCAAAGCGCTACTGTTCCTGGCGTCCGGCTCGGTGATTCTGGCCTGCCATCACGAACAGAACATCTTCAAGATGGGTGGCCTGCGTAAGTCGATTCCGCTGGTGTATGCCTGCTTCCTGGTCGGTGGTGCCGCGCTCTCCGCGCTGCCGCTGATTACCGCGGGCTTCTTCAGTAAAGACGAAATCCTCGCCGGTGCGATGGCCAACGGTCATATCAATCTGATGGTTGCGGGCCTGGTCGGTGCATTCATGACCTCGCTCTATACCTTCCGTATGATCTTCATCGTCTTCCACGGTAAAGAGCAGATCCACGCGCACGCAGGGAAGGGGATTACCCATCATCTGCCGCTGATTGTGCTGATGATCCTGTCGACCTTTATTGGCGCACTGATTGTGCCGCCGCTGCACGGCGTATTGCCGGCCACGACCGAGCTGGAACATGGCCGCGTGCTGACGCTGGAAATCACCTCCGGCGTGGTGGCGATTGCCGGTATCCTGATTGCCGCATGGCTGTGGCTGGGCCAACGTAGCCTGGTCACCGCGATTGCCAACAGCGCGCCGGGCCGTCTGTTGGGCACCTGGTGGTACAACGCCTGGGGCTTTGACTGGTTGTACGACAAAGTGTTTGTGAAACCGTTCCTGGGCATCGCCTGGCTGCTGAAGAGTGACCCGCTGAATGCGCTGATGAACATTCCGGCCATCCTTTCTCGCCTGGCGGGTAAAGGTCTGGTGCTGAGTGCGAACGGCTATCTGCGCTGGTATGTCGCGTCAATGAGCATTGGTGCCGTCGTGGTGCTGGCGCTGTTGATGGTGTTGCGTTAATTCGTTGGGGAGGATTTTCCTCCCCATGAAAATGTCGTGCTGTTTTCCTGTTCCGGCGGGCGATGCGCTACCGGATAGATGAATAAGGAAATGAACTGCCATGTTATTACCCTGGCTAATACTGATTCCCTTTATCGGCGGTTTTCTCTGCTGGCAGACCGAACGCTTCGGCGTGAAGATGCCGCGCTGGATTGCGCTGGTCACCATGGGACTGACGCTCGCGCTTGGCCTGCAGCTGTGGCTGCAGGGCGGCTACTCACTCACGCAATCCGCCGGTCTGCCGCAGTGGCAGTCTGAGTTTATTCTGCCGTGGATCCCGCGCTTTGGCATTACTATCCATCTGGCTATCGACGGTCTGTCGCTGCTGATGGTGGTGCTGACCGGCCTGCTCGGCGTGCTGGCGGTGCTCTGTTCCTGGCGCGAAATCGAAAAATACCAGGGCTTCTTCCACCTCAACCTGATGTGGATCCTGGGCGGCGTAATCGGCGTGTTCCTCGCCATCGACATGTTCCTGTTCTTCTTCTTCTGGGAGATGATGCTGGTGCCGATGTACTTCCTGATCGCGCTGTGGGGGCATAAAGCCTCTGACGGTAAAACGCGTATCACGGCGGCCACCAAGTTCTTCATCTATACCCAGGCGAGCGGTCTGGTGATGCTGATTGCCATCCTGGCGCTGGTGTTCGTGCACCATAACGCGACCGGCGTGTGGACCTTCAACTATCAGGACCTGCTGAAAACCCCAATGTCGCACGGCGTGGAATACCTGCTGATGCTCGGCTTCTTCATCGCCTTCGCGGTGAAAATGCCGGTTGTGCCGCTGCACGGCTGGCTGCCGGACGCGCATTCTCAGGCACCGACCGCGGGTTCCGTTGACCTGGCGGGGATTCTGCTGAAAACCGCGGCCTACGGTCTGCTGCGCTTTGCGCTGCCGCTGTTCCCGAACGCCTCCGCCGAGTTCGCGCCTATCGCGATGTGGCTGGGTGTGATCGGTATCTTCTACGGCGCGTGGATGGCGTTTACCCAGTACGACATTAAACGCCTGATTGCCTACACCTCCGTTTCCCACATGGGCTTCGTACTGATTGCTATCTATACCGGTAGCCAGCTGGCGTACCAGGGGGCGGTGATTCAGATGATCGCGCACGGGCTGTCTGCGGCCGGTCTGTTCATTCTGTGCGGCCAGCTGTACGAACGTCTGCATACCCGCGACATGCGCCAGATGGGCGGCCTGTGGGGCAAAATTAAGTGGCTGCCGGCGCTGTCGATGTTCTTCGCGGTGGCGACGCTGGGGATGCCGGGTACCGGTAACTTCGTCGGTGAATTTATGATCCTGTTCGGCAGCTACCATGTCGTGCCGGTGATTACGGTGATTTCTACCTTCGGTCTGGTGTTTGCCTCCGTGTACTCGCTGGCGATGCTGCACCGGGCATACTTCGGCAAAGCGAAGAGCGAAATCGCGGCAAAAGAGCTGCCAGGGATGTCGCTGCGCGAGCTGTTTATCGTTCTGTTACTGGTCGTGCTTCTGGTTCTGCTGGGCTTCTACCCGCAGCCTATTCTGGACACGTCACATTCTGCGATGAGCAACATCCAGCAGTGGTTTGTTAATTCTGTTTCAACTACAAGGCCGTAATTCGCCATGACAATAACTCCACAACAACTGATCGCGCTGTTACCGCTGCTGATCGTCGGCTTGACGGTGGTGGTTGTGATGCTCTCCATTGCGTGGCGACGCAATCACTTCCTCAATGCCACGCTGTCGGTCATTGGGCTTAACGCCGCGCTGGTTTCGCTCTGGTTTGTTGGCCAGGCGGGCGCCATGGACGTCACGCCGCTGATGCGCGTTGACGGTTACGCAATGCTCTACACCGGGCTGGTGCTGCTGGCGAGCCTTGCCACCTGTACGTTCGCTTATCCGTGGCTTGAGGGCTATACCGATAACAAGGAAGAGTTCTACCTGCTGGTGCTGATTGCCGCGCTCGGCGGCATTCTGCTGGCGAACGCCAACCACCTGGCGGCGCTGTTCCTCGGTATTGAGCTGATTTCACTGCCGCTGTTCGGCCTGATTGGCTATGCCTTCCGACAGAAGCGTTCTCTGGAAGCGAGCATCAAGTACACCATTCTGTCAGCGGCGGCTTCGTCCTTCCTGCTGTTCGGTATGGCGCTGCTGTACGCGCAGTCTGGCGATCTCTCCTTCCTGGCGCTCGGCAAGAGCCTCAGTGATAACATGCTGCACGAACCGCTGCTGCTGGCGGGGCTGGGCATGATGATCGTGGGCCTGGGCTTCAAGCTCTCGCTGGTGCCGTTCCACCTGTGGACGCCGGACGTCTATCAGGGTGCCCCTGCGCCGGTGTCAACCTTCCTGGCAACCGCCAGCAAGATTGCCATTTTTGGCGTGGTGATGCGTCTGTTCCTGTACGCCCCGGTCGGCGACAGCGAAGCGGTACGCGTGGTGCTGGGCCTGATTGCCTTCGCTTCCATCATCTTCGGTAACCTGATGGCGCTCAGCCAGACCAACATCAAGCGTCTGCTCGGCTACTCGTCTATCTCTCACCTCGGCTACCTGCTGGTGGCGCTGATTGCGCTGCACAGCGGCGAGATGTCGATGGAAACTGTAGGCGTGTATCTGGCCGGTTATCTGTTCAGCAGCCTCGGCGCTTTCGGCGTGGTGAGCCTGATGTCCAGCCCGTACCGTGGCCCGGATGCTGACTCGCTGTACTCCTACCGTGGCCTGTTCTGGAATCGCCCGATTCTGGCGGCGGTGATGACGGTGATGATGCTGTCGCTGGCCGGTATTCCGATGACCCTTGGCTTTATCGGTAAGTTCTACGTACTGGCCGTCGGCGTGCAGGCACACCTGTGGTGGCTGGTCGGCGCGGTAGTCGTTGGTTCCGCGATTGGCCTTTACTACTACCTGCGCGTGGCCGTCAGCCTGTATCTCAGCGCGCCGCAGCAGCCGGGCCGCGATGCGCCGTCTAACTGGCAGTACAGCGCGGGCGGTATCGTGGTGCTGATCTCCGCACTGCTGGTGCTGGTGCTGGGTATTTATCCGCAGCCGCTGATTAGCATTGTGCAGATGGCGATGCCGCTGATGTAATGTTCCTGCTGATGATGTGAAGAACCGCCGATTTATCGGCGGTTTTTTTATGCCTGAAAGCGTGTAGGGTATACGGCGTATGAATCTGAACGGAGCAGCGAATGAGAACGCAAAAAAGGTGCCTGGGGCACATCGCCATTGTGGTTGACGACTACGACCGCGCGATTGAGTACTACACGGACAAACTGGGGTTCACGCTGATTGAAGATACGCCGCAGCCGGGAAAACGCTGGGTGGTGGTATCACCCAACGCGGAAAGCGACTGTAACCTTTTGCTGGCGCGCGCGTCTAACGAACGGCAGCAGGGTTTTATCGGTAACCAATGCGGCGGGAGAGTATTTCTGTTTCTGCAGACCGATGATTTCTGGCGCGATTACCATGCGATGAAGGCCAAAGGCGTGCATTTTTGCGAAGCGCCGCGGGAGGAGGAGTATGGTACGGTGGTGGTGTTTGAAGATCTGTATGGCAACCGCTGGGATCTGTATCAGAACGTGTAGCCTGCGTAACTGACAGGCGATCCTGGCGATCGCCTGTGTCTTGTGACGTTATTTCGCCGTCAGTTCCCGGCGAATGATCTCCGCCCCCGCGCTGAGCGCATTCAGCTTGCCCTGGGCCACGTGGCGCGGCAGCGGTGCCATGCCGCAGTTGGTTGATGGGTAGAGTTTATCGGCATCAACAAACTGCAGGGCTTTGCGTAGGGTATCGGCGACTTCCTCCGGCGTCTCGACGGCGTGGTTGGCGACATCAATTGCGCCGACCATCACCTTCTTGCCGCGAATCAGCGCCAGCAGATCCATCGGTACGCGGGAGTTATGGCACTCCAGCGAGATGATATCGATATTCGATGCCTGCAGCTTCGGAAACGCTTCTTCGTATTGACGCCACTCGCTGCCCAGCGTCTTTTTCCAGTCGGTGTTGGCTTTAATGCCGTAGCCGTAGCAGATGTGCACGGCCGTTTCGCATTTCAGCCCTTCAATCGCCCGCTCTAAGGCTGCGATGCCCCAGTCGTTGACCTCATCGAAGAAAACGTTAAACGCCGGCTCGTCAAACTGGATAATATCGACGCCGGCGGCTTCCAGCTCGCGGGCTTCCTGGTTGAGGATTTTGGCAAATTCCCACGCCAGCTTTTCGCGGCTTTTGTAGTGGGCGTCGTAAAGGGTATCGATCATGGTCATCGGCCCCGGCAGCGCCCATTTTATCGGCTGCTTGGTGAGCTGACGTAAATAGCGCGCGTCATCCACGAACACCGGTTTTTTACGCTCGACGGCGCCAACCACCGTGGGCACGCTGGCGTCATAGCGATTACGAATTTTCACCACTTCGCGTTTTTCAAAATCCACGCCGCTGAGGTGCTCAATAAACGTGGTAACAAAGTGCTGACGGGTTTGCTCGCCGTCGCTGACAATATCAATGCCCGCGCGCAGCTGGTCGTCCAGCGATAAACGCAGCGCATCCTGTTTGCCGAGAATCAGCTCTTCGTTCTGTAATTTCCACGGCGACCACAGCGTTTCCGGCTGCGCAAGCCAGGACGGTTTCGGTAAGCTGCCAGCCGTTGAAGTCGGGAGCAATGTTTTCATAAGTAGATAACCTTTATTTTGATTAAATTAACGTGCGTAGTTAGCAGACCATTGCTCAAGAATTTTCTTGTACGGTTTAATGAAATGCTCTTCGGTAAACTTGCCCTGTTCAATCGCCAGACGGCTGCGCTCTTCCCGGTCGTAAACAATTTTGGTTAACGAATGATCCTCGTGGCTCAGGTTCGGCTGATAGTGCAGGCCTGCCGCCGAGTTGGCGTTATAAATCTCCGGGCGATAAATCTTCTGGAAGGTTTCCATGGTGGCGATGGTGCCAATCAGCTCAAGATCGCTGTAATCGCCCAGCAAATCGCCGGTAAAGAAGAAGGCCAGCGGGGCGGCGCTGTTTTTGGGCATAAAGTAGCGCACCTGCAGGCCCATCTTGCTGAAGTACGTTTCGGTTAATGACGTTCCGTGCTGCTGGTATTCGATGCCGAGCACCGGGTGCTGGTTGCCGGTACGCTGATAGGCGTTTTTGTTCGATACGCTCAGGCAGATTACCGGCGGCTTTTTAAACTGCGCGCGGTATTCTGCAGACTGCACGAAATGCTTGAAGATATTGCCGTGCAGATCGCCAAAATGTGCTGGCAGGCTAAACTGCTCGCGGTCTTTATTGTGGCCTAACAATAAGACGCTAAAGTCATAGTCGCGCACATAAGACGAGAAGTTGTTGCCGGCGAGGCCCGCAATGCGTTCGTTGGTCTTTTTATCAATAATATTGGTTTGCAGGATCTCGATTGCCGGGAAAGCGCTGCCCGCAATCTTCATTTCTACGGAAATGATATCCAGCTCGACGGCATAACGATCGCCTTGCGGATTATCCCAATGCGCTAACGTATTAAAGCGATTGTCGATCATGATTAGCGTATTGCGTAAATTCTGCTGACGGTTCTCACCCCGCGCCAGATTGGCAAAGTTGGTGGTAATGCGCGTGTTTTCTGACGGATTATAGTTTTCATCAAAACGGCTGCGCGTAATGGCAAAGGTGAAATCTGTATTCATAGCGACGTTGCATCCTGAGTTCTGACGTGAAAACTGAGCCTGTGAACCGTTTTCATGTTGTCAATAAGTTAACATGGTGTAATTTATGCCAGAGCCGTACGGGGAGAGAAAGCGAGTTAATTTCATTGAACATGAGCTATTTTCATGTTGCGTCGGTGATGCGCTAACCTGGTAAATCGGGGCAAACGCACCTATAGTCGACAAAGATTTCCCGCAACAGGACGCACCAATGCGATTTAACGGCTTGACCAAAGGCTTTTTCATTTTCATTCTGGCCCTCGTTACCTGGGCATTTTTCGATATCCTTTCACCTTATTTCTCCGCCATTTTGTGGGCGGCTATCCTTACCGTGGTGTTTAACCCGGTGAAAAATAAGCTGCGCAGCATGATGGGCGATCGCAATGGCCTGGCGTCGCTGGTGACCATTGTGATCATCTGCCTGATTGTCTTTATCCCGCTGATGGCCATTCTGTCGTCGCTGGCGCTGGAGCTGAACGTGGTGTACACCAAGCTTCAGCAAAACAACGCGCGGTTCCCGGAGACGATCGCCAGTATTTTCTCGCATCTGCCGCGCTGGGCGAGGGGCTTCCTGATCGAACACAACCTGGATAATGTGGCGCAGATCCAGAAAAAATTGTCCGAATTGGCCCTGCAGGGCGGGCAGTATCTTGCCGGCAGCGCGTTTCTGATTGGTAAGGGGACGTTCGGTTTCGCCATCAGCTTCGGCATCATGCTCTATCTGCTGTTCTTCCTGCTCAAAGATGGCCCGTATCTGGTTACCCGCATTCTGGATTCACTGCCGCTGACCGATTTCGCGAAGCAGCACCTGTTTGCCAAATTTGTTGGCGTGACGCGGGCCACGGTCAAGGGCACGGCGGTAGTCGCGGTAGTGCAGGGGACGCTCGGCGGTATCGCCTTTGCCATTGTTGATATCGACGGCAGCGTTCTGTGGGGCGCGCTGATGGCGTTTCTCTCGCTGGTGCCTGCCGTTGGGTCGGCCATTATCTGGGTGCCCGCGGCTATCTTCCTGTTCTCCACGGGACAGCTTTGGCAGGGGCTGTTTATCGTTGGCTTCTTCGTGATTATTGTCGGGCTGGTGGACAATATTCTTCGCCCGCTGCTGGTGGGCAAAGATACCAAAATGCCGGATTACCTGATTCTTATCACCACCATCGGCGGTATGGAAATCTACGGTATTAACGGTTTTGTGATTGGGCCGCTGATTGCCGCGCTGTTCCTCGCCTGCTGGAACCTGTTTTCCGGGCGCGACCACGCGGGCAACGTTGAAGGTCTGGACGAAGAGTTTATTGCGGAAGGCAAAAATCCCCCGGAAGCATAATGGGATGACGATAACAAAAGCGGCTATGGCCGCTTTTTTATTGCCACGTGAAAATGGGCGTTTCCTATAATTTCAATGATGCTAATTCATTATTCGTCGCAGAAGGAACCCTCCGGTGAGAATTGCCACAATAACAAACTGGGCTTACGGCGTGACGATGTGCCTGACAATCGCCTCCGGCATTGTCATGCTGATGGCCTCTAACGCGGATAATCACGAACGCCAGGCGGTGGCGCAGCGCCAGGTGTTTGACCAACTGACCGACGAAGTGGACAACGATGCCTGGGCGCAGTCCGACCTTGCGCGGCTGTATGTGGTCAGCAAAGACCCGGACCTGCTGAAGGAATATCGCCAGAGGGAAACGCGGCTGAAAAACGTTGAACAGCGGCTGTCTAAACTCAAGGATGCTGGTGCGACGGAGGAGGAGCTGGCCCTGCTGCACGAAGGCGTGCTGATTGTGGATGCGCTCCAGGACGAGCAGCAGACGGCGCTCAACAGCATGGCGCAGGGCGACACCTCACATGCGATGGCGCTGCTGTACAGCAAGATTTATGAACAGGAGCTGGATCGCGCGCAGGAGCGTATCGACCATTTTCGCCAGCTGCTCGACAATCGCGCGCGCAACGCTATTGATGATGCGACCCAGGCTTCCCGCACGCTGCGTACGCTGTCTGAGGTGATGGTCGGGCTGACGGCGCTGCTGTTCCTGTTTGTGCTGGGCTTTATTCTGAAGCGCCGGGTGCTCCGGCCCGTCGAGCGTCTGAGCGATGTCATCCACCGGCTGGCGTCGCAGGATTACGCCGTCGAACCGCCCAACTTTAATCAGATTGATGAAATTGGCGATATGGCGCAGGCCATCCGCATTTTTCGCGAGAACGGGCTGATACGCCAGCGGCTTGAGAAGGAGCGCGACGCCAGCTGGGCGATACGCGAACTGCTGGCGCGTATGACCCAACGGCTCCAGGGCTGCGAGAATTTTGACGATGTGGTTAAGGTGGCGGAGCTGTTCGCGCCAAACATCGCGCCGGGCGTGCCCGGGCGGCTGTTCATCCTTGACCGGGAGCCCTGGCAAATACGCTGCGTGGCGGAATGGCTTTCTCCGCAGGGGGCGCCAACGCCTTTCCATCCGGATGAATGCTGGGCCGTGCGGCGCGGGCAGAGCCATCCGCCGGTGCACGGTGAACCGGATATTGGTTGTTACCATCTGCCGGGATCCTGTCTTAACCATACGCTATGCGTGCCGCTGATTGCGCAGGGTGAGGCGATTGGCCTGCTGTCTTTCCAGAATGTCAGCGAGGAAACCGTCCCGTGGCGCGCCTATCTGGAGCTGATGGCGGAGGCGCTCGGCCTGGCGTTCGCCAACCAGCGGTTGCGCGACGCGCTGCTGGAAAAAGCGCTCTATGACCCGCTCACCGGGCTGCGTAACCGCCACCATCTCGACGACACGCTGGGGACGCTGTTGGGCCACGCGATGCGCAGCCAGGAGCCGCTAAGCTGCCTGATGATTGATATCGACCACTTTAAGCTCATCAACGACCGCTTTGGCCACGAAGCGGGCGATGCCGTGATTAAAAGCGTTGCGGCGATTATTCAGCGCGTGGTGCGCGACAGTGGGACAGCCTTCCGCTATGGAGGCGAAGAGTTTCTGGTACTGCTCAGCAACATGGATGAAGAAGACGCAAGCCGGGTGGCGACCGATATTTATAACGGCGTACGCGAAATGGCGCTGCGCTTCGCTGGTACCGATATCGGCCATGTGGATGTCTCGATTGGCGTTGCCAGCTATCCCGAACATGTGCAGAGCGACAATTTGCTGCGTGCCGCCGACGTTGCGCTGTATCGCGCAAAAGAGCTGGGCCGGGCGCGGATTGTGAGTTTTGGCATGCTGGAAGCAGGGTGAGGGCGGGCATCCTGCTGATATCGTTATTGGTCCTCACCCTGCCGAAGCTATCCTGCGTTCACCCACGATAAAACGGCCCGTATCAGGCGCGGCTGATATTTCTTTCTTGCCCTCTAATGAATTCCTTTTCCCTTCCGATAACCCGGATAGCTGAAATGGAATAAGGCCCGCCTTATCTTTTTCGCCGTCCGAATGAGCTCATGAAAAGAGAAGCGACGCCACGTCGACGATTGCCCTGCGCTCTTCACTCTTTGAGACATTCACAATGGGAAAATGCTATGCCCGAATCAATACCTGTCACTGATGTTACGGCCTCATTTTCCGCGCCCGCTGAAGCGGCCTCTTATCCGTTTGTTCTTCCGCCTGAAAGGCCAGCTATTGCCGGGCCGTGCGGCATTTTTTACGACTTCAACGACGGCGCGCGCTTACTGTTGCCCGAAGGGCGATGGCGGGTTGTGCTGCTCGATGACGATTCCGGCAACATTCTGTTTCGCTGCGAAACCGGCGCGGGCTGGGTCACTTCGGCAAAGAAATACTTTGTTCGTTTTCGCCTTCAGGTCTGGCGCGCGGAAGATAACGCGTTGCTGCTGGATGAAGCGCTTAATCTCGAAGGTCGCGACGTGCTGATCTCCTTTCCCACCGGCACGCTGGGCGACCTGCTGGGCTGGTTCCACTACGCGGAGCGCTTCCGCCTGCTGCATGGCTGCCGACTTGAGTGTTCTATGGCGCCTAACATCATTGCGCTGCTGGAAGCCCAGTATCCGGATATTCACTTTTCGCCGCCGGATGCCGTCCGGCAGAGGGCGCCTTATGCGACCTACCGCGTGGGGCTGTTTTTTGGCGGTAATGATACGCATCAGCCCATCGATTTTCGTCAGGTCGGCTTTCACCGCATCGCGGGGTACATCCTTGGGGTTGACCCCACGGAAGCACCGCCTCGTCTTAATCTCAGCGCGCCGCGCACCATTGAGCAGCCCTACGTTTGCATCGCCGTGCAGTCGACCTGCCAGGCCAAGTTCTGGAACAACGGCCACGGCTGGACGGAGGTGGTGGCCCACCTGAAATCGCTTGGCTATCGGGTGCTGTGTATTGACCGTGAGCCCACCACCGGGCACGGCTTCGTCTGGAACCACATCCCCTACGGCGCAGAAGACTTCACCGGGGCCCTGCCGCTGCAGGCGCGGGTTGATCTGCTTCGTCACGCCAGCTTCTTTATCGGCCTGGCCAGCGGGCTGTCGTGGCTTGCCTGGGCGGCAAAAATACCGGTGGTGCTGATTAGCGGCTTCAGCCTGCCGAACGCCGAGTTTTACACCCCCTGGCGCGTGTTCAGCAGCCACGGCTGCAACGGCTGCTGGGACAGCCTGCATGAGACCTTTGATCATAAAGACTTTTTCTGGTGCCCGCGTCATAAAGGCACGGAACGTCAGTACGAGTGCACCCGTCTGATCACCGGAAAACAGGTCAGCGGCGTGGCTGACCGGCTCCACGCGCAGCTGCGCGGTGAGTCAATAGCGCCACACAGCAGAAGTGACATCCGGAGCAGCACCTGCACCGGAAAACAATAAAAAAAACGAAGAGGCAGGGTATGAACAGAGCGTACAGGATCGTCTGGAGTGCAGCACGCCAGGCGTGGATAGTGACATCAGAGAAGGCGGGAAGCGGCGGGCGTCCGCCGCTGGCGGTGAAAAACGTCGCCGGGGCGCTGATACTATTGGGCTTAGCGGGCACCGCCGCAGCGGAGACGTACAGTGGTTCAGAGGTGACCTATTACACCCCTCTGACGCTCAACGTCGGGGATACGGCGACCAGCGCCTCCGTGTCAAGCGGGGGAACGCTTAATGTTAACAGCGGCGGCCTGGCGAGCAGTAGCCACGTCGGCGGCGAGTTATTTTACGGTTATTATCCGCCGGTGATTAACGTCAATAACGGCGGCGCGGCCGTGAACACCGTCGTGAATTCTGGCGGCCATCTGAACGTCAACAATGGCGGCACGGCAACCAGCACCACGTTGAACTCCGGCGGTTTTCTTAACGTAGCCGCTGGCGGGAATGCGTCCGGTATCAGCCAGGTTTCGGGCGGCGCCCTGCAGACTTATGCCAATGCGACCCTCAGCGGCACCAATGCGCTCGGTGGATTTACCGTCAGCAATGGGGTAGCCAGTCATTTGCTGTTGGAAAATGGCGGGATTCTGTATGTGGCGAACGCACAATCAGCCGTTAACACCACATTGCGGTCAGGCGGGGCGCTGCGGGTCGATGATGGCGGGACGGCAACACAGGTTGTGCAGTCCGCCGGCGGCGCGCTGCAGACTTATACCGGTGCAACGGTAAGCGGCACAAACACCCTGGGCGGATTTACCGTCAGCGGGGGGACGGCAAGCAACGTCCTGCTGGAAAACGGTGGTTTCCTGTATGTGGAAAATACCCACTCGGCGGTCAGTACCACACTCCGGGCTGGCGGCACGCTGACCGTGACTAATGGCGGCACGGCAAGCAGCGTGAGCCAGTCTTCAGGCGGCGCGCTGCAGGTCTATACCGGGGCGACCGTCAGTGGAACCCATGCGCTCGGTGCTTTTTCGGTCAGTAACGGGCTGGCTGAAAATCTGCTGCTTGAAAACGGCGGCTTCGTACAGGTTATGTCCGGGAATCAGGCATCCGACACGATCGTTAACTGGGGCGGTTCCGCTTATGTTAACAGCGGTGGATCCGCCGTCAGCACTACCGTCAATTCCGGTGGCGCACTCAGAGTTTATAATGGCGGCTTTGCAGACAGTATTTCGCAGCTGTCAGGCGGTGCGCTGCAAATTAATACCGGCGCCACCGTGAGCGGGACTAACGTGCTGGGCGCGTTTTCTGTTAGCAGCGGCCATGCTCACAACGTGCTGCTGGAAAATGGCGGCGCGATGTTTGTCGAAACCGGCCACAGCGCCTCCGATACCGTCATCAGACAAGGCGGCGCGCAGTACGTCAGCAACGGCGGTTCGGCGATGGGCACCGCCATTGAAGCGGGCGGTATGCTGGTGGTCTATGACAATGGTTCCGCGTCGACGGTCGCGCAATCCTCCGGTGGCGCGCTGCAAACCTATACGGGCGCAACCGTAAGCGGAACGAACGCCCTCGGGGGATTCTCCGTCAGCGGCGGGCATGCAAGCAATGTGCTGCTGGAAAATGGCGGCCGGTTGTTTGTGGAAGCCGGTGGGGATGCCACGGGTAGCGTACTTGGCTATGGCGGTATACAAGACGTCCTTAACGGCGGGTCTGCGGTCAGCACCACGGTTCAGGCCGGCGGCTATGAACAGGTGTATTCGGGGGGCTCAACCAGCGCCACGCTCGTTTCGGGCGGCACGCAGTACATCATGGGCGGCGGCATCGCTTCCGGGACCACCGTTAACGGCTATGGAACCCTGAACAACTACGGTTCGGCGATCTCGTCGGTGATTAACAGCGGTACGTTATATGTCCAGAATGGGGGGCGCACAACATCTTCAGTCGTGAAGGCTGGCGGATCGGAATACGTCAATTATGGCGGCGTCACGTCATCGACCACGGTCAGCGCGGGGGCTTCACAGTATGTTGCCGTGGGCGGGTCTGCGTCATCGACTACGTTGTCCGGAGGCATTCAGACCGTCTATGGCAATGCCACTTCAACGGTCGTGACCTCGGGCGGTGGGCAGTACATTTACAGCGGCGGAACCGCCTCTGACACCACGGTTAACCTCGGTGTAGTGAACGTTGCCAGCGGCGGTACGGCACTGCGTACTGCCGTCAATTCCGGCGGCGCCATGTACGTCCTTTCTGGCAGCACCGTGACCTCCACCGTGGTTTCCGGCGGGGTGCAATATATTAACAATGGCGCGGTGGCCACGGCGACAAGCGTGAGTGACAACGGATGGGCGGTGGTCAGCAGCGGCGGGGCACTCAATAGCGCGAGCGTGAATTCGGGCGGTACGCTCAGCGTCTTTTCCGGCGGCGTAGCAACCGGGCCGACGGTCAACGCTGGCGGCGTGATTGCTGTTGCTGATGGTGGCAACGCTTCGGGCGTGTTCCAGGCCGCAGGCGCGGCTTTACAGGCCAGTACCCGTGCTGCGATCGCCGGTACCAATGCGCTCGGTGCATTTTCTGTCAGCGGCGGTCAGGCGAATAATGTGCTGCTGGAGAACGGCGGCGCGCTGACCGTAAAATCAGGCGATATCTCTCACGGCACGGTAGTGAATGCCGGCGGTAGCGAAAACGTCTACGGCGTCGCGCAGGGTACCATCGTGAATGCGAACGGGGCATTATCCGTATTCAGCGGCGGCACGGCGTTGCAGGCGACAATCAACAGCGGTGGTTCGCTGTCGGTCAGCCGTGGCGGGGTGGCATCGGATACCACCGTGGCGGCGGGGGGGCTGCTGAATATCGCCGAAGGCGCTATCCTGACGCTGGCCAATAACAGCTTTGTGAACGAAGGCATCACCACCTACGACACCAGCACCAGCGCCTCATTGAACACCAACCTCACCGGCAGCGGTCAGTTGACCAAAAACGGCACCGGTACGCTGACGCTGGGCGGCTCGCTGAGCCAGTCGCAGGTCAACCTCAATGCCGGTTCGCTGGTGATGGACGGGCTGTTGGCCACTACGGATATTATTGCTCTGGCCGGTACCTCACTCTCGCTGATTAACAGCGCCACCCTGACGGGGATTATTGACCCGACGGACGTGACGATTGACAGCAGCAGTACCTGGAACATCACCGGCGACTCGCTGGTGGACAACCTGACCAACGCCGGTAACATTGTGTTTGTGCCGTCCCAGGGCACCTTCACGCCGCACACGCTTACCGCAACCAACCTTATTGGTAACGGCGGCACCATCACGCTCAATACCGTGGCGGGCGACAGCAGTTCACCGATAGATAAAGTGGTGATCGACGGCGGCAGTGCCACCGGCAGCACCGGTTTGCGCGTGCTTAACCGCGGCGGGCTGGGCGCACAGACCACCGGCAACGGCATTGCCGTCGTTCAGGCCATCAACGGTGCCACCACTGGCGCGGGGGCATTCAGCCTTAAACAGCCGCTGGTGGCGGGCGCTTACGCTTACAGTCTGTATCGAAATGGCGACCAGAGCTGGTACCTGACTTCGCAGCAGGTTCAGCCGGGGCAAGCCTCCGCGTCAACGGGGCCGGTAAACTACCGCGCGGCGATGTGGAGCTACGCGGCGATGCCGGTGCTGTCAATGGACTATGACCGCCTGGTGGCGGGCTCGTCAGATACCCGCTTCCGCTATGCGCCGGACAGTCGCATTTGGGGACGCGTGGCGGCCGGTAAGCTGAGCCACCCTGACAGCGGTAGCCTCACGGGCGCAAGCGTGCCGGAAAGCAGCGGCACCTACAGTTTCCTCCAGTTAGGCGGCGATCTGTGGCAACTTGACGGCGCGAACGCCGACTGGCGCGCGGGTGTTTACGGTGCCACCGGTCTGCTGCGCAGTGACGTATGGCGCGATATCGGTAGCGCCCATGCGGGTACGGATCGGGATACGGTGTACACGGGCGGTGCGTACCTCTCGGGCCGTAGCCATGACGGTCTGCACGTGGAAGGCGTATTGCAGGCCAGCCGTCATAGCCTGAGCGCGTCCTCTAATGACAACACTCGTCTCTCTACTCACGGTACGGGCTGGCTGGCCTCTGCGGAAATAGGGCAGTCGTTCTCCGTCAGCCCGGCTCTGGCGCTGGAACCGCAGCTCCAGTATACGGTGCAGGGGGTCAACCTGAACGACGGTCAGGACGAGGTCGCCGCGCTTAGCTGGCGCGACAGCCGTCAGCAGTCGGTGCGGGCGGGTCTGA
This sequence comes from Kluyvera genomosp. 2, assembly GCF_036759865.1. Lineage (NCBI taxonomy): Bacteria > Pseudomonadati > Pseudomonadota > Gammaproteobacteria > Enterobacterales > Enterobacteriaceae > Kluyvera > Kluyvera genomosp. 2. The sequence goes on from NZ_JAPKIA010000015.1 coordinate 129,621, forward strand.
AGGTGGGCACACAGCAGGACGCGAAGGCAAAACTGGCATGGTGGGTGACACCATCGGTGACGCAGTCGTTTGGCGGGCACAGCGGATTCACGGCGTCGGCGCCAGGCGTGTCAGCGTCTGACGCATCGTTCCGCAGTAACCTGTCTGGCACCAGCGTAGGGCTGAACGGTGGCGTGAATGCGCGCATTCGTCAGAACGTGACGCTGGGCGTGCAGGGCGGTTGGTCTGAATCACTGCACGGTAGCGAAGCGGGTGGCTACTACGGTCTGGTGAATCTGGGCGTGTCGTTCCGTTAATTAAGGAGCAAGACGTCGGGCGAACGGTCCCGACGTCATGCTTTAATGATTATCGCTGTTCCCCGCCTGCAGCAAATTATCGCGCACCTTAACGATCGCTTTTTGCAGCACCTGAACTTCTTCCAGCGTCAGCCCCAGTGAATAAAAAACATCCATGCAGCGGCGGCTGGCTTTATGCAGCGCCCGGCCTTCCTCGGTCAGCAAAATATGCACCTTGCGTTCGTCTTCTTTTGAGCGCTGACGAATCACGATGCCCTTTTTTTCGAGATTTTTTAGCAGCGGCGTGAGGGTGCTGGACGCTAAAAAGAGCTTCTCACCGAGCTGATTCACCGTCTGACCGTCTTCTTCCGCCAGTGCCAGCAGCGTAATCCACTGCGAGTAGGTTAACCCCAGTTCGGCCAGATAAGGCTGATAAGCCTTACCGAAGGCGAGATTGGTCGTGTAGGTAGCAAAACAGAGAAAATCCTCCAGTTTTGGAAAATCGCCGTGCTCAAACGGGTGGACCGCGTTGTTGTCGTTCATAAGTGACCCCTGAAAATTCCCTGAAATTATATCGCATGCGATTTTTTTTGCCAGATGGATTGACACGGAACCGTTTCACGATATCCTTATCATCAGATTAAATCGCATTCGATATAACTCATTGGAAAAGGGCTACTGCTATGAAAATCTTTTATAAAACCCGTGCAACTTCAGTCGGCGGTCGTGATGGTCATGTGGCGCTGGACGACGGCTCCTTCGCGCTGGATTTGGTAAGCTTCACCAATGAGAGTGGAAAAGAGGGCGCTAACCCTGAGCAGCTGTTTGCGATGGGCTATGCGGCCTGCTTCGATAACGCACTGATCCACATTGCCCAGCAACAGAAGCTGACCGGCGTCGCGACCCGAACGTCCTGTGCCGTGGGGATTGGGCAAAATGCGCAGGGCGGCTTTGCCCTGGATATTGATTTGGACGTGGAAGTCCGCGGCCTGGACAAAAATGCGGCCATTGAGCTGGTGAAGAAGGGCCACGAGGTTTGTCCTTATTCCAATGCGACGCGCGGTAATATTGCTGTTCGCCTCCATGTCAGCGTCGTGGAGACGTTTGATATTTGATGTACCGCGGATATCCCTATGAATGACAATAGGGGTATCTGTTTTTTCGCCCGGCACGATTCGTAGTATATTGAGAGTATCGTTGGCGATCGGGTGTTCGGTATGTCTTACTCCATTGGTGAATTTGCGCGGCTTTGCGGGATTAACGCGACAACGCTTCGCGCCTGGCAGCGTCGTTACGGCCTTCTCAAGCCTGAACGCACCGACGGCGGGCATCGTCTGTACAGCGACGACGACATCCAGCAGGCGCTGAAAATTCTCGACTGGGTCAAAAAGGGCGTCCCCGTCAGCCAGGTCAAACCGCTGCTGGCGCGCCCCGGCGCGCGGCGGACCAATAACTGGCTTACCCTACAGGAAAGTATGCTGCAGCGCCTGAAAGACGGCAAAATTGAGTCGCTACGTCAGCAGATTTACGACGCTGGCCGCGAGTATCCTCGCCCGGAACTGGTGACTGAAGTATTGCGCCCGCTGCGCAGCAAGGTCTCGGCTAACGTACCGACGATGATGACGCTGCGTGAAATTCTTGATGGGATCATCCTCTCTTACACCTCGTTTTGCCTGGAAGGGGATAAACGCGCGCCGGGCGATAACTACCTGATTGCCGGCTGGCACCTCACCGACTCCTGCGAGATCTGGCTTGAGGCGCTGCGCCGCACCGGCCAGGGGCATCGTATCGATGTTCTTCCCCAGCCTCCGACTACGCTGGCACCGGAAATCTTCCCGGAACGCAAATGGCTGCTGGTTACCAGCGGCAAGCTCACCGCTGCCCGCCAGAAACAAATAGACCTCTGGCAGCAGCAGGTTAATTCTCTCGAGGTTATCTCGCTCTAACGCCCTTGCTGCACGCTTCCTTTGAAAACCACCCTCGCGGTGGTTTTTTTTCATATTCACGCCAAATTAATGCATCGGCGTGGTTTTTGTAATTGATTGATTACATTTGGTTATTAAAAATATTTAATTCAAAACTTGGACAAATAAAAGTATTTGTGTAAGTTTTAAGTATGCGACAACGCGACGTGCTGACGACTCGGGGTAGAATTCATGAGCACAATACCATCCGTCATTGACCGGTTTGTTGACTACTACGCCCGTCTGGACACCCAGCCGCCTTCGGCGCTAAGCGCGCTGTACGACGCGAATGCCACGCTTGTCGATCCGTTTGGCGAGCATAAGGGGATGCTCGCCATCCACCGCTACTTCACCCATCTGCTGGCTAACGTTGAATCCTGTCGCTTTTCCATTGATGCCCCGTTGCATCACGGCCTGCGCTTTGCAGTGTCGTGGACCATGCACTGGTCGCACCCGCGTATCGCCGGCGGTGAGACGCTCATACTGCCGGGGTGCTCGATTGTTGATATTCACGGGGAAAAGGTGCTTCGCCAGCGTGACTACTATGACGCCGGTGAAATGCTTTATGAACATCTGCCGCTGTTAGGCTGGGCGGTTCGTGGCGTGAAAAGGAGGGTGCGAGCATGATGACTGTCCTCATCACCGGTGCCAGCTCCGGTATTGGTGCCGGGCTCGCCAAATCCTGGGCCGATGACGGTTATTACGTTATCGCCTGCGGCCGCGACGCGGGGCGGCTGGACATGCTGCGTCAGTACAGCGCCAATATCAGCGTACGTGCGTTTGACATGACAGACAGGGACGCCTGTCGCCAGGCGCTCGCGGAGTGCTACCCCGATATGGCGATCCTGTGTGCCGGGACCTGCGAATATCTCGACCACGGTCAGGTCGACGCCGAACGGGTTGAACGGGTCATGACCACCAACTTTCAGGGGCCGGTAAACTGCCTTGACGTGCTACAGCCGCAGCTGATTTCCGGCAGCCGCGTGGTGCTGGTGAGTTCGATGGCGCACTGGCTGCCGTTCCCGCGCGCGGAGGCGTATGGCGCATCCAAAGCGGCCCTGACGTGGTTTGCCAACAGCCTGCGTTTGGATTGGGCGCCAAAAGGTATTGCCGTCACGCTGGTCTCTCCGGGGTTTGTGGACACCCCCTTAACCCGCAAAAATGATTTCCCGATGCCGGGGCAGGTCAGCGTTGAACAGGCGGTCAAAGCCATTCGCCGCGGCCTGACTAAAGGCAAAAATCACATTGTCTTCCCGGCGGGGTTTGGCGCAGCCCTGCGCGTGCTGGCTGCCATGCCTTCTTGTTTACAGCGCAGCCTGTTGCGCAGGATGGTGCGCTCATGAAGATCGCGATTATCGGCAGCGGCATTGCCGGGCTGACCTGCGCCTGGCGTCTGGCCGGGCATCATCAGGTGACGTTGTTTGAGTCGGCGGCGACCGTCGGTGGGCATACCGCCACGGTAGATGTCACCACGCCGCAGGGGCAATACGCCATTGATACCGGCTTTATCGTTTACAACGACCGAACCTACCCACGGTTTATGGGGCTGCTGAGCGAGCTGGGTATCCAGGGGCAAAAAACGCCGATGAGTTTCTCGGTGCATAACCCGCACAGCGGCATGGAGTACAACGGCCATACGCTCACTTCGCTGTTTGCCCAGCGTCGTAACCTGGTGAACCCGGTATTCTGGGGGCTGCTAAAAGAAATAGTCCGCTTTAATCGCCTGGCGAAGCAGGCATTGCACAACGTTGATGCACAGGCCACGCTGCAAACGTTTCTCGATCGGCATGGCTTCAGCGCCTTTTTTGCTCGCCATTATATTCTGCCGATGGGCGCGGCGATCTGGTCGTCATCCTTACAGGAAATGCGCCGTTTTCCGCTGCCGCTGTTCTTACGTTTCTTTGAGCACCATGGCCTGCTGGATATCACCCACCGCCCGCAGTGGTACGTGGTCCCCGGCGGCTCGCGGGAGTATATCCGCGCGATGCTGGCTCAGCTTGGCGAGCGTCTGACGCTGCGCCTGAATACGCCGGTACAGCGCGTGATGCGCGACGAAAACCGCGTGACGGTTTACGCCGCCGACGCGGCGCAGGATTTTGACCAGGCGATCTTCGCCTGTCATTCCGGGCAGGCGTTGGCGATGCTGGGCGATGCCACCCCCGCCGAGCATGACGTGCTGGGCGCTATTGGCTGGCAGCGCAACGAGGTGGTGCTGCACAGCGACCGTCGCTGGCTACCGGTACGCGAACGCGCTTGGGCAAGCTGGAACTATCGCCTGAGTGGGCAAGAGCAGGCCAGCGCCTGCGTAACCTATAACATGAATATTTTGCAGGGGCTGCCTGAAGGCAGTCCGCTGTTCTGCGTTACGCTCAACCCGGATGCCCCGATTGACGCGCGCTACGTCTGGCAGCGCTTCGTGTATGAACACCCGTTGTTTAACCCGCAGAGCTGGCAGGCGCAGGCCCGACGTGATGAGATAAACGGCCAGCATCGCAGCTGGTTCTGCGGCGCCTACTGGTACAACGGGTTCCATGAAGATGGGGTACGCAGCGCGCTGGATGTGGTGCACGGCATCGCCGCGCAGGAGGGCACCTGATGAACAGCTGCCTGTATCAGGGCGTGTTACGCCATCGCCGGCTTCAGCCGACGGCGCACCAGTTTAGCTATCAGGTGTTTATGGCCTGGCTCGACCTGGATGAGCTGACGCGGATTGCCGATGCCGGCGTGCGCCGCAATCGCTTCGCCGCTGCGGCTTTCTATGATGTCGATTACCCGCTGGGCACGCCGCTCAAAGCGGCGGCGCTGGATAGGCTCGCCTGCCTGACCGGCGAGCGCCCCGATGGCCGGGTGATGCTGCTGACCCAACTGCGCTATTTCGGCTTTCATTTTAACCCGGTCAACTTCTACTACTGCTACGACCGTGCCGGGACTCTGCGCTGGGTGCTGGCGGAGGTACGCAACACCCCGTGGAATGAGCGTCACTACTATGCCGTTAATGCCGTAACGCCGCAGCCGTTGGCAAAAACCTTCCACGTGTCGCCGTTTAACCCGATGGATATGGTGTACCACTGGCGATTCAACCCGCCGGGCAGCACGCTGCATATGCATATTGAAAATCATCAGGCCGCGAAGATCTTTGATGCCACGCTGATGCTCAAACGCGAACCGCTGACGCCACCCAATCTGCGCACGCTGCAGTGGCGCATCCCGTTGATGACGCTGAAAACCGTACTCGCTATTTACTGGCAGGCGCTGAAGCTTTGGCTAAAGCGTGTGCCGCTTCACGCCCATCCCGCCAGCAGGAGTAAACGATCATGACCGAACCCGTCTTTGCGCTTGAACCCGACATTCCGCGCAACGTGCGAGCTGCGCGATGGCTGCTGTTTCGCCTGTTGAGCGGCCTCAGCGGCGGCTCGCTGACGGTGCGGGAAGGGGCGCAGACCTTTCATTTTGGCGAGGCGGCTGCGGCATTACGCGCCGAGGTGGAGATCCTCTCGCCGAAGGTTTACTGGCGTGCGTTGACCGGCGGTAGCCTGGCCGTGGCTGAAAGCTGGATGGACGGCGAGTGGGAAACCCATAACCTCACCGTATTGCTCGAGCTCTTTGCCGCCAATAGCCAGCTGCTTGAGCGGCTGGAGCGTGGTTTTCGTCTGCTGGGGCGGCCCGTTGAACGCCTGCGCCACTGGACCCGGCGCAACCATCGCCAGCAGGCGCGGGACAATATTGCCGCGCATTACGACCTAGGCAATACCTTTTACGCGCATTTCCTTGATGAGGATTTACTCTATTCCAGCGCGCTGTTTAGCGCCGACGATCAGGATTTGAGCGTCGCGCAGCAGGCTAAAATGGCGCGGCTGTGTGAACAGCTGGCGCTAACGCCGGGCGATCATTTGCTGGAGATTGGCACCGGTTGGGGGGCGCTGGCGGAGTACGCCGCGCGTCACTACGGCTGCCGCGTCACCACCACCACGCTGTCGCAAGAACAGTTTGCGTGGGCCCGCACGCGTATTCACCGCGCGGGGCTACAGGGGCAGGTTGAGGTTCTGCTGTGTGATTACCGTGATCTCACCGGTCAGTACGACAAACTGGTGTCGGTAGAGATGATTGAAGCGGTGGGGCAACGCTACCTGCCTGCCTTCTTTCGCACCTGCCAGGCGCGTTTACGCCCCGGCGGCAAAATGGTGATTCAGGCCATCACTATTCAGGATCAGCGCTATCGCGACTACAGCAAAAGCGTTGACTTTATTCAGCGCTATATCTTCCCCGGCGGATTTTTACCCAGCATTACGGCAATGAGCGAACTGATGACGCGCCACACCGATTTCGTGGTACGCAACCTGTTTGATATGGGACCCGATTACGCCCGGACGCTGGCCCACTGGCGGCAGCGGTTTATCCACGCCTGGCAGGAGATTGAAAAACTGGGGTTTGACGAGCGCTTCCGCCGGATGTGGCTTTACTACTTTGGCTACTGTGAGGCCGGATTTAAGGCCCGCACCATCAGCGTGGTGCAGCTAACGGCAGAGCGGGTATGAAACGTCATTTTTCGCTCTTTTTGCTGGCCATTGGCTTCGACCTTTACTGGCTGCTGGTGGTGATGTTTCGCGAGCGCGGCCAGCTATTATGGCTGGCGCTGGCCATCCTGGCCTGCATTCTGCTGCCGTCGGCCTACCGTTTGTATGCCCTGCTGCTGGCCGTGGCGGGCGGCGGGTTAGATGTATTGTGGGGGCTGTCGGGGCTGATTCACTTTCAGGGTGCCGCGCCGTTGCCGCTGTGGCTGATGGCGCTGTGGCTGATGTTCGCTGCCGTCTGGACGCGTTTGACCTATTCCACCACCCTGCCGGGATGGGTGCTGGCGCTGATAGCAACCTGCGGTGGCCCGGTCGCCTACCTGGCGGGCGCGCAGCTGGGTGCGATGACCTTTGTACAGCCTGTGCCGGTTGTTATGGGCGCAATGGCGGCCGGGTGGCTGGCGCTCATGCTGGCGTTTCACATCCTGATGGGGAAACGGCAATGAAATCTGTCGTGCTGTTACTGCTGTGGCTACTCGTTGCAACGCCTGCCGTTGCCGCTGACTGGTTAAGCTGGCGCAAAGCAGGGGAGGCGACGCTGACGTGGGGACCGTTTACGGTCTACACCTCCCAGTTGCTCACGCCCGACGGGCACTACCGCGGGCAATGGCAAAATCAGGCGCTGATTATCACGTATCAACGCAATATCGACCGGGAGGCGCTTGTCGACGCCACGCGTGAGCAGTGGCAGGCGCAGGGGATTCTTACACGCGAAGCGCAGAGCGGGGCCTGGCTACGCATGCTTGCGGATTTATGGCCGGACGTCACGCCAGGGGCGCAGTTGGCCTTTGTATTGACCGCAAAGCAGGGGCAGTTCTGGTATCGCGCATCCGCGAGCGCGCCGCGCTTTATACCGCTCGGGAAACCGCAGTCGGCTGATTTTAGCGAAAATTTCCTCGCCATCTGGCTGGGACCCCGCACGCAATATCCCGAGCTGCGTCAGCAGCTCACCGGAGGTAAAAAATGAAACGTTTATTGACCCTATGCCTGCCGCTGATGATGCAACTCACCGGCTGTAGCAGCGACGTTGCCGATTACCGCCAGCAGCAGCCGGTGCTGGATATTTTTCATTACTTCCAGGGGGAAACGGAGGCCTGGGGGATGGTGCAGGATCGCAGCGGTAAGCAGCTTCGCCGCTTCCACGTTGAAATCAACGGCGATGTGGTTGGCGAGACCCTGACCCTCAACGAACGGTTTGTGTATGACGATGGCGAAAAGCAGCAGCGGGTGTGGCATATCCGTCGTCTTAGCGCTGACCGCTATGAGGGCACTGCGGGTGATATTGACGGCGTGGCAACGGGTAAATCGGCAGGCAATGCCTTCAACTGGCATTACAGCATGAATGTGAAAGCCAGCGGCAGAACCTGGCTATTGCATTTTGACGACTGGATGTACCTCCAGGACGGCAAACATTTATTCAATAAAACTGAGATGAAGAAATTTGGCCTCACCGTGGGGACGGTGACGCTGTTCTTCTCCCGTAAAGCGCAGTAGCGAGGAGGCGCCCATGAACACGCAACCTGTTATAGGCATCAGCGGCTGCTTAACCGGCGCGGCCGTCCGCTTCGACGGCGGGCATAAACGGACGGACTTTGTGATGGACAAGCTGGCGCACTGGGTGGCCTTCCGGCCCATTTGCCCGGAGATGGCCATCGGCCTGCCGGTCCCGCGACCGGCGCTGCGGCTGGTACAAACGACGGCAGGCGATATCCGTATGCGCTTCAGCCACGCGTCTGATGATGATGTCAGCGAAAAAATGCACGCTTTTTGCGACGAGTACCTGTCCGGGCTGGGCGAACTGTCGGGATTTATCGTCTGCGCCAAATCCCCCAGCTGCGGTATGGAGCGGGTGCGGTTGTATGACGAAAAGGGAAACCGGGGACGTAAAGAAGGCGTTGGTCTGTTTACCGCCGCGCTGCTGGCGAAATATCCCTGGCTGCCGGTGGAAGAAGACGGACGACTGCACGATCCGCTGCTGCGCGAAAATTTCGTCGAACGGGTGTTTGCGCTGCATGAACTCAATACGCTGCGTAAAAACGGCCTGACCCGCCGGGCTCTGCTGGATTTTCATAGCCGCTATAAACTGCAGCTGCTGGCGCATCATCAGGCGGGCTATCGCGAAATTGGCCCGTTTGTCGCGACGCTGCACCAGTGGGAGGATCTGGAGGCCTTCTTTGTGACCTATCGTGACAAGCTGATGGCGATCCTTAAGAAGCCTGCTTCGCGTAAAAACCACACCAATGTCTTGATGCATATTCAGGGATATTTTCGCCATCAGCTAACGATGCGTCAGCGGGGAGAGCTGCGCGAGGTTATTCTGAACTATCGGGCGGGGCTGCTGCCGATTCTCGCCCCGATGACCCTGCTGAAGCACTATCTTGCGGAATACCCGGACGGCTACCTGCTGACGCAGAATTACTTCGACCCCTATCCGCAGGATCTGGCGCTACGGCTGACGGTAAATTAAGGGCCATTCCCTACCGCTGGCCGCGGGCAGAAAAAAACGCGCCGCCTTAAAAAGGTGGCGCGTTTCGGCTATGGCGTTGAACGGCCTATTGTTCGTCAGCCCATTCGCCCATTTCAATAATAATAAAGTTCGCGTGTTTGTCTTTCGCCTTGAAGGTCAGGGTCATTGGCCCGACGACTTCCAGTGAATCACGTTCATCCAGGGTCACAATACCGCCGACATTGACGCTGTCTTCAATGCTGTTGATGTAGGCCTGGCGACCGGCTTTAAGCTCATAGGTGACTTCTGCATCGCTCTCGGTCAGTTCGCTGACAAACATATTCACATCCTGATTCAGATGCAGCGGGGCATCGTCTTCATTTTGCAGGCTGCCGACGATATGCAGCAGCTTGTTCTCGCGATCCTGATCGGTGAATTTATGATTTTCATAACGCACTTCCAGACCTTGTTTGGGCGGCAGAATCCAGATTTGCAGGAAGCGACACCAGTCATCATGGTTGTTCAGCTCCGAGTGCCACACGCCGTTGCCTGCGGTGACCGTCTGCACATGCCCACGGCTTAGCACGTCTTCGACCTGCGTTGCGCTGTCCCAGTGGGTCAGGTTGCCTTTCACCAGATAGCTGACGATTTCCATATCCTTATGCGGATGGCGATCGAAGCCGCTGTGTGGTTTAACATCATCATCGTTGACCACCCGCAGCACGCCGTAATGCATGTTTTCAGGGTCGTAATAGTTCGCGAATGAAAAATGAAAATAGGTGTTCGCTGGATGATATTCACTGGCTGGCAGATAATGCAGCAGTTCCGCGCCTTTTTTACGATAATGACTAGCCATAACAGATGATCCTCAATGTTGTTCTGATGCACGTATCATAGGCAGGGGATGGATGCAGATAAATCAGGGCTCAGGTAAGACACCATTACGCAAAATGAAAGAATACGACCTCATCTCACTTCGCAGCTTTGTCGCCGTGGTTGAAAGCGGCAGCTTTAATAATGCTGCCATCCAGCTTGATACCAGCAGCGCGGCCATCAGCCGCCGGGTTTCCGCTCTGGAAGCGGCGTTAAGCGTGAAGCTTATCAATCGCACCACTCGCCAGCTTGATTTAACGCCCAGCGGGCAACAATTCTATCAGGACGTTTTAGGGATTTTAGGCGCGCTCGAGCAGGCAGAAGAGCGGCTTAACTGTGCACAGGAAACCTACAGCGGCATTATTCGGCTCGGTGCGCCGGTAAGTTTCGGCACCCAGAAGCTCGCCCCGCTGCTGCCGGCATTTCTGAAAACATACCCGCAGATTACGGTGACATTACAGCTCGAAGACCGCGTCAGCGATCTGCTTAATGAAGGTATCGATCTGTCTTTACGCATCGGTGAATTACAGGATTCGTCGTTGGTCAGTTTGCCCATCGCCATGATGCCGCGCCTGTATTGCGCTTCGCCAGAGTACCTGAAAACCCACGGCAGGCCGGCGTCACCGGCGGAATTAAAGCACCACCAGTGTTTGCATTATTCCTTGCTCTCCACCCGCAACGAGTGGGCGCTGTCCAGCGGCGAACAAGAGCTGGATGCCCGGGTGCCTTTGGCCGCGAATAATGGCGATGTGCTGCGCGAAGCCGCCATTCAGGGCATGGGGATTGCGATGTTACCGTGGTATATCGTCGAAGACGCGCTGCGCGGCGGCGCGCTCGTCCCGGTGCTTGAACGCTACGCGCCGCCGCCGCTGCCGCTGTCAATCGTGCGGCCTTCGCGTCAGTTTACCCCCGTGCGGGTGACCGTGTTGATGCAGTATTTGCGCGACGCGTTGGCGGGGGCTGGAGCTGGAGAGAGTGGGGGCCGGGCGGAGGGGTGAAACCTTGAATGGGCTTACCGCGATCGGCGATTAGGATAAATTAAGACACGAGACCATCAATATGGAGATGACGACAGATTCGCCTCTCCATATACGCTCCATCATTTGTGCAATATAAATCAATAATCCTCTGTAAGAATAACGATTCTGAGCTGGAGGATTGATGAATAAAATAAATTATCACATTAAGTATATTGAGTATTTTTTCAGGAAGTGCAGGGGGTATTTATCTACAGACGTTTCTTTTCATACATCCAGACTTAATAAAATATCAGGCGGTGACGCCGATCTCTATAACCCATTAACACTTAATGAGAAGATTTGTCATCGAATGGTATTCGAACACAACCCATTCTATACCATGCTTGCGGACAAGTTTGCCGTCAGGGAATACGTAGAAAGATGCACGAACTTAGTTAATGTCATCCCATTAATTGGTGTTTACCCGCGCGTAGAAGATATAAATTTTGATAAACTCCCTGCTAAATTTGTCTTAAAATGCAATCATGATAGCGGCAGTGTGATTATATGTAAGGATAAGGCAAGCTTTGACTTCGATAGAGCAAGGAATAGGTTGAAGCTAGCGCTTAAAAAGAATATGTACTACACAACCAGAGAGTGGCAATATAAAAATATTACCCCCGTCATTCTCTGCGAGAGATACCTTGATTTATTCACTAATCAGGACAGGAATGTCACCCCGGAAATGTTAAGAATACACTGTTTTCATGGTGTGGCCTGCTTTATTGAAGCTGATTTTACTGATGATAATGGCTGCGGGTTCATCAATGTCTATGACCGTTCGTGGAATTTGCAACCTTTTCAGATGGAATATCCCAACACGCCGATCCCGATTAAGGAGCCACCTTCATTGAACAAATCAGTTATTGCTGCTCAGGCGTTAGCAAACGAAATAGAGTATTGCCGCGTCGATCTTATGCTAAAAGGAAGAGATGTCTATTTTAGTGAAATAACATTAAGTCCTAAAAGAGGCAAACTGAAAATCACACCAGCAATATGGGATGCTAAACTCGGGAGTCTGTGGGATTTGTCTCTGGCTAACAACAGGCTCAATTGAGCCTGTTTACCCCTTGAACAGGCCACGATAGCTTGAACGTTGAGCCGTTTTCTGGTGTTAAGCTGTAGGTTACGTTTCCGCCATGGGCACGCATAATTGCTTGTACTACCGAGAGTCCTAAACCCCATCCCTCTGGATGACTGTTTTTGGCGTATTCTCCTCGTTGAAAAGGCTGGAATAAGGATCTCTGGAACGCTTCAGGGATCCCTGGCCCTTCATCCTGTACGATTATAAAATGATCGTTCCCGATGATCCCATTCTTGATTAAAAGCGTTTGCGGAACGGAATATTTTAAGGCGTTGTCAAAGAGTACGGTCAGACACTGGATAATACGTAGAGGATCGCAGAGACTGTGCTGGGACTGTAGTTCGGTTATGATTTTGAATTTTTTCGCTGCAAAGTCCGGCAAAAAGGTATCCAGTGCATTCGAGATTGTCGCCTCAAGATCAACGTCACTGAGTATCAGCGTGTATTTAGCCCCTCCGGAAGAACTGACAACACGAAGATCCTCGATCAAATTGGTCAGGCCTTCGGTTTGTTTTAGAAGGTTTTTGAACAGAGCGGGTTCCGGTTCGAATACCCCCTCAACTAATCCCTGAAGCCTTCCACGTAAAATCGTTACAGGGGTCCGAAGTTCATGGGCGATTGCGGCATTCCATAAATTGCGCTGGGTATCCAGCGTCTGTAATTTTTCCGCCATCTCATTAAAATCGTTGACCAGTTGATTCATCTCACCGAGCTGGGAATGGCTACTCGCGGCTCTTGCGCTAAGGTTTCCTTGCGAGATTTGTTTCAGGCTATATGCTACGGCATTTAAGGGTTTTAATATTCTGGCAGACAGTTTTACGGTAAAAAAAAGTGAAACGGCCAGACTGATGATTGAAGCGATTAGAATCCACATCCAATCAAGTAAGGTCATGTTATCGTCATTCGCTGCGCTTGTCCCCCCCGGTAGGTAGTCAATCAAAAAGCTATAGAATAAGGAGGTACCAAGTATAACGATGGCAATAATAACGAATGTCAGCAACAGCATATGTGTCAGTATCTGGCGACTTAGAATTGATTCTTTCTTCATTTATTATCACCCAGGCGATAGCCTAACCCTCTGATGCTTTCAGGAACGCCTTTAAGTCCGGCATGCTCAAGTTTCTTGCGCAGTTTACTCATATGGCTGTCGACGGTGCGATCCAGCGAATCCCCTTCGGGCAAACATGCATCGAGTAGTTCTTCGCGCGAACACACTTTCCTCGGATTTCTGGCTAAATAGGTTAGAAGCTTAAATTCAGTTGTCGTCAATACGGGGGCGGAAACCTGACCTTGTACGGTGATTTCAACGTAAAATTCGTCAGGAAAAATGGTCACGAAAGGCGTTCTTACAGGCCTTGAAGGCGTAACCTCGGCGTTCGATTGGGTCCTGCGAAGTACGGCTTCAACTCTGGCAACAACTTCGGATGGATTAAAGGGTTTTATCACATAGTCGTCAGCCCCAAGTCGCAGGCCCATCAGTTTATCAACGTCTTGATCCAGCGCGGTCACCATAATGACGGGAATATTGGTTTCCTTTCTCAACGTGGTTAAAACATTCCAGCCATCATATATGGGCAGGTGAATATCCAATAACAGGAGGTCGGGTTTGTGGAGACGGGTAAGATTGACAGCCTTCTCGCCATCTTCAGCTCTTAAGGTTTGCATGCCTGCCTTGTGCAAATAGCCTATCAGTATGGCGGCGATATCATCATCGTCTTCAGCGACGATAATCAGATTGTTTTTGTTCATGTTGACTTCCACAGTACCGATGAATTGAGTGCATTTTACCTTGAAAAAACGTTTACCGTCATTTTAAAGATGGCTTAATCAATAATCTCTATCAATTTTTAAGATGAGTACACTCTGACCGGATTATTTTAAAATGGTTCAGGGCGATATTTTTATTATTCGTGTAGGTTAATTATCCGCTTCTCCATATTGGCTACACATTTCTGAAATGAACAGTCAACATTGTGTAGCTATGATGAGTAACCAAGACAGGGAAGATGAGTATTGTAACCACCATTTATCAAAGCAAGAGAACGTTTAATGGTGAAGCAAATATATCGTCATGCAGGGGGAATGGTTGTGATTGACGTGCGCCGTGAGAATTTTATGGCATTATTTTTATTTGTTTTTATTTCATGGGGTATATTATATTGTTGGCTTTATCTTACTCACTCTATTGGTGAAAAGGTATCGACAACCATACTCTCCTCACCATTCATTCCTGTTTTGACCATGGCAGCGGTTTTCGCTTTTATGACTCAAAGAAGGGCGGGGTGCTAAAGTATTTTATCGGCATTACATTGGGGATGGTGTTGGTATTTATGCAGAGTGTTTTTGTTTTTAATCTTTGTTTAAATATTATGCCGGGGTTTAATGATTTTATTTTTTATTATGAGTGCTTTGCGCTGTTCTTTTTTTGTGCAACGCCTATGCATTTAGTGATCAGGATGATTTGAGTTTCTGATTTTTGATGACGTGAATGCAGGATGAAGCAATAAAGCAGATTCGGAGATGTGTATTCCTACATGGAAAGAAGACATTTGCAACTTTCCCGCTCTATTCCAATCCGGAAGATGTAGCAAGAACCACTATCAAACATTTACTAATAAACCGCATGGTTTGGTTATTGATTTAATCAAACAGGTGCAAGACATTATATGCCTGGGCTGCGGACTATAACCATGCTTCGCTGAAGTTATGCGGACGCTTGCATATGCGATGTGACGGATGCTTTAAAGCGTTTGTCGGAGGGTAAGAGTGGGTATGTGCATCCTGGCGTCTCTGAGCGAGGCGTTGGTTCAGTTGAGGGGGCGGCAAAATGTTCGCTCTTACTTGGTGGGATCAATCGCCGACTGTGCTGACGGCTTTGTGCCAGAAGCGGAAGTTTAGCAGTTCTGGAAAAGTACTAATGTTGTCAGTCAGTTTTTATTGAGCAAAATATTGTAAGAAACCGCCGGGCTTGGCGGTTTCTTATTGACTATAGAAAACAATCAGTTATGCTCTGTATTTTATAAACGCCCCCCTACTTTGTCACAGGAGGATATTCATTAAATGTATTGTTCAATTATTTTTTTCTTTTGTATGTTCAATGAATAAACGCCATTTTTATAAATTACTAAATCCTTTTCAATTAAATCTTGCATGGATGAATCAACCGAAAGCACTCCTTTACAAAAATGATTTTTGATTGTATCAAGTGTTACCGTTTTCTTGCCCCAGAAATGCCGTCTATGAAGAGTAGCTAATATTTGCACAGCACCTATATCAATGTCTATTTTTCTTGAAAAACCAACTATCGATGAGTCTAAATTTTCTAAAACATGCTCGTAAGACTCTATCCCGAAGTAGTGGCTATGCGTTTTGCTAACAGTTTCAACATTTGTTGAGCCAATCAAAACAACCTCGAATCCATCCTCTGCAGGAAAACTATTTTCATAATCAACATATTTTTTAACAGCTTCTTCTGGATCTAGCGATACTTTATCCCAACTAGTGAAATTTCCTTGATTCCAATCAAAGACTAATATCCAATTGTTTAATTCTTTTGAGTTACCCTCAACCTCTTTAAGTGCTTTTATAACATCAAGGTTTACAAAACTATCAAATACTTTAAACTTCTCTGATTCTTTAATGATGCTCTCACACGCTAGTCGAAGTTTCTCAATCATAATTTTATGGTTGCTATCGGGTTGTCTGCCTGATTCTATCTCATAAAAAGCATTTGACAACTCTTTAAAATATGCAATTACTTCTGGTGCTCCTTCTTTTTCTTTTAAATGATAGCCATATATAACAGATGTTCGCTCAATTCCCTCGGCCCAATAATGTTGGATTCTACTTCTTATTTGTAACTCCAAGAAGTAAGAATTTTTCTTTATTATTATATGAACGGCCCGATAGCCAGTATCATCTCGTCCTTTTTCTCTATAGTCTGTGATTTTCTCAATGCTATAATCTTCCGTACCGGACGTTCGTTCTTTTATAAATTGGATCAGACTGTCTACGTCAGAATTTCGGTGGACGATTATTCTAAACCCTCCTATATCTTGCAGTTGTGAAAGACGAACACTAAATCTTCTTAATTTTCTAAGTATTTGCGGTTTGCGCTTTAATCGCTGAGCTATATAATAGTCACCATTATAATCATTAAGAATATTTTGAAGCTCAACTGTGGTTTCAGACAGCGGTTGGAGATGATTTTTTCTGTACTCGTCAAAAGCATCCTCGAACTCTATGAATTTAATTATATCGTCAGCCTGTCCTTTTGATAAGGCAATGCCCGCTTTATCAATTTTCGTTTTTGATAAACTCATTTAAAGCATCCTATTCATCAGTATGTTCAACTACTTTAAAGCATTTTTTGATTGAAAGAAATTTATTGAATGATAATTCTGCTTAAGAGTTTTGGCAAACATCAACTATCAATACTAAGGTGGTTTATGTAGTGAAAGTAGAAGTGAAATAACTTTTCATAGTGCTGCTACACTCTGCGAGAGTCCAGTAGCACAAGAAGTTAACGCTTTTTACCCTCAAACGGGCACTTGGTAAGTATTGGCCGTGGAGGGTAGAAGCCTCCAGAGTGGGATTGTTTGCCTATCCAGTGATTTACTACTTTGAGAAGTTATTTAGTCATCTTTCAATACTCTTTAATTAGAGGGCTTAAGATGTCCGCTCCTCGCTCACAGCGGACCTTCAGCTCACTTAGCGTGCCTTAACTAAACTTATTGCCCGGCCCTCAGTATTCGACACAACGCCCAGTGAGCCATGTCGATTTGTTGACCCTGACCCCCGTGTGATGCCTCATCTTCCTTAGCTGAAATTACGCATTGATTTACCATAAATTAGCTAAGGATGATTCGTTATAAGCCATGCATTTTCATTGTTAGACAGGGCGAGGTGCGGCTCTTATCGTTCGTCATGATTTGTAAATTTCACGCAATCATTTGATGAGGTAGCGATTTTGTCCAGCGTACTGACCCGCCTAAAAACAAAACCCACACGCTTTACCCTTGCCCTCAAAATTGCCCTTCTTAGCAGCATGGTGGCTTTCTCTTCTGCCTCGTTTGCCGAGGCAGTCTTAAAAGAAGGGATTACGCCAGCGACAGACGCCAGCCAGATCCCGGCGGCGGCAAAGCTGCGTAAAGACACGGTAGTGGCGGGTATCTCTGAACCGCAGGGGATTTTTAACCCCTATTTCTTCGTGAACGGTTGGGATGAAAACGTCACCAACGTGATTTTCTCACGCCTGATCGACTGGGACAGCCACGGCAATCTGGTGCCCGGCCTGGCGGAAAGCTGGAAGGTCAGCCCGGACAACAAGGTCTATACCATTAAGCTACGCCCGAATCTGACCTTCAGCGACGGCTCGCCGCTGACCGCCGAAGACGTGGTGTTTACCCTGACCGTGCTGTATGACCCGAAATATGATGGTGATACCGACATCACCCTCGCCAACATTGTGGGCGGCGCGGAATATAAAGCCGGGACAGCCGACAGCGTCAGCGGCCTGAAAGCGATCGACCCGCTGACCGTGCAGGTCACCACCACGCAGCCTGGCGCGACAACCCTGGCGAAAATCGGCGGCCCGATACTGTCGAAAGCGTATTACGGGAAAGAGTATCAGCGCGGCAACCTCGATTATCTGCGCACATTGCACGGCAAACCGCTGGGTAACGGGCCGTATGTCTATGAAAAATACATTCCTGGCCAGGAGATTCGTTTCCACGCCAACACTCATTTCTACCGGGGTACGCCGCCGACGCCGCGCTTTATCTACCGCGTAACCAACCCATCCACCAACTTCCAGTTGTTCCAGACCGGCGAAACCGATTATGACGCGTTTACTTCGCGCCCGGATGATATTGAACAACTGAAACTGCTGGGCTTTGCCAATATCAACCTGTACGGCTCCAGCGACTACAGCAAAGTAGAATTCAACGTGCATCGCCCGGCGTTGCAGGACGTGAAAGTCCGCCAGGCGCTGATTTATGGCCTTGACCGCCAGAAGCTGATTGATGTGGTTTATCAGGGTTACGGCAAAGTGGCGATTGAACCGATTGCCCCGATTTCATGGGCGTATAACACCGACGGCGTGAATCCATACAAATTCGACCCGGCGCAGGCGAAGAAACTGCTTGATGAGGCAGGCTGGAAACCGGGGCCGGATGGCATCCGGGTGAAGGAGGGTAAACGTCTGGAGCTGACGCTGCTGGTGAGCAAGAAAGTGCTGAACGATGCGCTGATCCCTATCGCCAAAGAGAACTGGCAGCAGATTGGCGTGCTGCTGAAACCGCAGGTGGTGGATTTCAACGCCCTGATGGCTCAGCGTAAAGCAGGCAACTATGATCTGGCCTCTTTCAGCACCAGCACGCTCAACGATCCGCATGATGGCGTATGGGACTACTACAGCACGGAAGCGAAAGAGTCCGGCTATAACAATCCGCAGGTTGATAAGCTGATCAACGAAGGCAATGCGGTGCTGGATGTGGAAAAACGCAAACCGATTTATCACCAGCTGTATAAAGTGCTGGCGGACGATCCACCGGCGATTCTGCTGGGTAACCGCGCGATTTTGTCGGCCAGCAGCGCGCGCGTCACCGGCTTTAAGCCAGATATCTACAACGGCCTGACCGGTAGTCTGCCGGATGTGAAAGTCGTCAAGTAACACCCACAACTGCCGGGAAGCCACGGCAGTTGTCATGAGAAAGCTATGCGAAATTTTATCCTCAGGCGACTGCTGCAAACTCTGCCAATGCTGCTGCTCGCATCACTGATTATTTTTATGCTGTTCGCGAAAACGCCGGGCGATTTTATTGACGGTAACATTACCCTCACCGTCGCCCGCGCCGCCGAACTGAAAGCTATCTATGGACTCGATCAACCGCTCTTCACCCGCTATCTGCACTGGCTCGGCCAGCTGCTGCGCGGCGATTTGGGGTTCTCGCTGCAATACCAAATCCCGGTGAGCCAGCTACTTAACCAGTACATCTGGAACTCGTTCCTGCTGGCAAGCGTTGCGCTGGTGTTTTACTGGGGCATTGGTCTGGCGGTGGGCATTGCTTCGGCGCTGAAACCCAATTCGCTGTTCGATCATCTGGTGAGCGTGGCGGTGTTCGCCGCCATGTCTTTCCCGACTTTCTTCCTCTGCCTGTTGCTGATTAAGTGGTTCGCGGTCGATCTGCACTGGTTGCCAGTAGGCGGCATGACCAACACCGGCAGCGATGATAGCGGCTGGGCGTGGGTTATGCAGGTTGCGGCGCACCTGGTGTTGCCGGTCATGGCGCTGGTGATGTTGCAGGCGGGTAGCCTGACTCGCTACATCCGCGCCAGTATGCTGGACGTGGTGAAGATGGATTTTATCCGCACCGCGCGCGCTAAAGGGCTGCGCGAACGAACCGTGATCTTCAAACACGCGCTGCGTAATGCGCTGCTGCCGATCATCACCTTGCTCGGTTTTGAGCTGCCTGGGCTATTTTCCGGCGCGCTCATCACTGAAAAGGTGTTTAACTGGCCGGGCGCGGGGCATATTCATATTGATTCGCTGGCCGCCCGAGATTATCCGGTGCTGATGGGGTTTACCCTGTTTCTGGCGGTATTAACCATTATTGGCAACCTGATTGCCGATGTGCTGTACGCGTGGGCCGACCCGCGCATTCGCGTGAGGTCGTGATGTTAGGCTCCCTTTTCTCAACGAATCGCCGTCTGCGCAAGGCGGAAATCCCGGCGCTGGCGCAGGCCACGCCGTCTCCTTGGCGCCAGGCGTGGAAAGCGCTGCGCCACAATCATCTGACGATGCTGTGCCTGGTTCTGCTGGGGGTCATGACCCTCTGGTGCGTACTCGGGCCGCTGTGGTCGCCGTGGAAAGATGATGTCACGGATGCACTGATGATCAACAAACCGCCGGGCGCAGCGCACTGGCTGGGTACCGATTTTCTTGGCCGCGATATTTATACCCGCTTGCTGCTGGCCGGGCGTATCTCGCTGATTATTGGTCTTCTGACCATGCTGCTTTCGGTGGCGCTGGGCTACCTGTTGGGCGCGGTATCCGGTTATGTCGGCGGCTGGACGGACAAACTGATTATGCGCCTCGCGGATCTGGTGATGACGATTCCCAGCCTGCCGCTGCTGATTGTCGCCGGAGCGATGTTGTCAGAGCTCGATTTCTCGTCCGATTCACGCATCTACATGGTGGTGGTCATGCTCAGTCTGCTGGAGTGGCCGAAGTTGGCGCGGCTGGTGCGCGGGCAAATTCTCTCGCTGCGCGAACGCGATTTTATGCTGGCGACGCAGGTGTTGGGCCTCTCTTCGCGCCGACGCCTGTTCGGTCATCTGTTGCCGAACACCATTCCCATTCTGGTGGTGATGGCGACGATGGCGGTGGCCAACGCCATTCTGATGGAGTCTGCGCTCAGCTACCTCGGCCTTGGCGTCGTACCGCCAACGCCCTCATGGGGCAACATGATGGACGCGGCCAATAGCCTGATTGACTTTCAGCGTCGTCCGTGGCTATGGATGCCGCCGGGTATCGCCATTTTTCTGACCGTCATCGCCATTAACGTGCTAGGTGATGGCCTGCGCGATGCGTTGGATCCAAAGATGAAACGGAGTCTGAAATGAGCGAACCGCTAATGACCTTTAACAACGTATCCATCTCCTTCGCCAGCGAGCAGGGGCGTGTGCGCGCGGTACAGGATGTCTCCTTTGCCATTCAGGCTGGGCAAACCATCGGCGTGGTGGGGGAATCTGGCTGCGGCAAAAGCGTTACCGCCATGTCGCTGATGGGGCTGTTACCGCCGCAGGTTGCGCGGATCGACGGCGGAGAAATCCGCTTTCAGGGCACCGATCTGCTGCGCCTGAAGCCGTCGAAAATGGCCGATCTGCGCGGTAACCAGTTAGCGATGATCTTTCAGGAGCCGATGACCGCGCTCAATCCGGTGCTGACCATCGGCGAGCAGCTTTGCGAACCGCTGATTCGCCATCGTGGCGAAACCCCCAAAGCGGCCTGGGAGCACGCGACGCAAAGGATTGCCGATGTCGGGTTGGCGCGAGCGGAGAGCCTGATGAACTGCTATCCGCATCAGCTTTCCGGCGGCATGTTGCAGCGCATCATGATTGCCATGGCGCTAAGCTGTCAGCCGAAACTGCTGATTGCCGACGAGCCCACTACGGCGCTGGATGTGACCGTGCAGGCGCAAATCCTGCGCTTACTGCGCGACCAGGCACGGGCGCAGCAGATGGCGCTGATGCTGATCACCCACGATTTGGGCGTTATCGCGCAGATGGCGGAACACATTGTCGTGATGTACGCCGGGCGCATCGTTGAGCAAGGCCCGACTGCTGATGTGCTGCGTAACCCGCTGCACCCTTACACCAAAGGGCTGATCGCGTCGCGTCCTGTTCCCGGCGAGCGCCGACGACGCCTCTATTCGATTCCCGGCCAGGTGCCGGATCTGGCCGAACTGCCGCCGTACTGTGCGTTCTACGATCGCTGTGAACGTGCCACGTCGCAGTGCCGCGCAGGCATTCCGTCGTTGATCGGTCAAACGCGGCAAGCCGCATGTATTCACAGTGAGTTAGCGGAGTCGGTCGCATGAGCCAACAATATGTGATTGAAGTGGATGGTCTGAAAAAGTATTTCCCGCTGCGCGACGGGCTGTTTGGTCAGGAAACCGGTCAACTGCGCGCCGTGGACGGTATCAGTTTTAATATTCGACCCGGCACTATTTTTGGCCTGGTAGGAGAATCCGGCAGCGGTAAAACCACCGTCGGACGCACGCTGCTGGGGCTGTATGACAAAACGGCGGGTAGTGTGAAGTATCGCGGTCAAGTGTTGCAGGATCTGACGCCGAAACAAATGCGCGCGCTGCGCCCGAAAATCCAACTGGTGTTTCAGGATCCGTACAGCTCGCTGAACCCGCGTATTCGCATTGGCGATGCGATTGGCGAAGCGATGCTGGAACACAAGCTGTGCAGCAAAGCGGAACTACGCGATAACGTGCTGAAGGTAATGAAAATCTGTGGCCTGGCGCCGCAACATTACCATCGTTTTCCCCATGAGTTCTCCGGTGGCCAGCGCCAGCGCATCGGCATTGCCCGCGCCCTGATCCTCAACCCGGATTTTATTATCGCCGACGAACCGATCTCGGCGCTGGATGTCTCCATTCAGGCGCAAATCATTAATCTGTTCTCCGACTTGCGCGATGACTATGGCGTCACCTTCCTGTTTATCTCCCACGATCTCGGTGTCGTGGAGCATTTGTGTGATGACGTAGCGGTGATGTACCTGGGGAAACTGGTGGAAACTGCCAGTCGCGATGCGCTGTTCAGTCAGCCGCTGCACCCCTATACCCAGGCGCTGCTCGCGGCGGTGCCAACGCTCGATCCTGAAAGCGAACCCGTGGCGGTGGTGCAGGGGGAAATTCCCGATCCGTCACGCCCGCCCTCCGGTTGCCGTTTCTCTTCCCGCTGCCCGCAGGCAACGGAACGCTGCCGCACTGAAATTCCGGCACTGCGTGAAGTGCACCCTGGCCATCAGGTGGCGTGCCACTGGGTGGCGTCGATGCAATAAAACAGGTAAGCGTAAACCCGGCGCCGTATGTAGCCGTCAGCTCAGTGCTGGTAACGTAGACGTCCATCTGTACAGGTGGACAGTTAAGTATAGGATTCCAATCCTGGTGTAAAGAATCACCTAAAAGAATCACTGAACAAAGGCTACTGCGGTCCTTGCTCCAGACCTCGCCAGGCGTCTTATGCTTTGATGTTGGTGATGGAGTGGTATACGAATAAGATTGCCGATAAAGGCGACTCGGAAAACTAAATGACATTTGTGAATCTAAGCATTAAGGATTTCTGTCACTTCTTTGCGCTTCTCTGTCGCCCACTCAGGTTTGATGGAAAGCATTAAATTATCTTGCTTTCGGAAATAGACATCCTCAGTCCTCCGGGCTCCTGCCTTGTAAAAAGCTGATTCGACGGTGAGCAAACGGTCGCTGACCACCTCAAGCAGGCGACATTCCTTCCTGCCCTCAGTTTTAGTCAGGCGATGGGCCGCGTTCCAGAAACGTGGAGAGGGCGATATAGCTGCGGACGGAACGCACGCCTTCTACGCTCTGAACTTCAATCAGGAAAGTCTCCAGCGATTCGGTATCTGCTGCGCGTATTTTCATCAGCACGCATCCGTCACCTGCGACAGTGTGCAACTCCTCAACTTCATGCCGATGGGTGAACTGCAAAAGTGCGCGCGTGGCTTCATAGCTGCTGGTATCAATCACCAGAAACGTTAATAGCGTGCGGCCCAGCTTGCAGCCATCCAGTACCGCCACCGTGCCTTTTATCACGCCATCACGTTTTAACTTCTTCACGCGATCGTGTACCGCAGGGGCGGAAAGGTTCACGATTTCGCTGAGCTCGGTGTAGCTACGCCCGGCATCTTCTGCCAGCGCACCTAATATTTTTCGGTCAATATTATCTAGATCGGCCGGTTTATGCCGTGTCTGCCTGATACCATTTTTTTCTTTATCCGGTTCGTTCATTTGGTTAACTCTCAGAATAAAACTATGAATATACTTTCCTTTACCTAATTTTATTAATCAATGATCAGTAATGGAGTTGCAATGCCTATCGCACTTTTTGCCCTCGCCGTGGGGGCCTTCGGGATTGGTCTGACGGAATTCGTGATTGCCGGCATTCTCCCTCAGATTGCCCGCGGCTTCGACGTCAGCATCCCTTCGGCTGGATTAATGGCAACGTCTTATGCACTTGGCGTTTTTATCGGGGCACCGCTTATGACAGTGGTGGGGTCTCGCGTACCGCGTAAGACCATGCTGATAGCGCTGGCGGTCATTTTCACTCTTGGTAACATCATCACCGCTATGGCACCTACGCTGTCGGTGGCCGTCGTCGGGCGCGTCATTACCTCCTTCAACCACGGCGCCTTTTTTGGCATTGGGTCGATTATCGCGGCCTCGCTGGTTGCGCCCGGGCGCCAGGCCAGCGCAATTGCCTTGATGTTTTCCGGGTTAACCCTCGCGCATCTGCTTGGCGTGCCCGCTGGCACCTGGCTTGCTCAGGCCTTTAGCTGGCGAATGGTATTCTGGGGAATTGCGGGAATTGGTCTGTTAACGATAGCCAGCATCGCGCTGTTTGTGCCCGACATAAAAAAAGGGCCGGGTATTGCGCTGAAGGCTGAACTGCGAGCGTTTGTTGATCCCCAGGTTCTGCTGGTCATGGGGATTACCGTTTTCGGGCCCGCGGCCTTCTTTACCTCTATTACCTATATTGCTCCGATGATGATCGAAGTCGCTGGGTTATCAGCCGCTGGCGTCGCGGGGCTGATGGTGCTCTTTGGGCTTGGCCTGGCCGTGGGAAACTGGCTGGGGGGGCGCTTTGCCGATCGCTCGCTGTTTGGCACGCTTTTTATCACGCTGGCCGCACAAGGGGGCGTTCTGCTGGTCTTCTGGGCTGGCGTTGAGAACCCGCTGGTTGCCGGTGTTTGCGTGTTCCTGATGGCGGCATTTGGTTTTGCTACCGTTTCTCCGATTCAGAAACTGGTCATGGACCGTGCCAGCCACGCTGGGGCGCCAACGATGGCGGCCTCTGTCAATATCGGCATGTTTAATCTGGGCAATGCGTTGGGCGCGTGGGCCGGTGGTGCGACCATTGCCGCCGGATTTGGCCTCGTCTCACCGAACTGGGCGGGGGCGATACTGTCCTTTATTGCGCTGGGTCTGGCGCTGCTGGCCTGGCAGTGCGCGCGTAAACCCTATTCGCTGAAGGCAGAATCATGTTAACCACATGGAGGCATCGTCGCTCAGTACACTGAGGAGGATGCGCACCACAAATCACCGCCGCGCATCCGTCGCGGCGGTGAGAGAGAAGGTCGTGGCTTACCTTACCACTTCATTTCGTGCGTATTGACCTTCGCGCTCAGCTCAAGCGAGCTCTCATCGGCAAGGTTCGGATACGCCGCCTTCATGGCCGCAATCACCTCGGCCGATCCTTTGTGGTCTTTCAGCGCCTGCTCAAAGGTTTGCAGGTAGCGTTGGGTAAAGGTAATGGCCCCATCGTTTGCCGGGCGCTCGCCCAGATAATGCCCCGGAATCACCTGTTGCGGCTTTAGCGCCTGCATTTCGCTCAGCACCTGCATCCAGCCCTGGCGAATCGCCTTCGTCTGGGTATCCGCCGTCCACACATGAATGCCGGAGGCAATACCGGTACCGCCCAGAATGGCTTTGTTCGCCGGGATCCAGACGTACGCGGCATACTCGCCCGCGTGTTTCAGCTCCAGCGGCTCACCGTCTACGGTGAAGCGCGTGGCGTGGGTGGCCTGCGGCACGATAATGCTGTCCGGCTTGCCGTCTTTCATCTGCGGCCCCCAGAACGCCAGCTTAGCGTCCTTCGTCGCTTTGATATGTTCCACCACCGCCGGTGATGCCACCACTTTGGCCTGCGGGAACGCCTTCACCAGCGGCTCAAGGCCAAAATAAAAATCCGGATCGCCGGAGGTAATCACGATCTCTTTGAGCGTTTTGCCGCTGCCTTTGATCATTTTCACCAGTTTTTCACCGTCTTTGACGCTGAACTGAGCATCAAACAGCACCGCTTCTTTTGGACCGGAAACCAGCGTGGACGACACCGGGAAAATGCCTTTTTCCTGCGGGTTATAGACATCAAGGTGCAGCGGGGCGGCAAAGGCCGGCGCGGCGGCCAGCGAGATAATGAGTGAGAGAGGCTTGATATTCATGGTGATCCTTAGTGTCTTATCCGAAGGTTACGGGCTGGCTGAACCGGAATCATTCAGTCAAGCCTGGCACGAAATGCTGTGCTTCATTCTACGGATTTGTACTTCACTAAGAATTCCTGAAACAATACATGCTGAGTTTCATAAAACGATCAAATGGAGATGCAATGGACAGGATCATGGCAGCAATCACCTACAATCGTATTTGCGAGCTTGGTAGCCTGAGCGCGGCCGCGCGTTCGTTGGGCATCTCCCGCCCGATGGTCAGCCGCTATCTTGACGAGATGGAAAAGTGGGCCGGTGCGCGGCTGATTCACCGCTCAACCCGGCGGCTGTCCATTACCCCGGCAGGGGAGAAAACGCTGGAGAAAACGCGCCAGCTGGTGCAGCTGTCTCAGGGGATTGAAGGTGACGCGACGCGCGTCACGCCGTCGGGCACGCTGCGCATCGCCTGCGCCCACTTTACGGCGACGCATTTGCTGGGGCCGGTGATTCCGCCTTTTCTGCGTCAGTATCCCGCGCTGCGTATCGAGGTGGATATCAATAACCATCCCGTCAGCCTGGTGGGCGAGCGCATCGATCTGGCTATTCGGATAACCAATCAGCCTGAACCCGGTGCGATTGCGCGCTATCTGGGGGCCTGCCGGTCCGTCTTGTGTGCCTCACCGGCATACCTGGCTAACAACGGTATCCCCGCCACGCCAGGCGATCTTGCCCAGCATAATTGCCTGCACTACAGCCGTTTTTCCGGGCAGTCCTGGTCCTTTCGCGATCGGCAAAACGGCGTGATGTCGGTGGCGGTGGGGGGCAACTTCAGCGCCGGTATCTCATCACTGCTGTGTGATATGGCAGCTGCGGACGTAGGGCTGGCGATGGTGCCTGAAATTGAAGCGCGAGCGGGGCTGCAAAGTGGAAGGCTGGTGCAGGTGCTGGCGCAGTTTGAACCGCAGCCGCTGGGGATTTATGGGCTCTATCAGTCCCGCGATCATCAGCACGCTGCGCTTGGGCTGTTTCTGGACGCCGTGAAGCAAAGCCTGGGGCTGCCACCCCAATAGACGCGCGGTTACCGCATCTATTGGGGCGACACGCGCCGTTGGCTACAGGACCACCACAATTTTGCTGGGTTCCCGCGCGTTGTCCAGCCATTGGTGCGCCTGCGGAACGTCATCAAATGAACAGACTCGGGTCGCCAGTTTATGCATCTTACCTTTGGCTGTTAGGTGACAGTTATGTAGTGAACATCGGAACGAATCCGGGAACAGGTGAAAGAAAGCGGGATCTGGTGGGACAAACTCAGGCAGATTAAGGCTTGGCGGCAATATGCTCGCTCGCGTGCTAAGACGGATTGTTCATTGTCAAAATTAGATCACCGCCGAGCGCTTGCATACTTCTGACACATAAAAATGTAACGTTAATACGCATTGTTTAATGGATTCATACAGCGTTTAAATATCTTTAACTGTGTAACTTGCCTTGTGGCACTTTGACGCTTTTTGTAATCAGTTGGTACTGCTTTGATCGAGTTAAAACACAGCTTGATTAGAGTCAACTCTCACAATCCTACAGGCCGGTTAAGTTGTTCTGATGAACACTTTAACCGGCCTTTTTGCTATCACCCAAAGGGCCTGGTGAGGCTACATCTGCACCAGCCGCAGATGACCCTTTTTTGACTGTGGACTCAAGGAAAGTAAGCAGGCGTTCCTTCTCATAATCGGAGCATTGTATGAGCTGGAGGTTTCTCTCATCCTTCAGTTTTAAAACAGTATCGACCCCTTTTCGTGCAATCAACTCAAACAATGATTTTATCTCGTGCTCATTGAGGATGCTTAAAATGGAAACGAGGGTTGTTTCATAGCTCACGTGAACCAAAGTATTGCGGGATTCCTTATGTTTATCCTTCCTGGGTTCAACAGTGATGACAGCGTCATCAATCCAGCGTTCCAGCATAGCGTCATTCTCGTCTGGGCTCTGCCCAAGAAGCCATCCAATAGTCACGCCTTCGATACTTGCTATTTTACGTACTACCTCAATTCTTGGTGATGATTCAGGTCTGGCGTAATAGTTCTTGAGTGTACTGAAATTGATATCCCAATCTTTCGCCGCTCTGTACAAAGAACGACCTTTCAGTAGTAGGTTCAACCTTTCACAAAAGGGTTCTTTTTGACTGCTCTCAAAAGAACCTTTCGTATTATCATTACTCATCTCAATGAATCCTTTTTATCTAATTGATATTAATGTCTTTTATTGGAAATCTGATTTGGGGCTCAAAAACACCTTGCAAACCACTCTTTTGAGTCCTAATCTTTATCCATACGGATACCCGCGCAGTTATCCGCGCGGATAACTTTTTAGGATAGATGAATCATGAACCGAAATGAAGATCTGACTGATTGGCACCCTGAGACGATTAAGGCGGAAATCCACAAGCGTGGTTTATCTTTCCGCTCTTTATCGGTTCAGGCGGGCTATAAAAAAGACTCTTTAAAGAGCGTATTACGTACTCCGTGCCGGCCGTATCAGCAGATTGTTGCTGATGCGCTTGGCGTTCCCCCTGAAACCATCTGGCCGAGCCGCTACGCCGCTCATAGCTACATGAATAAGGCGGTGTGACATGTTTGTTGTTGCAAAGGAATTGGTCGGCGCACCTGGTTTACCTAAAACGGTAAAAGGAATTCGCGAGGCACTAACGCGCTATTCGGCTGGTGCAGAAGATAAAGTGCGTAAACGCGCTGGTGGTAAAGCGTTTGAATACCACATTTCCGTGCTTCCTCCTGAGGTACGTGCTGAGCTGCTGACTGCAAAAGGTCTGGTAGAAACATCATCTGGTGTCATTTCCCTGCCTGAGCGGACCAGTAAAAATGCCGACACCGTCGAAAATTTTGAGCGTCAGCAGTTGTGGAAACACTGGGAAGGTGCGACCAACGAACAGCGCCAGCGTGCTGAGCAACGCACAACCGCAGTGTCTCTTGTGGCTGAGCTGGTCGATTCAGGTCTGTCTTTGCGTCTGGCCCTGAGAACAGCAGCGATGAAACTGCATATGAGCGAAGGTTCTCTGCGTAACCTGTATTACCGCGTACAGAACCGCAGTCGTGATGTCTGGGCACCCGTTCTGCTTGACCGCCGTCTGCGTGAGAAGTGCAAAACCAACCGTGAAGCGCCAATCAGTGAAGATGCCTGGCAGTTCTTCCTCGGCGATTATCTGCGCCCGGAAGAGCCATGCTTCACAAAGTCGTATGAACTTCTTCAGGTCGCTGCCCGTGAGTACGGCTGGGAAATTCCATCAGAGCGCACTCTGCGTCGCCGTGTAGAACGTGAGATAGATCCACGTGTCATTGTGGCCACTCGCAAAGGTGATAACGCGCTGGCGCGTATGTTCCCGAGCCAGCAGCGCACAGTCGCGCAACTGCATGCAATGGAATGGATCAATGGTGACGGTTACCAGCATAACGTCTTCGTGCGCTGGTATAACGGCGAAGTCATTCGTCCTAAAACGTGGGTATGGCAGGACGTCCACAGCCGCAAAATTATTGGCTGGCGTACTGATGTCTCTGAAAACAGCGACAGCATTCGCCTGTCTCTGATGGATGCCATTTCAGAATTCGGCAAGCCTGACCATGTCACTATCGATAACACCCGCGCAGCGGCCAACAAATGGCTGTCAGGTGGTGTACCTAACCGTTATCGCTTTAAGGTTAAGCCAGATGATCCGATGGGTATTCTGCCGATGCTCGGTATTCAGGTTCACTGGACGAGCGTGATAGGCGGTAAAGGCTGGGGTCAGGCAAAACCGATTGAACGTGCCTTTGGTATCGGTGGCCTGGGTGATTACATCGATAAACATCCTTCTCTGGCCGGGGCATACACTGGCCCGAACACCCAGAATAAACCGGATAATTACGGTGACCGGGTTGTTGATGTTGAGATATTTATTTCTGCTGTAAATGAGGGGATCGCCCTCTATAACGCTCGCGTCGGCCGCGAAACTGAGATGTGCCAGGGTGAGCTGTCCTTCGACCAGGCATTTGAGCGCAGTTACAGCAATGCGGTTGTCACGCGCCTCAGTGAAGAACAGATCCGCCAGCTGATGCTGCCAGCGGAAGCCGTAACGGTGAAAACCACGGGTGAATTCTTCCTGCAGTGTGGTGGCTCTCTGTATGGCCGCAAAAACAGCTACTGGAATCCGCTTCTGGCCAATATCCGCCAGCGCAAAATTACAGTGCGTTTTGACCCTCGCAACCTCCACAGCGAAGTGGCGTGTTACGACCTCGATGGCCGCTTCCTCTGCATGGCTGAATGTCGCTCAGCTGTCGCGTTCGGCGATACCGAGACAGGTCGCGAACATAGCCGCCAGCGTAAGCAGATGATGACCCATACCAAACGCGCCGCCAAAGCTCAGCGCCGCATGACGGCAATCGAGGTTAACGATCTGCTGCCAAAAGTCGCACCACCGGAACCACCGCAGCGGCATGTTGTTGAACGTGTCTTTGCTCAGGGCAATGCGCTGAAAAAAGTTCAGGAAGTCCAGGAGCATCAGAACGAGAACGATGTGATTTTCCAGACGCTGATGAAAAGAGTCAGTAAAGCGAAGAAATAAAAAAAGCGACGTTTGAGCCGCCGCTTTTGAGAAGTGTTTAAAACCGTATTAACAATGGAAAAATACAGGATTAAAAACGATGACGCAAATTAACCATGATGTAATTCGTAATACCGTAAAAGGTCTGATTGATGACAAAACGATTTCCGGTGCTGCGCTGTCGCGTGAAACTGGGGTGTCTTCATCTGCTCTTTCTCAGTTTATTAACGGTAAATATAAGGGCGACAATGATGCTGTGGCGGCATCAATCAGCACGTGGCTTGAATCCCGTAAGACGGCCCAGAGTGCGCTGCCGGAAATCCCTGACTATGTTGTGACGCCGACATCGGAAAAAATCACGGCCGCGCTGATGTATGCCCAGTTGACCCACACCATCGCGCTCGTTTACGGCAATCCCGGCGTGGGTAAGACGGAAGCGCTGAAGCAATTCACTCAAACTGGCAACAACGTCTGGCGTCTTACCGCGAGCAAGTCCCGCACGAACGAGCTGGAAACCATGTATGAGCTGGCGCTGGAAATGGGTATTTCAGATGCGCCATATCAGCGCGGCGCGTTATCTCGCCTACTGCGTCGCCGTCTGCGCGACACAAATGCCTTAGTCATCATTGATGAAGCGGACTGGCTGAACTACGACGCTATTGAAGAATTGCGAATTCTGCAGGAGGAATGCGGCATCGGGCTGGCGTTTATCGGCAACCATAAAGTCTATGACCGCCTGACTGGTGGTAGTCGTACCGTCGATTTTGCTCGTTTGTTCTCTCGCGTGGCCAAGAAAATTGTTATCAACAACGTGCTGGCCGCTGATGTTGATGCGTTCTGCGATGCATGGAAGGTTGACGGCCGCGACGAACGTAAGCTTTTACGTGCCATTGCTAAACGCCCTGGTGCTCTGCGCTCTCTCTCCCACATCCTGCCGCTGGCCCATATCTACGCCAGTGGTAAAAGCGAGCCGGTTAACTCTGGCCATATTCATTCAGCAATGCTTGAGCTGGGGCATGCTGAAATCGTAGAGGAGTAACTTCATGTTTCCTGAACTGATTTCGACCCATGTGCAGCAGGCGAAGGCCACAGAGGCCATGCTCAATCAGAAAGGTTGCTGGGTGACTGTATTTCGCCAGTCTCGCACCCGCCCGGTTCTGGAGGTGTCATGTCCTCCTGCTGAGCTGCTCAACCGTGCCGTACGTATTGTCGAGCGTAATAACAGCGGCTCCCGCTCTGTATGGGTAGCCAGTTTCAATGGTTGCCGGATTATCTGGAGATGACGATGAAGGAAAAAATTACCGCCTATGCATGGGCATCCGGCCTGATTGAGTTCGGCCATAAAGTTCCGGATGGTGCTTTACCCATTATCTCAGGGAGTGAATTGCGTATAAGAGAGCTTATTGATGTGCATGCTCGTCATTCAAGAATAAGCGAACAGTTGCTGGTTCCCGGTGTGCCGGAAGCAAATAACCAGCATGATGCTTGCACGGCATTAATAAAGTTTACTGAGACAATCACTACTGAATATTTAGAAAAATAACCGAGGATTAAAGATGAATAATCAAAATAGCGTACCTGCGGGTTACCGCACTAATGCTCAGGGGCATTTAATCCCTGAGTCTCAGGTTAAGCCCGTTGATAAACTGCGTGATGAAGTCGTGATGATGATCGTCGGCGCAGCACGTCAGCAGCGTCAGTTGCTGGCAGCGTTCAAACTGGAGTCGATGCAGAGAATCGCCGACTTCACAGACCTTTCGGCGTCGGAATATGGCGTGGAGTACGGCGGCACGAAAGGCAATGTGACTCTGGTCAGTTTTGACGGCCGTTATAAGCTTATTCGCGCAGTTGGTGAGCATCGTGTGTTTGATGAACGTATTCAGGCTGCAAAAAAGCTTATTGATGACTGTATTGGTGAGTGGTCTGTCGGCGTTAATGAGAAGATTATGGCAATGATTGACCATGCGTTTCGCGTCAACAAACAGGGCAAAATCGACATCAACCAGGTATTGAGTCTGCGTCAGCTGAATATTGACGATACCAAATGGAATGAGGCAATGGATGCCATTGCTGATGCTATCCAGGTGACCGGCACCAGTCAGTATTTACGTATTTATGAGCGTCAAGCGGACGGCTGCTATCAGCAAATCTCGCTGGATTTAGCCAAGCTTTAAATACTTGTAAATAAAACTTCAAATTGAAAACGGCGCTTGCGTCAGGGATTCGTTCGCGCCGAATACAGCTAAGGAAGGTGCGAACAAGTTCCTGATATGAGATCATCATATTCATCCGG
>NZ_JAPKIA010000016.1:0-150513 GCF_036759865.1 Kluyvera genomosp. 2
CCTATCTCTTATCTGGAGATACAGCTACTGTCTGGTGTTTCAGGGGGCTACATCACTTCGTGATGAAGTTGCTGAGAAATGGAACAGTATTCCAGACTTTGAGCAGATGTTCGTTTCGACAGTCCGTAAAGGCCGTAAATAGTCAAAACAATAAAGTAAGGCTGCCATCGTGAATAACGGGGTGGCCTTTTTTTACATTACAGGTAACCAAAAATATGAATGGCTAACTATACAGTTTCTTCCTTTGTAATTGAGATGGGGTTTGACCCGTCTAAAGTTGAACGTGGTTTATCACAGCTAGACAAGCGTGTGATGCAAGCTGCAACTCGCATTGAAAAACAACTTAACTCGGCTTTCACTCGTCTGAATGGTGCACAGAAAACGGGTGAGATTTTTAATCAGATTCAGCGACAGGCATCACAAACCTCACAGCACATCCAAAAATCTTTACAGCGTGGCTTTGCTGTTGGTGGTGTTGGTGGTGGTCTGTTCACTCGATACCAGCAAGAGGGTGTACAGGCTGCTAATACTGTCCGTGATGCGATGCGTGAAGCTTCTCGCTCTGCTGGTGCACCCGCTGGTAATCCTCGCCCATACACTCCACGTGTTAACAATCGCCTGGCAGGGGCAGAATCCATCCGTGACCTTTCACATCGACAGACCACCAGTTCCTGGTATGGCAATATGCAGTTACGCCACCCACAGCTTGCTCAGCAATATCAGAACAGGCTGAATGAGCTTCGTAATAGTAGCTTGATGGGTAACCGTGATGTCACTGAATTCAGGCGAAATCTTAGAAATCTCAACTTTGAGTTTTCTCAACAGGTAAGAGCATCGTCACAGGTCAGAGCCTCGCAGCGTCTTAATGCTCTCGAGGGTGCTTCTTTATTTGGTAAGCTTGGTTTCGCAGTTTCTACTGTAACGGCTGGTCTTCTTTCCCTGAATGCAGCAGTAGAATACTTCAACGAATCTCTTCAGGAAGGTAATAAGCGTAACCAGGCAAAGAATATGCTGTCCGGTGCTTATGGTAGTGATACGAAGGTCATCACAGATGCCGTCAACGAGTATGCAAACAAATATGGTGCAGACAAAGCTGACGCTCAACAGCAAGCTGCTCAGTTACGTTTCACATTACCTGAACAGCAATTCTCGAATCAGGATATTGTCAAACTCCTTGAAACAGAATCAGTGTTTGCTCATCAGACAGGCATGAATCAGGAGGCTGTAGGGCGTTTAAACTACGCTATGCAACAGATTGCTGCATCTACCCATCTTATGGGGCAGGACTGGCTACAGGTGGTTAACGCATCACCAGCATTAATCAAGCCTCTTGAGAAACTCACCAATACCAGAAGTAGTCGTGAACTGCGTGATAAGCTTAAGGCTCTCTCAGGTGGAGAAACAGCACAGCTTATGGTCAAGGCTATGGAGAATCTCAACACTGAAACCAAAGCAACAGAGAAGGCTCTGAACAGTCTCGCTGCCGCCCAAGGAAGGTATTCAAATGCCATTAAAGATGGACAAGAGAAGTTCTATATGGGCTTCAGTGATGGGTTCAGGGCGCTTCTGGGCGCGTCTACGTCAATCATCGAGGATAACCTTCCCTTGTTTAAAGTGCTTGGTAATGGCCTTGGTGGTGTCTTCAAAACTCTGTCGGACTGGATTTACACTCTTGACAACGTCATTCTGACTGTTCGTGCGTATTACGCTGATTTTTCCGACATGTGGCAGGAGTTCTTCAAAGGATTACCAGAACCGGTTCAGAAGACCCTGACCACTATCGGTGACATCTTCAGGACATGGGCTGAGGGTATGCTTGTCACGGCTGCTCTGTTTGGTGGTGCTGGCGTTGCTAAAAAGGGTGGTGGATGGCTTATGCGTCTGCTAGGTCTTGGTGGTGCTGCTGGTGTTGCTGAAGGTGCTGGAGCTGCTGCTCTTACTGTTGCTGGTGTTCCTGCTCTCCCTCTAGTTGGCTCCACCCTGGGTATGTACCTTGGTATGAAGGCTGCTGGTGCTGAACCTGGATACCTACAGACGGATGAAGGGGGTATCCCGGGTGTCCCTGCCAAGAACTCACGCTGGAATCAGTTTATGAATTGGGCTAATGGTGCGCTTTCGGGGGTGGCGGTCAATGCAACTGCAGTGTCAACATTACCAGTCCTTACACCATCACCAGTAATGCCTCAGACTCAGAATGTGAAAGTATCCCTATCTCCCATTCAGTTTGCCCCGTTAACATTGAATATTCCAATGCTTGACGGTTCGACATATACCACAACCGCCCAGGTCACCTCTATGATTCATGGTAGGGAAGCTTCTGTCATGATGTCAGCGCAAGGTCTTGGTGGTGGATGGCAATCACCGGGACAAAACGCTGGATTCTCTCCGTCTTCACTGAAGCGCTGATATGTGACCCCCTCCATATCGAGGGGTTATGTTAACAATTTATTGACAATATAATAACAATCTGATAACATATCCATAGTGGTATTAAAACTATGGAGTATTAATGTATGCAAGCAATCTGAGAGTTCCAACTGAACAAGATGTACAAAACGCTGTTGAAGAAGTCCTGAAAGAAATCCTTCCATCTGCACCAGCGCAATTGCCAGCAAAGTCTGTTGTAACAATCACAAAAACGGGTAAGCCTCGCAAACCAAGACAAGGCAAGTCTACACCAAACCTGTTTCAGTCTGAGTTCAGACGAATCCACAACTATCACAATATGCCATCTCAGGTGGAGGATATCTTTATGGGTGCAGTACGTCAGACTACAACAGGTAGTAATTTGAATTCATACGTTGTTTTCAATCTGCTGAAGTCACTGAACACGATTTCTACAGAATCCGTTTACATGGCTGTTAATAGTCGCAGACCTAAAGCAGAGCACATCGATGTAAGATATGCTCAGCTATTAGCTTCAGCTTGTCGTAATGTCATCTCTGCATTTGAGCACCATTCTGAAGTTAAAAATATAACGAGTTACTATAGAGATTCCTCTCTATACGACGATTTTGACATTGAATCTGATGCAGAGGGTTATCGTAATCATGTACAGCCTGTTCAGACTACCGAACAGAAGAGACAGCTTCTTGTTCAAGCTGGTTTAACTCCTGAACAGGTGGAGTCTCATATGAATGGTGAGAAGGTTCAGTGGGGTGCAAGTATTCGCTGTGGGAGTGGTTCTTCTTCTGGTGTGCAGTCATCGTATGTTCATGTAGACATCTACCCTGAGAATATCGATAACCTTCTTTGGCTTCCAGACCTGTGTTGCTATGTTGATGTGACCACAGGTGAAATGTTTGATTGGTAAAGTCAAAAATATAACGAGTTACTATAGAGATTCCTCTCTAAGACAAAATA
The DNA here is from genome assembly GCF_036759865.1 of Kluyvera genomosp. 2. Lineage (NCBI taxonomy): Bacteria > Pseudomonadati > Pseudomonadota > Gammaproteobacteria > Enterobacterales > Enterobacteriaceae > Kluyvera > Kluyvera genomosp. 2. Next base: position 3,364 of record NZ_JAPKIA010000016.1, read on the forward strand.
TACGGAACTGTGTATTAGCACTTAAAAGATATCTGTACATAGTTCCCTTTACAGTGTGGGGAGCCATCGAGCATGGCGACCATAGGCTTCATAGCGGAGCGAGAGCCGTCTTTTACTGTGACCGTATTCTTACCCCCACTGAACAGATTACTTATCACACTCAAAACCTTTTCTTCGTCCCTCATGCGTGGACGAATCCTATCCCACTGATAAGAATTCTGTTCATCTCTCAAACAGTAGCACTGATGCGTCAGCTTCAAGCTTCGTACAAGAGCGAGCAAGCGTTTTAAGGCAACTGTATACCCATCACATCATCATTGTTCGGATTTTCCAAATCCTCAAATGCACTAAAGGAACACTGTGAACATGAACCATACACCTGAGCAAATCAGACAGATTGAAATCAACATGAATCGAAAGGTGGCGAGGATTGCCCGACACTTTGTCTTTCACCGGATGAAACATCCCACCTTTGAAGACCCCATCTTTGAATGCAGTCATTCACTCTACAACCATGTACTGCTTAAACTTGAAGAATACCTAGGATAAACAAACTAATGATTATTACCCCAGAACACATTGAACTACTGAAAACAGCAGAACAGAAATGCTCTACATCTTCACTTGTGACCCGTGTACTTCTCCTGAAGGCTGAAGGGAAGAGTCACGCTGAGATTGCTGCTGTAGTTGGTATCTCAAAATCTTATGTAAATCATATGATTACACAAACAAGAAAAGCTGCAAATTTGATTAAATGATTGATTTGTAAGTAATTTATTTGGTTGTTTTAAGCAATCCACAGTTTACACATACCCCTCAGTGTTACCCACATATCCATCTCGGAAAAAATAAAATGCAAAACACTACTATTCAGCCCTCGGTCAATACCTCCGTCGATACTATTACTTCCTCTCAGAAATTCCTTGAAGCAGTCCTGTATAAGGATGCTAAGGTTCTGCGTTCATTCGGAGTTGATGATAATTCTGTTCAGGCTATCACCCTGGATAAGCAAATTGAGGTGGCAATGAAGCTTCTTGCTGCTGATAACAATCTTAAGCGCTCACTGTCTAAGCGTGTGATTGCTGCACAGGTTCTTGGTGATAAAGAGACTGTACCAGCGACTACAGCACAAGCTGGTAAGCAAGCTACTTTCCAGACCACAGCGACCTTCAACCCTTCACCTTCAAAATCTCTTAAAGCTGCCTGAATCCACTGGTATCAAAAACGGGCGTTATTGGACCCATTTAAACCTCGTCTTTATTCGGTATCAAAAATATTGATTGGCGTTTTTGATTCTAGTATCATTTTGGTATAGTGTTTTTGATACCAATGAAAGGAATAACTATGTCACGTACCTTTGCCTACTGCCGTGTAAGTCGCAATGAACTCATCACAAGCAATCAGGTATTAGCTATACAGAATGCAGGGTACAAAGTCACACCATCACGTGTGATAGAGGAAACGGTGTCTGGTTCTGTGGCTGCAATGGATAGAGAAAAGTTTTCTAACCTTGTGAATAATAAACTGGAAGAGGGCGATACACTGATAGTTCTCAAACTAGACCGTTTAGGGCGTGATAACATTGATGTTCAGAAGACTGTTAAGTTACTGCTGGAAAGAGGTATCAAGCTTATCTGCTTAGACCTGCCTGTTGCTGACCTGTCAAAACCTGAAGGTAAGTTGATGCTGCAACTCTTCGCTACATTCGCAGAGTTTGAACGCAACCGCATCATTGAACGTACACAGCAGGGACTTGAACGAGCGAAAGCAGAAGGAAAGGTATTTGGGCGACCTAAAGCAGATACAGCCGCTATACAGCGTTTGAAGGCTTCTGGTATGAGTCAATCAAAGGTTGCCGCAGAACTCAGCATAGGCATTGCTACGGTTAAGAGACATTGGAACGTCTGACCGATACAGGCCACTTCACAGCAGGCTGTGTGATTCGATACGTTGAATCTCATGGCCTTTTTTGTATCTGGCTTTATTTGTTACCCGCAGTAAATACAACCGCTTTACAGCTTTCATCACTGATAGATGGATAACCAGCAAGACATGCCTGAGCAAGTTCATTAACCATCATTTCAGCCAGTTCATACCCACTTTCTTTACCATCCTTGTTTACAGGGTCATTAACCCAATCAAGAATCTTTGCGTAAACATCGGATTTGTTCTGCAATTCGTGGTGCTCTTGCATGTAATCATTGACTGTCTTGGCATTGGTGATTGAAGGAACCAGTAAAACAAGTGATATCAAAGCTATACGTTTTAACATGTGATTTCTCAGAGATATTTTAAAATTTTGCAAAGCAGAGGTAACCGGACGGTCAGACCTACTAAGCACGTAGACATTGTCCTTGATACTTTGCGCAGATACAACAAAGGCCACCTTTTACAGTGACCTGATTTTTATAAGAAAAAAAAAACAACAATAGTATGTGTGAAATCACAGGATTAGGTTTATCAATCACATATTGTATGTCATGCAAACCAAATACTTGATGAATATGGATATATGAACAAATACTTTCTAGGATTCACAGCACTATTGATGGTGTCTGCATCACACGCAAGCGACCTTACACCACAGCAACTCTTGAAGAATGTACGGATTGACTGTAATGACCCTTCATCCGTATTTCAGAAGCGGATTCTTGCTGATTCCTCTGAGTCTGAGCGAGCCTATACACAAGCCATCATCGAGGTTAAGAACGGAACGGCTGTATACTACGCTGGTTCTTTCGATGAAACTCAACTGGATGAGATTGTAAAGCTGAAGGTGACTGTGCAGGGTAACGCTATTGGTGGTGGTAATAAGAAGTACAGTCTTGGTATAGCAGATGGAGGTAAGTCTGTTGTGTTCCAGGACTTTACCTACGGTACGGAATGGATAGCCGGAGATTGTAAGGTTATCCAGCAATAGAGATGAGTAAAGGCCACTAGCATTCAACAAGTGGCCTTGTCAGATTTAACCCTTACGAGCCTCTGATTTCTCTGCTGCCATATCTTTGATGCGTTGTAGCTTTTGCGCTCTTTCGTGACGTGCTATGTACCAGTCTTCAAGAAGCATTTCTATCATCTCAATCAACAGATTCGCCTCATCCGGATTAACATCAATAATCAGGTTGATGTCTTTTTCCATATGAGCGCCGATGTTGCCAACCTTGCGAGTACTGTCGATAGCTTCCCATATAGCAGGGTCAACCTTCTCTTCAATAGCTTGTATTTCATTGAAGAGTGTATCTGGTTTGACCTTCCAGAAATCACGTATCATTCCCTGTAAGCATCGTCTTGCAAGGGTGGCTGAAGCTTTTGGTGATAGTTCCACAATGGCGCAAGCTTCCTGATAGTCTGTGAGAATGCCGTGCGGGATGTAGGCTGGATAGTCTTTTGCTCGTTGTTTAGTCAATTGAGGTAGGACGCGTGCAACTTTACGTGCATGTTTCAACAGCTTATGAGTACCAAAATCACTGTATTCCGCCATTTCAACTGTTATGGTCGGTTTGCGGCACTCTGGGTTAGGACATGTGATACCTTTTACTTCATATCTCCAAAGGCCAAAACTTGAATCCAAATCGATTGCAGAGGTTTTCTTGTCTTCATCTCTTATAACTGCTGCGGTCTCGCAATGGGGGCATATCCAGGACATTCATAATCTCCGTTGTTCGTTTTATCCATCCTGTATGCCACGTTAGATATGACCTTTCAATGAGTTGAGATAACTTATCTCATTTACCATGCACTGTAGATACGGAAAAGGCCATGAGATTCAATGAACCCCACAGCCTTCATCAGTGTTGACCTTACTCAATCATGTCAATTCTTGAACCGTTCCATTCTATGATTTTGTAGATAGTGCCGTCTGACCTTGTCTTAAACGCTACAGCATGTCTACGTGAACCAGGTAATACCCATTTGACCCCATCCCATTTGTAGCCAGATTTCTTAGCCTTACGTTCTGCACTGGCTACGCTACGTCCCAAATAGTTGTCAAAGTGTGTAGCAGGGCGGCTTTGCTGCTCGTTGATAGCGTTCACGCACTCCTGAGCGCTCATGTTCGTGCAGTTCCCCAGATACTCAAGTTGTGCGTGTGATTCAGTCGAAAGGAATAAAGCTACTGGTAGTAGTAATAGTGCAATTCTCATTGATTAATCCTTGTGTTAGGTGTTAACCAACTTATTGATTTTATTTACGAATGTTGGAAGTAAACTAGCTATGCTTGAAGTGTATCAATAGAAAGGTTGATTCAGGATAACGCGGTTAACGCCACGTTCGTGCAGGCCGCGATTCAGCAACCGTTCTTCCTCGCCTTTACTGAAAAAGCCGGGATGGCGCACTTCCACACCGTAATGAAAATCTTTCGGCAGACCATCGAGAAAAGCCCATAGCGCGGGAAGATCGCGCGGGCCGAAGGTTGCGGGAAGCTGCAACCAGTACTGGCCGATACGCCCGGCGAGCGGCGACAGGCGTTGGAAAAATTCCTGCGTGAGATCGTCACACTGGCGAAGCGCGGCCTGGTGTGAAATGGTTGCCGGAAATTTAAAGCAGAAGCGAAAATGATCGTCCGTTTGCGCCTGCCAGCGGGCGACGATCTCGGCTTTAGGCAGGGCGTAGAGGGTCGTATTGCCCTCCACACAGTTAAAATGACGGGCATACTGTTCAAGGCTGGTGATACCCAGGCGCACCCATTTCGGATGCGACCATTGGGGAAGCCCGACATAAATCATAGCGCGGCCAGGATCGCTTCGGTGCTGCGAACGCGCGCAATGCGCGGGAAAATATAGGACAGGCTGCTCTGATGCTGATCGTTGTTAAACGCGCTGCACGCGTCTTCGGCTATGACCAGGTTGAAGCCCAGCTCCCAGGCGTTACGCGCGGTCGACTCCACGCCGATATTGGTTGAGATCCCGCACAGGATGATGTTCTCAATACCGCGACGACGCAGCTGCATTTCAAGGTCGGTACCGTAAAATGCGCCCCACTGGCGTTTAGTCACTTCGATATCGCTGTCCTGTTTACCCAGCGCGGCCGGGTAGGTCCACCAGTTATCCGGCAGCGCTTTTGCCGGGGCCGGGGCGTCAACCGGCTGCTTTAACGCTTCGCCAAAATCGGCGGACCAGCCCACGCGAACTAACACCACCGGCGCGGCGACGGCGCGGCATTTCTCGGCCAGACGCGCCGCGCGTGCGACCACGTCGTCAGCGGTATGCGGGCCGCCGGCAAAGGGCAGAATGCCTTCCTGCAGGTCAATCACCACAAGGGCGGTTTTTTTGGCGTCTAAATTCAGCATGGAGTTCCTCGGTATACGGGCTATGGGGAGCATACCTTACAATCGTCGCCAGGTTATTGAACGGATAAATATTGTTAATTTTTGTGAGCGGGGGCAATAAGCGTTCAGCAAACAGGCGTATAAACAGCTGCGGACTTATCGTGGGCGAGAATTTCCAGTATAATAGCCCCCTTTTTTCATCCAGTAGTGACATTCAGCTAAAGCTGCGACAGTAACGCCTGCACGGCAGGCGACAATCCGCCGACGGCTAAGTTAAGGGATATCTCATGCGTACAGAATATTGCGGACAGCTTCGACAGTCCCACGTTGGGCAGCAGGTGACTCTGTGTGGTTGGGTCAACCGCCGTCGTGATCTCGGTAGCCTCATTTTTATCGATATGCGCGACCGTGAAGGCATCGTTCAGGTGTTCTTCGATCCGGATCGTGCGGATGCGTTGAAGTTAGCCTCTGAACTGCGTAATGAGTTCTGCATTCAGGTCACCGGCACCGTTCGTGCGCGTGATGAAAAGAACATCAACGCGGACATGGCGACCGGCGCTATCGAAGTGCTTGCTTCTGACCTGACGATCATTAACCGTTCAGAATCGCTGCCGCTGGACTCAAACCACGTCAACACCGAAGAAGCGCGTCTGAAGTACCGCTACCTCGACCTGCGTCGTCCGGAAATGGCTCAGCGCCTGAAAACCCGCGCGAAAATCACCAGCTTCGTGCGCCGTTTCATGGACGATCACGGTTTCCTCGATATCGAAACCCCGATGCTGACCAAAGCGACCCCGGAAGGTGCGCGCGACTACCTGGTACCGTCCCGCGTACATAAAGGTAAATTCTACGCGCTGCCGCAGTCTCCTCAGCTGTTTAAACAGCTGCTGATGATGTCCGGCTTCGACCGCTACTATCAGATCGTAAAATGCTTCCGTGACGAAGACCTGCGCGCCGACCGTCAGCCGGAATTCACTCAGATCGATGTGGAAACCTCCTTCATGACCGCACCGCAGGTGCGTGAAGTGATGGAAGCGCTGGTGCGTCAGCTGTGGCTGGAAATCAAAGGTGTCGATCTGGGCGATTTCCCGATCATGACCTTTGCTGAAGCCGAGCGTCGCTATGGTTCCGATAAACCGGACCTGCGTAACCCGATGGAACTGGTTGACGTTGCCGATCTGGTGAAAGACGTTGAGTTTGCGGTCTTCTCCGGCCCGGCGAACGATCCGAAAGGCCGCGTTGCCGCACTGCGCGTACCGGGCGGGGCGTCTCTGACCCGTAAGCTGATTGACGAATACGGCAACTTTGTGAAGATCTATGGCGCGAAAGGCCTGGCCTACATCAAAGTGACCGAACGTGCTAAAGGCATGGAAGGCATCAACAGCCCAGTGGCCAAATTCCTGACTGCGGACATCGTGGAAGCGATTCTTGAACGTACCGGCGCGCAGGATGGCGACATGGTGTTCTTCGGCGCCGACAATAAAAAAGTGGTGGCCGATGCGATGGGCGCGCTGCGCCTCAAGCTGGGCAAAGATCTTAACCTGACCGACGAGTCCATGTGGGCGCCGCTGTGGGTTATCGACTTCCCGATGTTTGAAGACGACGGTGAAGGCGGCCTGACCGCGATGCACCACCCGTTCACCTCGCCGAAAGACATGACCGCCGATGAGCTGAAAGCCGCGCCGGAAGATGCCGTGGCGAATGCTTACGACATGGTCATCAACGGCTATGAAGTGGGCGGCGGTTCCGTGCGTATCCACCGTGGCGATATGCAGCAGACCGTGTTCGGTATTCTGGGCATTAACGAACAGGAACAGCGTGAGAAATTCGGCTTCCTGCTCGACGCCCTGAAATACGGCACGCCGCCGCACGCGGGCCTGGCGTTTGGTCTGGACCGTCTGACCATGCTGCTGACCGGCACCGACAACATCCGCGACGTTATCGCTTTCCCGAAAACGACCGCGGCTGCCTGTCTGATGACCGAAGCACCAAGCTTCGCGAACCCGGCTTCGCTGGGTGAACTGGGTATTCAGGTTATTGCGAAAGAGCCGAAAGAGTCGGCGGAGAATAAGTAACATGTCATTCAAGCGACCCGTTTCTATTCTGGTGGTCATTTACGCCCAGGACAGTAAACGGGTGCTGATGTTGCAGCGACGCGATGACCCTGACTTCTGGCAGTCGGTCACCGGCAGTATAGAGGAAGGGGAAACCGCGTCGCAGGCTGCCATGCGTGAAGTAAAGGAAGAGGTCACCATTGATGTTGTGTCTGAGCAACTGACCTTGATGGACTGTCAACGCACGGTGGAGTTTGAAATTTTTCAACATTTACGTCATCGCTATGCCCCTGGCGTCGAACGCAATACGGAATCGTGGTTCTGTCTTGCGCTTCCTCACGAACGGGAAGTGGTGTTCACCGAACACCTGGCTTACCAATGGCTCGATGCGCCCGCTGCGGCGGCGCTCACCAAGTCGTGGAGCAACCGGCAGGCGATTGAAGAATTTGTCATTAACGCTGCCTGAAAGGGCATAGTTTTTTGGAGATATTTTTATGGCAGGTCATAGTAAATGGGCCAACACCAGACATCGTAAAGCCGCGCAGGATGCGAAGCGCGGCAAAATCTTCACCAAGATCATTCGTGAGCTGGTGACGGCGGCCAAACTGGGCGGCGGCGATCCGGATGCGAACCCACGTCTGCGTGCAGCGGTAGATAAAGCCCTGGCCAACAACATGACGCGCGATACCCTGAACCGCGCTATCGCGCGCGGTGTGGGCGGTGATGAAGATTCCAACATGGAAACCATCATCTATGAAGGCTACGGTCCTGGCGGCACCGCGGTGATGATTGAGTGCCTGTCTGACAACCGTAACCGTACCGTTGCGGAAGTGCGTCATGCGTTCAGCAAAACCGGCGGCAACCTGGGTACCGACGGTTCCGTCGCGTATCTGTTCAGCAAAAAAGGCGTGATCTCCTTTGAACAGGGCGACGAAGACGTCATCATGGAAGCGGCGCTGGAAGCCGGTGCTGAAGATGTGGTGACCTTCGACGACGGCGCGATTGACGTCTATACCGCGTGGGAAGAGATGGGTAAAGTGCGTGATGCGCTGGAAGCGGCTGGTCTGAAAGCCGACGCGGCGGAAGTGTCCATGATTCCATCGACCAAAGCCGATATGGATGCGGAAACGGCGCCGAAGCTGATGCGTCTGATCGACATGCTGGAAGACTGTGACGACGTTCAGGAAGTCTACCATAACGGCGAAATCTCTGACGAGGTTGCTGCTACCTTAGAATGAGGTGGTTTAACGCTGACATAACAGGAGAGGCGTGATGTCTATTATTCTCGGCATTGACCCGGGGTCACGCATCACCGGTTATGGTGTCATTCGCCAGGTGGGTCGCCAGTTGACCTATCTTGGCAGCGGATGCATCCGCACTAAAGTTGACGATCTGCCGTCGCGTCTGAAGCTGATTTACGCAGGCGTGACGGAGATCATCACGCAGTTCCAGCCGGACTATTTCGCTATCGAGCAGGTCTTTATGGCGAAAAACGCCGATTCGGCACTCAAACTAGGGCAGGCGCGCGGCGTGGCGATTGTAGCCGCCACCAACCAGGAACTGCCGGTTTTTGAGTATGCGGCTCGCCAGGTCAAACAGACGGTGGTGGGTATCGGTAGCGCGGAAAAAAGCCAGGTACAGCATATGGTGCGAACGCTGCTCAAGCTGCCCGCCAACCCGCAGGCGGATGCCGCGGATGCGCTGGCGATTGCCATTACCCATTGCCATGTCAGCCAGAATGCCATGCAGGTGAGCGATGCAAGGCTGAATTTAGCGCGTGGACGGCTGCGATAACTTAAACCGCCTCAGTCGCCGTTGATTGGGGGGGTATCTACATTTTGTGAATCCACCAGAATAAGATTCGGATGCTGCCACAGGCTGGCTGGCGTCACCGTTTTGCGCTCCCAGGGAATAGACCCTAAAAACCAGAGCTTCCAGAAGGTGAGCTTCGCACCGGGGTTGCTGTGCAGCAATTCTTCAAACGTCTCGACGTCGCCTATCGGAATACACAACGCTTCTTTGTAGATATCAAACACAAATTTCGAACAGAACTGGCGTGATGACTCGTATTTAAATCCCGTGTGATAAAATTTATTTAGCCGGGCAGGAACCTGCTCCATGATCGCGAGTTTTTGTTCGACCGTCAGGCCGCCGCGCAGGCGACGAACGGCATAACGCTGTTCAGCGGAACGCTGAATAAACAGCGATAGCGTGGTGACGGTTGAGAGAGTGACGCGGCTTTCAGCCACCAGATAGTCTTCGCCGTTGTGGCCGATAATTATGCCAACATGGTTACTCCAGCACTGTGATGCGGTTGATATCTGGCCGAAAAGCGCAGCACCTATACAGGTAAAGACAATATCTCCGGTTTCATATTGCGTTGAGTAATGTTTTTTCATGCTCTCGTTCCATGGTGATTTTCTGAAATGACGCCCTTTATTTTACGCTGTAAGATAATTAACACTATATTAGTGCCATGACAAGAAATGGGTTATTGATAAATCATCTTGATGAATGCTGTTATCTATTGTTATTTGGGCTATTAATGTGTTTTTTACGGCATTAAAAAAAGAGCGCTTAATTTTATCAGAAGGAAGGGGAATGGAAGGTAAACAGTCGCAGGGAAGACGAAAGTTATTCTATCCGCCTTATGTATGTATTTGTATCAGCATGCATTTTTTTCTGAGCTTATGTTATTGTCTGGTTGTTGATATAACAGAGGCTAATGCAATCGTTTTTTTATTGAAGCCAGGCACTATTTCGCTGTTCTTTTTATTTATTCCTATCAAGGCGCGAAGTGTCAGAATGCTGGTGGTGTTTGTCTCGATTGTTATCACTTTTATCTTTAATCAATGGCCCCTGGCTACAGGAAATAAAACCTTAGTTTTGTGTGTGCAGGTCGCATGGTTTATCGCATGCTGGTCCACAACGGCGGTAAATAAATCAGGCTGGCTGATGATGAGCGTAGCGTTATTTTTGCTCTGTATTTGGGGGGTAATCCGGCAGGAGCGGATAAAACAACAGTTTAACACTGCTGATATTTATATTGTTAATGATGGAGTAAGTTGTGGCGCAAATGGTCACTGTTTCCAGTATATTGCGGCACAAGGTTATGGCTTGACGGCGAAACGACAGACGATTTTTAGTAGTGAAAATTATGTGAATATTTATTACAGCTACCCAGAAGGTGTTCCTGCTGTAAATTTTGATGGAATGAACGGCGAGTTTTCACAATATTTTCTATGTCATGGTCGTTTAACGCATGTTGAGCATAATAACATGGCGGTATGCAATTGAATTCAGCAAGCTTAAACCGAGTTGTCCGTAACGTTATTATTCAATATGTCAGGTTATACCGGTATTGTTGTAATAATATTTGCTTCTGATTAATCAGCATAAATGGTTAGGGGATTGCTGGTGAATATGCGTAAACTAATGGCCATGAAACATAGATTGTGGATAGTACCGATCATTTTCAGTGGCTATGTGTTGTTCACCGATTATGGCTATTATCATAACAGCGTTCGCGATAGCGGACTCGTTTCCGCCGTTCATTACGTTAGCACCGCTGAGCGCAAGATGAGCGGTGATTGTCATTTAGCGCGAGATACGTGTGCGGGCCTCTATTCGTACGACACGACCTGGCGGCAAGGAGAGCAATCTTACGTTTTTCATACCGACAGAGAACTAAACCCGCCAGCAAGGGCGATGTGCGTACAATTTGTCCAGAACGATCCAAGCGTAGCCAAACTCTGTCATCATCTCTTTTTCAATGCCAGCTTTGTACCTTATTTAATCGCTATCTGGTCAATCGCCGCTTTTATGAGTCTGACGCGCTTTGTCCACCATAAACTGCATCCCCGCCTGCCGATGCTGGAGACCTGGCGTATTATTGATCGCCGTCATCACTTGTTACTGGAAACGCAGGAGCGGGAAGAGGCGCTGCGGTTTATCGGTAAAGGCTATCGAATTTGCCATACGACGCGCGGGCAGGAGGTTATCCGGGTGGGGCGAAAGAAAGTCGATAATCATTATACGGTATATTTTGTTCGTGCCAGCAACGGTACCCGTAGGCGATAAAGCGCCTGGCAAATCGCTAAAGACGTTTTTCATCTGGATATCTATCCAGTCTTTTTTTATGATAGTGCATTACCTTTTCAGCCCTTAACGCAGGAGCGTCATGTGATAGGCAGACTCAGAGGCATCATTCTCGAAAAACAACCCCCGTTGGTCCTTCTGGAGACCGGCGGCGTCGGCTATGAAGTGCATATGCCGATGACCTGTTTTTACGAGCTGCCGGAGGCCGGGCAGGAGGCGATCGTCTTCACCCACTTTGTGGTGCGCGAAGATGCCCAACTGCTGTACGGTTTTAACAATAAACAGGAGCGGACCCTGTTTAAAGAGTTGATTAAAACCAACGGCGTCGGCCCGAAGCTGGCGCTGGCCATCCTGTCGGGCATGTCGGCGCAGCAGTTTGTCAACGCGGTGGAACGTGAAGAGCTTGGCGCGCTGGTCAAGCTGCCGGGGATTGGCAAGAAAACCGCCGAGCGCCTGATTGTCGAAATGAAAGACCGCTTCAAAGGGCTGCATGGCGATCTGTTTACCCCTGCCGCCGATCTGGTGCTGACGTCTCCTGCGGGGCCGGAGAGCGACGACGCCGAGCAGGAAGCGGTTGCCGCGCTGGTGGCGCTGGGCTATAAACCTCAGGAAGCCAGTCGGATGGTGAGCAAAATCACCCGTCCGGACGCCAGCAGTGAAACATTGATCCGCGAAGCGCTCCGCGCGGCGCTATGAGGTAAAGGATGATTGAAGCAGACCGTCTGATTTCCGCTGAAAGCACGTTGCCAGAAGATGTGGCAGACCGTGCGATTCGGCCAAAATTACTGGAAGAGTATATCGGCCAGCCGCAGGTGCGTTCGCAGATGGAAATCTTCATCCAGGCGGCGAAGCTGCGCGGCGACGCGCTGGATCATCTGCTGATCTTCGGCCCGCCGGGCCTTGGGAAAACGACGCTGGCAAACATTGTTGCCAATGAAATGGGCGTTAACCTGCGCACCACCTCTGGCCCGGTGTTGGAGAAAGCAGGCGACCTGGCGGCAATGCTCACCAACCTTGAACCGCACGATGTGCTGTTTATCGACGAGATTCACCGCCTGTCGCCGGTTGTGGAAGAAGTGCTCTATCCGGCAATGGAAGACTACCAGCTGGATATCATGATTGGCGAGGGCCCGGCTGCGCGCTCAATTAAAATCGATCTGCCACCGTTCACCTTGATTGGTGCTACCACTCGCGCGGGTTCGCTGACCTCACCGCTGCGCGATCGTTTCGGTATCGTCCAGCGTCTGGAGTTCTACCAGGTGCCTGATTTGCAGCACATCGTCGGGCGTAGCGCCCGCCATATGGGGCTGGAAATGAGCGACGAAGGTGCTCTGGAGGTTGCCCGTCGCGCGCGCGGTACGCCGCGTATCGCTAACCGCCTGCTCCGGCGCGTGCGCGACTACGCTGAAGTCAAGCATGACGGCACTATCTCGGCCGACATCGCCGCGCAGGCGCTGGATATGCTGAACGTCGACGCCGAAGGCTTTGACTATATGGACCGCAAGCTGCTGCTGGCGGTGATTGATAAGTTCTTTGGTGGGCCGGTTGGGTTGGACAACCTGGCGGCGGCAATCGGTGAAGAGCGCGAAACCATTGAGGACGTGCTGGAGCCGTATCTGATTCAGCAGGGTTTTTTGCAGCGTACCCCGCGTGGGCGCATCGCAACGACGCGCGCGTGGAGCCACTTTGGCATCACGCCGCCGGAAATGCCTTAGCAATGCAACACCTGATGGCGCTTCGCTTATCAGGCCTACCATTCTGTAGGCCCGGTCGGCGAAGCGCCACAGAGCAAATCAGGCGGCCGCTTTGCGGGTCATGCTCAGGATAAACAGCAGCGCCGCGCACAGCACGACGGAAGGCCCGGCCGGCGTATCGTAAAACGCCGAGAAGGTCAGCCCACCCGTTACCGCAATCATCCCTACCACGACGGCAATACCCGCCATTTGTTCCGGCGTACGCGCAAAACGTCGCGCCGTCGCCGCGGGGATAATCAGCAGTGACGTAATAATCAACGCGCCGACAAACTTCATCGCCACGCCGATGGTCAGCGCCGTCACCAGCATCAGCAGTAGTTTAACCCGCTGGAGCTTCACGCCGTCGACAAACGCTAAATCCGGGCTGATGGTCATCGACAGCAGGTTGCGCCACTGCCAGAACAAAATACCCAGCACCACGATGACGCCGAGCGCAATCGAGATCAGATCCTGCGGCGTAACCGCTAGCAGATCGCCGAACAGGTAGGCCATCAGGTCGACGCGGATATTCGACATCAGGCTGACGACCACCAGGCCGAGCGACAGCGCGCTGTGCGCCATAATGCCGAGAAGCGTATCCACCGCGAGGTGAGGGCGCTTCTCTAGCCACACCAGACCACCGGCCAGCAGCAGCGTGACGGCGATGACCGCATAGAAAGGGTTAACGTCCAGCAGCAGGCCGAACGCCACTCCCAGCAGCGAGGCATGGGCGAGGGTATCGCCAAAGTAGGACATCCGGCGCCAGACGACAAACGAGCCCAGAGGGCCCGCCGCGCATGCCAGCATCATTCCGGCCAGCCAGCCGGGAAGTAAAATTTCAATCATGACTGCCCATTTCCCCGACGAAGAACGATACGGCCCTGTAAATCATGGCGGTGGTTATGCTGATGACGGTAAATCCCCAGCTGTTCGGCGCCGCGCGGGCCAAACATGGAGATAAATTCCGGATGCATGGAGACCACGTCCGGCGTGCCGGAGCAGCAAATATGATGATTGAGACACAGCACATCGTCGGTTTTCGCCATTACCAGATGCAGATCGTGCGACACCATCAGCACCGCGCAGTTAAGCTCCTGGCGAAGCTGATTAATCAGATCGTATAGCGCCACCTGGCCGTTGACGTCAACGCCCTGGGTGGGTTCATCCAGCACCAGCAGCTGAGGCTTGTTTAACAGCGCACGCGCCAGCAGAACGCGCTGGGTTTCACCACCGGAGAGCTTCTGCATCGGTGCATCCTGCAGGTGCCCGGCCTGTACGCGCATCAGCGCGGGCAGAATATCTTCTTTGCGCGTTGCCGGGTGCAAGCGTAAAAAACGCTTGACGGTAAGCGGTAATGTCGCGTCAAGGTGGACCTTTTGCGGTACGTAGCCTACGCGCAGCTGTTTTTCACGCACGACCACGCCTTCGCTGGGCGGCACGAGGCCCAACACCACGCGCACCAGCGTCGACTTACCCGCGCCGTTCGGGCCAAGCAGCGTCAGAATGCGCCCTGGCTTGAGATTCAGTGAGATGTCGGAGAGCACCCGGCGCTGGCCGAAGCTGACGGAGACATTTTGCAGCGATACAAGATTCGTCATAGCAATTAGGGGTTGCACAAGATAGTGAATGTTATAATATCACACATCACTTATTCATTTCGATTATCAGACGCATTATGTTACAGAAAAATACGCTTCTTTGCGCAGCCTTATCAGCCGCGCTTTTGGGTACCGCCGTACCGCGTGCGGATGCTGCCGTTGTCGCCTCACTTAAACCATTAGGATTTATCGCTTCCGCGATTGCCGATGGCGTTACCGAGACCCAGGTTTTACTGCCTGACGGTGCGTCTGAACATGATTATTCATTGCGCCCATCTGATGCAAAACGCTTACAGAACGCGGACTTAGTGGTGTGGATTGGTCCAGAGATGGAAGCGTTCATGGACAAGTCAACGCAAAGCATTGCCGACGGCAAAAAAGTCACCATTGCCCAGCTTGATGGTGTGAAACCGTTGCTCATGAAAGGGAGTGATGATGACGATCATGATGCTGCTGAAGCGGGTGACGGTGAACACGCCCACGGCGAAAAAGGTGACGCACATCACCATCATGGTGAATACAACATGCACCTGTGGTTATCCCCAGAGATAGCGCGGCTTTCGGCGGTTGCAATCCATGACAAATTAGTGGACCTTATGCCCCAGAGTCGAGCCCGGCTTGACGCCAACCTGAAGAATTTTGAGGCTAATCTGGCCACGGTCGATAAGCAGGTGGCAAATGAGCTGACGCCGGTAAAAGGAAAGGGCTATTTCGTTTTTCATGATGCCTATGGCTACTTCGAAAAACACTACGGTTTGACGCCGCTTGGGCACTTCACCGTTAACCCTGAAATTCAACCTGGTGCGCAGCGTTTACATCAAATAAGAACACAGTTGGTTGAGCAAAAAGCAACCTGCGTTTTTGCTGAGCCACAATTCAGGCCCGCTGTCGTTGAATCTGTCGCGCGGGGAACCAACGTTCGCATGGGAACGTTAGATCCTCTAGGCACGAACATTCAGTTGAGCAAAGAGAGCTATCCAGCATTTCTGACTCAGCTGGCGACCCAGTATGCGAGCTGCCTGAAAGGAGATAAGTAAGGAAGTGAATACGTGCAGCAGATAGCCCGCTCTGTCGCCCTGGCATTTAACAATTTGCCGCGACCCCACCGCGTTATGCTGGGGTCACTCACCGTTCTCACACTGGCCGTCGCCGTTTGGCGGCCGTATGTTTACCACCCCAATTCTTCACCGGTTGTTCGCACCATCGAGCTGGAGAAAAAAGAGATTCGCTCTCTGCTACCGGAGGCCAGCGAACCGATTGACCAATCCGCGCAGGAAGACGAAGCGATTCCTCAGGATGAACTGGACGACAAAGCCGATAACGAAACGGGCGTGCATGAATATGTGGTATCCACGGGCGATACCCTAAGCAGCATCCTGAACCAGTACGGCATTGATATGGGCAACATCAGCCAGCTTGCTGCGGCTGATAAAGACCTGAAAAATATGAAGGTGGGCCAGCAGCTCTCCTGGACCTTGAACGATGATGGCGATCTCCAGCGTTTAACCTGGGAAATGTCGCGTCGTGAAACCCGCACCTACGATCGCGTTGCAAACGGTTTCAAAATGAGCAGCGAGATGCAGCAGGGCGACTGGGTTAATAGCTTGATCAACGGCACCGTCGGCGGCAGCTTTGTCTCCAGCGCGACCAGCGCCGGGTTAACCAGCGCGGAAGTGAGCGCGGTGATCAAAGCCATGCAGTGGCAGATGGACTTCCGTAAGCTGAAAAAAGGCGATCAGTTCTCGGTGCTGATGTCGCGCGAAATGCTCGACGGCAAGCGTGAACAGAGCCAGCTTCTTGGCGTGCGTCTGCGTTCCGACGGTAAAGACTATTACGCTATTCGCGCTGAGGACGGTAAATTCTACGATCGTAGCGGCACCGGGTTGGCGAAAGGCTTCCTGCGCTTCCCGACCGCGCGTCAGTTCCGCGTGTCGTCTAACTTTAACCCGCGCCGCCTGAACCCGGTGACCGGCCGCGTTGCGCCACACCGTGGCGTTGACTTTGCGATGCCGCAGGGGACGCCAGTGCTGGCCGTCGGTGACGGAGAAGTGGTGGTGGCGAAGCGTAGCGGTGCAGCCGGCTACTATGTGGCGCTGCGTCACGGTCGTACCTACACCACGCGCTATATGCACCTGCGCAAGCTGCTGGTGAAACCGGGGCAGAAAGTCAAACGCGGCGATCGTATTGCGCTTTCCGGTAATACCGGTCGTTCAACCGGCCCGCACCTGCATTATGAAGTGTGGATTAACCAACAGGCGGTTAACCCGCTGACGGCGAAATTACCGCGTACCGAAGGGCTGACCGGCTCAGACCGTACCGACTATCTGGCGCAGGTGAAACAGGTTCTGCCGCAGCTGCGTTTTGACTAGTTTCGACTAAGAAGTATGCGTTCAGAGCCGACGTCACTATGGCGTCGGCTTTTTCTTTTGTGCGAAGCATTCTGCCTCGCTACACTATTTGATTATTCGCACCGACCCGATAATTCGAACCTGGAACAGGCATGGAAACGAAAAAAAATACCAGTGAATATATTCCCGAGTTTGAGAAATCTTTCCGCCATCCTCAATACTGGGGTGCCTGGTTAGGCGTGCTGGCATTTGCGGGGATCGCTTACGTACCGGCAAAAATTCGTGACCCTATTCTGGGTAAGCTCGGTCGCCTGGCGGGTAAATTTGGCCGCAGCGCTCGCCGTCGTGCTCAGATCAATCTGCTGTATTGCTTCCCGGATAAAAGCGAAGCCGAGCGCGAAGCCATTATTGATGAGATGTTTGCCACCGCGCCGCAGGCAATGGTCATGATGGCCGAACTGGCGTTGAAAGGGCCTGAGAAAATTCTGCCGCGCCTCGACTGGCAGGGGCAGGAGATTATCGATGAACTCCGCGCCAATGGCGAAAACGTCATTTTCCTGGTACCGCACGGCTGGGGTGTGGATATCCCGGCAATGGTGATGGCCTCGCAGGGGCAAAAAATGGCGGCGATGTTCCATAATCAGGGCAACAAAGTCTTCGACTACGTCTGGAACACCGTTCGTCGTCGTTTTGGCGGTCGTCTGCACGCCCGTAACGACGGCATCAAGCCGTTTATTCAGTCCGTCCGTCAGGGCTACTGGGGCTACTATCTGCCGGACCAGGATCACGGCCCGGAGCACAGCGAGTTCGTGGATTTCTTTGCTACCTATAAAGCCACGCTGCCGGCGATTGGCCGTCTGATGAAGGTGTGCCGCGCGCGCGTGGTGCCGCTGTTCCCGGTTTATGATGGCAAAACGCATCGTCTGACCATTCTGGTTCGACCACCGATGGATGACCTGCTGGAAGCGGATGACAACACCATTGCGCGTCGAATGAACGAAGAGGTGGAGATTTTCGTTGGGCCACATACTGAGCAGTACACGTGGATCCTGAAGCTGCTGAAAACGCGCAAGCCGGGTGAAACCGAGCCGTATCAGCGTAAAGAACTCTATCCAAAGAAAAAGAAATAGCCCCGTAGCCCGTCCGAGCAATGCGACGACGGGGCGGCACCGAGCCTTTCCGGCGGCGCTACGCTTGGCCGGGCTACGCAGATAAAAAAACCGGACATCGTCCGGTTTTTTTATCGCGAGAATAACTTACTCAACGGTCAGAATACGCGTGGTGTTGGTTGAACCCACGGTGCTCATCACGTCGCCCTGGGTCACGATAACCAGGTCGCCAGACATCAGATAGCCTTTATCACGCAGCAGATTTACCGCGTCGTGTGCCGCCGCAACGCCGTCACATTCGCTGTCGAAGAAGACTGGCGTCACGCCGCGGTACAGCGCTGTCAGGTTCAACGTACGCTCATGGCGGGACATCGCGAAGATAGGCAGCCCGGAGGTGATACGTGAGGTCATCAGCGCGGTACGGCCGGACTCGGTCATGGTGATGATGGCGGTCACGCCTTTCAGGTGGTTAGCCGCATACATTGCTGACATGGCAATCGCTTCTTCCACGTTGTCGAACTGCACGTCCAGACGGTGTTTAGAAACGTTGATGCTGGGGATCTTCTCTGCGCCCAGGCAAACGCGCGCCATGGCCGCTACGGTTTCAGATGGGTACTGGCCTGCTGCAGTTTCTGCTGACAGCATGACCGCATCGGTACCGTCCAGCACGGCGTTGGCCACGTCCATAACTTCCGCACGGGTAGGCATTGGGTTGGTGATCATTGACTCCATCATCTGGGTCGCGGTAATCACGGAACGGTTCAATTGACGAGCGCGACGAATCAATGCTTTCTGGATGCCTACCAGCTCCGGGTCGCCGATTTCAACGCCGAGGTCACCACGGGCAACCATCACCACGTCGGACGCCAGGATGATGTCGTCCATCGCGTCCTGGCTGCAGACGGCTTCCGCACGTTCCACTTTGGCAACGATTTTCGCATCGCAACCCGCTTCACGGGCCAGGCGGCGAGCGTAGTTCAGGTCTTCGCCGCAGCGCGGGAAGGAGACGGCCAGGTAATCAACGCCAATTTTGGCGGCCGTGTGGATGTCCGCTTTATCTTTGTCGGTCAGAGCTTCTGCCGAGAGGCCACCGCCTAACTTGTTGATGCCTTTGTTGTTGGAAAGCGGGCCGCCCACGGTCACTTCGGTGAACACCTTCATGCCCTGGATTTCCAGTACTTTCAGCTGTACGCGGCCATCATCGAGCAGCAGGATATCGCCCGGTACCACGTCGGCAGGCAGACCTTTGTAGTCGATGCCCACTTTCTCTTTATCGCCTTCACCTTTGCTTAGGTTGGCGTCGAGCAGGAATTTATCGCCGATGTTGAGGAAAACTTTGCCTTCTTTGAAGGTTGATACGCGAATTTTTGGTCCTTGCAGATCGCCAAGGATGGCTACATGGCGCCCCAGTTTTGCTGCAATTTCGCGGACTTTGTCGGCACGTAGCTGATGATCTTCAGGCGTACCGTGAGAGAAGTTCATACGGACGACGTTAGCGCCGGCGGAAATGACTTTCTCAAGGTTGTTGTCGCGATCGGTTGCTGGGCCTAACGTGGTGACGATCTTGGTTCTGCGAAGCCTTCTGGACATGTAATACTCCGTTGACTAGTACAACTCAGGTGTTGCGTGAACAGGAATTCGGCAATATGCCAATAATGCGTTACCGAATGCTTAAATAAATGACGCTTTTTTATCGCTTTTAGTGATTATCGCTGTGTGTCGATAGTTCTTTATCAAACCGCGATTCCTTTAACGCTTCTTTGACTCGCTTCAAGTTATCCCTGAATTTTGCTCCACGGCGCAGGGTAAAGCCGGTTGCCAGCACATCAATGACGGTGAGCTGGGCCAGCCTCGACACCATGGGCATATAAATATCGGTATCTTCAGGAACGTCCAGCGTGATAGCGAGTGTGGCCTCTCTGGCCAGCGGCGTCCCTGAGGAGGTTATGGCAATGACCATAGCATCGTTTTCACGCGCCACCAGCGCAACCTCCACCAGGCTCTTGGTCCTGCCGGTATGGGAAATCAGCACCACAACGTCGTCATCGCTGCAATTCATACAGCTCATTCGTTGCAAAACAATGTCATCGGAATAGATAACCGGCACGTTAAAGCGGAAAAACTTGTTCATGGCGTCATGCGCCACGGCGGCGGAGGAGCCCAGCCCGAAAAAGGCGATTTTCTTTGCCTGAGTCAGCAGGTCGACGGCGCGATTCACCGCCGACATGTCGAGCGACTGACGCACGTGGGCGAGGCTGGCCATCGCTGACTCAAAAATTTTTGCCGTATACGCCTCGACGCTGTCATCCTCATCTACATTACGATTAACATACGGTGTACCGTTGGCCAGACTTTGGGCAAGATGCAGTTTAAAATCAGGAAAGCCTTTGGTTTCCAGGCTGCGGCAGAAGCGGTTAACGGTCGGTTCGCTTACCTCAGCTTCCAGAGCGAGGGCGGCAATGCTTGAGTGGATTGCCTGTTCGGGGGCCGCCAGAATAACTTCCGCGACTTTTCGCTCGGATTTGCTAAGGTTTTCCAGCTGGGACTGGATTCTTTCCAGCATGTTCATCGTGACAAGGTGCTCATAGATTGAAACGATTCCATTAATGGGTGAAATCTGCAGGCGTTTTAGCAAGAATATACGCTTGAAGCGGAATGAAAAGTGAAGAGTAACAGCAAAAGATGTTGTTTTTTTTCATTACATGATCGGTGTCGTATTTTAACCGACGCCCTTCAGGCGAAAGAACGAACAAAACTGGCGCATTGCCTAAGCGTCGTTGCCCTGCTGGTTCCGAATTGTGCGATCGGCGGCGCTGAAAGGCGTTAAAGGGTTTCGGCAATTTCGTAAACACAGTACAGTGCACCGTAAGAAAATTACAACGATATCCGTGATTTTCCGGGGAAACCCGGGCGATAACGGGGAGATAGCCTGGCATAGAACCGGGAATATAAACTGAGGAGAATGACATGGCGGTAACGCAAACGGCCCAGGCATGCGATCTGGTCATTTTCGGCGCGAAGGGCGATCTTGCCCGCCGGAAACTGCTGCCTTCCCTGTACCAGCTTGAAAAAGCCGGCCAGATTAATCCGCAGACGCGGATTATCGGCGTAGGCCGCGCCGACTGGGATAAAGCGGCATACACCAAAGTTGTCCGTGAAGCGCTCGAAACCTTTATGAAAGAAAAAATCGATGAAGGTTTGTGGGACACCCTCAGCGCACGTCTTGATTTCTGCAACCTCGATGTCAATGATGCCCCGGCATTTGCGCGTCTTGGCGAGATGCTCGATCAAAAAAATCGCACCACCATCAACTATTTCGCGATGCCGCCAAGCACGTTTGGCGCCATCTGCCGCGGCCTGGGCGAAGCGAAGCTGAACGCCAAACCGGCGCGCGTGGTCATGGAAAAACCGCTGGGTACCTCACTGGAAACTTCACGTGAGATCAACGACCAGGTCGGTGAATACTTTGAAGAGTGCCAGGTTTACCGTATTGACCACTATCTGGGTAAAGAAACGGTACTGAACCTGCTGGCGCTGCGCTTTGCTAACTCCCTGTTTGTGAATAACTGGGATAACCGCACCATCGATCACGTGGAAATCACCGTCGCCGAGGAAGTTGGCATTGAAGGCCGCTGGGGTTACTTCGACCAGGCCGGTCAAATGCGCGACATGATCCAGAACCACCTGCTGCAAATTCTGTGCATGATTGCGATGGCGCCGCCGTCCGATCTGACCGCCGACAGCATTCGTGATGAGAAGGTGAAAGTCCTGAAGTCGCTCCGCCGTATCGACCGCAGCAACGTGCGTGATAAAACCGTTCGCGGTCAGTACACCGCCGGATTTGCCCAGGGCCAGAAAGTGCCGGGCTACCTCGAAGAAGAGGGCGCGAACAAGTCCAGCAGCACGGAAACCTTCGTCTCTATCCGCGTAGATATCGACAACTGGCGCTGGGCGGGCGTGCCGTTCTACCTGCGTACCGGTAAACGTCTGCCGACCAAATGCTCTGAAGTCGTCGTTTACTTCAAAAACCCTGAACTGAATCTGTTCAAAGAGACCTGGCCTGAACTGCCGCAGAACAAGCTGACCATTCGTCTGCAGCCGGACGAAGGCGTGGATATTCAGATCCTTAACAAGGTGCCGGGGCTTGAGCACAAGCATAACCTGCAGGTGACTAAGCTGGATCTGAGCTACTCGGAAACCTTTAACCAAACGCACCTTGCCGATGCTTACGAACGCCTGCTGCTGGAGACGATGCGCGGTATCCAGGCGCTGTTCGTACGCCGCGACGAAGTGGAAGAAGCCTGGAAGTGGGTTGACTCCATTACTGAAGCGTGGGCAAGCGACAACGACGCGCCGAAACCTTACCAGGCAGGGACCTGGGGGCCGGTTGCCTCTGTGGCGATGATCACCCGCGACGGCCGTTCCTGGAACGAGTTTGAGTAAGGCGTCGCTGTAATCCGGAAGAGTTATTTTACCGGTAACATGATCTAACACAGCAAGTCGTGCTTTTTTTACGCATTTAAGCCCCGGGAGGATTCACCCCCGGGGCTTTTTTTATTACACTGCGGGCAGACCTTTGCCTCTGAGCTGCGCTATTCGGGCATTTATCTCTTAATCAGATCAATAAATAAACCGCAGTAGGTCGTAGCCTGGACAGAAAAATTTTAAGGAGCCTTTATGAACTCTGTAATGTTACGGGTAACAAATCGCATTATCGAACGCTCTCGCGACACGCGCGCGGCTTATCTCGCACGTATCGAGCAGGCAAAAACTGAAACGGTTCACCGCTCCCAGCTTGCCTGTGGCAACCTGGCACACGGTTTTGCTGCCTGTCAGGCAGACGATAAAGCGTCGCTGAAAAGCATGTTGCGTAACAATATCGCGATCATTACCTCCTATAACGACATGCTGTCGGCCCACCAGCCGTACGAGCATTACCCGGATATCATCCGTAAAGCGCTGCACAGCGTGAACGCGGTCGGGCAGGTTGCTGGCGGCGTTCCGGCAATGTGCGACGGCGTCACTCAGGGTCAGGACGGGATGGAACTTTCGCTGCTTAGCCGTGAAGTGATCGCCATGTCCGCCGCCGTTGGCCTGTCTCACAATATGTTTGACGGCGCGCTATACCTCGGCGTGTGCGATAAAATCGTCCCGGGGCTGGCGATGGCTGCGCTCTCCTTTGGCCACCTGCCGTCTATCTTCATCCCATCAGGCCCGATGGCCAGCGGTCTGCCAAACAAAGAAAAAGTCCGTATCCGCCAGCTTTATGCGGAAGGCAAGGTGGATCGCAATGCGCTGCTTGAATCAGAAGCCGCGTCCTACCACGCACCGGGTACCTGTACTTTCTATGGTACCGCCAACACCAACCAGATGGTGATTGAGTTCATGGGCATGCAGCTGCCGGGTTCTTCGTTTGTCCACCCGGACGCCCCGCTGCGCTCCGAATTGACCGCTGCGGCGGCACGCCAGGTCACGCGTATGACCGGCAACGGCAACGAATGGATGCCGCTGGGTAAAATGATTGACGAAAAAGTGGTGGTCAACGGTATCGTTGCTCTGCTGGCGACCGGCGGCTCAACGAACCACACCATGCATCTGGTGGCGATGGCACGCGCGGCGGGCATTATCATCAACTGGGACGACTTCTCTGAACTGTCTGACGTTGTACCACTGATGGCGCGTCTGTATCCGAACGGCCCGGCAGATATCAACCACTTCCAGGCGGCTGGCGGCGTACCGGTGATGGTACGTGAACTGTTGAAAGGCGGTCTGCTGCACGAAGACGTGAATACCGTCGCCGGTTTTGGTCTGTCCCACTACACCATGGAACCGTGGCTCAATAACGGCAAACTGGACTGGCGTGAAGGCGCAAACGCCTCGTTGGACGACAGCATCATCGCCAGCTTCGACAAGCCGTTCTCTAAACACGGCGGCACCAAAGTGCTGAGCGGTAACCTTGGCCGCGCGGTGATGAAAACCTCCGCAGTGCCGGTGGAAAACCAGATTATTGAGGCACCGGCCGTGGTCTTTGAAAGTCAGCACGATGTTCTGCCGGCCTTTGAGGCGGGTCTGCTGGATAAAGATTGCGTGGTGGTTGTGCGTCATCAAGGACCAAAAGCGAACGGCATGCCAGAATTACATAAACTTATGCCGCCACTTGGTGTATTATTGGACCGCTGTTTCAAAATTGCGTTGGTCACCGATGGACGACTGTCCGGTGCATCCGGTAAAGTGCCGTCAGCGATTCACGTCACCCCTGAAGCCTATGATGGTGGCCTGCTGGCGAAAGTCCGCGACGGTGACATGATTCGCGTGAACGGTCAGACCGGTGAGCTGACGCTGCTGGTTGATGACGCTGAGCTGGCCGCGCGTCAGCCGCATATTCCCGATCTGAGCGCCTCGCGCGTGGGGACAGGCCGTGAACTGTTTGGCGCATTACGGGAAAAACTGTCCGGCGCAGAGCAGGGCGCAACCTGTATTACCTTTTAAGTTGACACGTTTTGTAGATCTGGCGAGAGAATAATTCTGATGAAAAACTGGAAAACAACTGCAGAAGCAATCCTGACCACTGGCCCGGTAGTGCCGGTCATCGTGGTGAAAAAGCTTGAGCACGCCGTACCGATGGCGAAAGCACTGGTTGCTGGCGGCGTACGCGTACTGGAAGTGACGCTGCGTACAGAGTGCGCAATGGACGCTATCCGCGCGATTGCGAAAGAAGTGCCGGATGCTATCGTGGGCGCGGGTACCGTGACCAACGCACAGCAGCTGAAAGAAGTGACCGATGCGGGCGCGCAGTTTGCTATCAGCCCGGGCCTGACCGATGAGCTGCTGAAAGCGGCAACCGCGGGTACTATTCCGCTAATCCCGGGTATTAGCTCCGTTTCTGAACTGATGCTGGGTATGCAGCACGGCCTGAAAGAATTCAAATTCTTCCCGGCTGAAGCGAACGGCGGTGTGAAAGCGCTGCAGGCTATCGCAGGTCCGTTCTCTCATATCCGTTTCTGCCCGACTGGCGGCATCTCTCCGGCGAACTATCGTGACTATCTGGCGCTGAAAAGCGTACTGTGCATCGGCGGTTCCTGGCTGGTTCCGGCCGACGCGCTGGAAGCTGGCGACTACGATCGCATCACCAAACTGGCTCGCGAAGCGGTTGAAGGCGCGAAACTGTAAGGTGTTTGCCTTACCCGGTTAACTGACCGGGTAGGACAAAAAAAGAGCGGGCACGCGTTAGCGGCCCGCTTTTTTTATCCCTGGATAATCACGGCGGCGGCGGCGATTTTTGCCCGTTCCACCGCCTGTTCTACGCTGTCGCCGGTAGCCAGTGCGACGCCCATCCGCCGCGAACCGTCAATATCCGGTTTGCCAAACAGACGTAGCTGTATCCCCGCGCCAAGCGCATGATGGACCTTATCAAAGGTCACGTTACGGCTGGTCAGTTTTGGCAGCAGCACGGCAGAGGCAGAAGGGCCGTACTGACGAATGGCGCCGATAGGCAGGCCCAGAAATGCGCGGACGTGCAGCGCGAACTCAGACACATCCTGTGAAATGAGCGTAACCATACCGGTATCGTGCGGGCGAGGAGAAACTTCACTGAACACCACGTCGTCGCCGCAGACAAACAGCTCAACGCCAAACAGACCATAACCGCCCAGTGCCAGTACCACGTCGCGAGCGATTGCCTGCGCGCGTTCCAGCGCCAGCTCGCTCATCTGCTGCGGTTGCCAGGATTCGCGATAATCGCCGTCTTCCTGACGATGGCCTACCGGTGCGCAGAAGTGCACGCCGTCGACGGCATTCACCGTCAGCAGCGTAATTTCAAAGTCAAAATTCACGACGCCTTCGACGATCACCCGGCCAGCCCCTGCGCGGCCACCTTCCTGCGCATACTGCCATGCCTGCGTCAGCTGATCTTCACGGCGAATAAACGTCTGCCCCTTGCCGGAGGAGCTCATCACTGGCTTGATGATACACGGCAGGCCGATGGTGGCTACCGCCTGGCGAAACTGTGCTTCGCTATCGGCAAAATAGTAGGCTGAGGTCGGCAGCTTAAGCTGTTCGGCCGCCAGACGACGAATGCCTTCGCGATTCATGGTCAACTGAGTGGCGCGTGCGCAGGGCACAACGCGCTGCCCGTCCTGTTCCAGCGCAATCAGCATGTCGGTCGCGATCGCTTCGATTTCCGGTACGATAAAATCCGGTTTCTCTTGCTCGACCAGCGCCTTCAGCGCCGCTCCGTCAAGCATATTGATAACGTATGAGCGGTGCGCTACGTGCATCGCTGGCGCATCGGCGTAGCGATCGACGGCGATGGTTTCAATCCCTAATCGCTGGCATTCAATGGCGACTTCTTTACCTAACTCACCGGAACCCAAAAGCATTACGCGCGTCGCCGCCGGACGCAGAGCTGTGCCTAATAACGTCATTTACCTATTCCACCGTCTGACAAAAATTTGTCGCATTATAAACGAAAACGTTTGCGTCTGTCTTGTTGTCGACGCGGCAGCGCGGCTATCGCGTTAAATTTGCACATCTTTATCTGTACCAGACATATTCTGACGTCTGCTCGCATAGGCTAAGCTTCTCATGAATTTATACTGGGGGTCATATGTCTGGCTGGCTTAATCAACTGCAATCACTGTTGGGCAAATCATCGGGTAATGGGAAAGGCGCTCTTGGCGAAATGCTGGTGCCGGGAGCGTTAGGTGGTCTGGCAGGGCTGCTCCTTGCCAGTAAATCATCGCGGAAAATGCTGGCGAAGTATGGTACTGGCGCGCTGCTGGTGGGCGGCGGTGCGGTCGCCGGGAGCGTGCTGTGGAACAAATACAAAGATCAGCTACGCGGTTCGACGCCGGCAGAAGCGAAGTATGGCCAACCGGCCGCGCCGCTGGATGTGCGTACCGAGCGTTTGATTCTGGCGCTGGTGTTTGCCGCAAAAAGCGATGGCCATATTGATGCTAAAGAGCAGGCTTCGATTGAACAACAGCTGCGCGATGCCGGCGTGGAAGCGCAGGGCCGTGCGCTGATTGCGCAGGCAATTGAACAACCGCTCGATCCGCAGCGGCTGGCGCGCGACGTGCATAACGAAGAAGAGGCGCTTGAGCTGTACTATGTGAGCTGCGCGGCAATCGACATCGATCACTTTATGGAACGTCGCTATCTGGATGAGCTGGGCGAGGCGCTGAAGCTGCCGTCAGAAGTGCGCGAAAGCATCGAGCGCGATTTACAACAGCAAAAACAGCAGCTTTAAGTGCAATCTTGCAGGTTTTGCTTGCATCAACGTTGAATTTGTCCACCCTTAGAGGGTGTGACTAAAACAGAAGAATAACGAGATGCCGCCAAAAGCAAAACGGATATCCCACGCCATGACCTTACATGGCAATACGCGCGTTGATCATTACTACTGGCTGCGTGACGACACTCGCACGAAGCCCGCCGTGATGGAGTATTTACAGCAGGAGAACGCCTACGGTCGCGAGGTGATGTCGAGCCAGCGCAGTTTGCAGGATCGCGTGCTTAAGGAGATTGTCGATCGCATTCCGCCGCGGGAAGTGTCGGCCCCGTATTGTAAAAACGGCTACCGCTACCGGCAGATTTTTGAGCCAGGCCAGGAGTACGCTATCTATCAGCGACAGGCTCCAGGCGAAGAAAACTGGTCGCTGCTGCTTGATGAAAATAAGCGCGCTGCGCGCAGTGAGTTCTATGCCCTCGGCGGGCTGAACGTCGCGCCTGATAACAACCTGCTGGCGGTCACGGAAGACTTTCTCTCCCGCCGCCAGTACAGCCTACGCCTTCGCCATCTGGCTAACGAAACCTGGCTGCCTGAGGTGATTGAAGACGTCTCACCGGGCGTGGTGTGGGCCAACGACTCGCGCTCACTCTATTACGTTCGCCAGCATCCGACAACGCTGCTGCCGTGGCAGGTCTGGCGTCATCAGGTTGGTACGGCGCCTGAGCAGGATTGCCTGATCTATGAAGAACAGGACGACACCTTTTACGTCAGCCTGCATAAAACGTCATCACGCCAGTTTGTGGTGATTGCGCTCTCCAGCACCACCACCAGTGAAATGCAGCTGCTCGACGCCGATAATCCCGACGCTCGTCCGCAAACGTTCCTGGCCCGCCGCAAAGATCATGAATACAGTCTCGACCATTACCAGGGGCATTTCTACATGCGTTCTAACCGCGACGGTAAGAACTTTGGCCTTTATCGTGGCGTCAGTGGGGAAGAGGCCAACTGGCAGACGCTGATTGCCGCGCGTGATGCCGTCATGCTGGAAGATTTCACCCTGTTTCGTGACTGGCTGGTGGTTGAAGAGCGCCAGCGTGGCCTGACAAGCCTGCGGCAGATCCATCGGCAGACTCACAAAGAAACGGCCATCGCCTTTGACGATCCGGCCTATGTGACCTGGATTGCCTATAACCCGGAGCCAGAAACGGCCTGCCTGCGCTATGGCTACTCGTCGATGACCACGCCGGATACCCTGTTTGAGCTGGATATGGACAGCGGTGAACGCCGCGTGCTGAAACAGCAGGAGGTTAAAGGCTTCGACGCCAGCCGCTACCGCAGTGAACGCCTGTGGATCACCGCGCGCGACGGGGTGGAAGTCCCGGTTTCGCTGGTGTATCGGCATGAGCATTTCCGTTCCGGCAAGAATCCGTTGCTGGTCTATGGCTACGGTTCTTACGGTGCGAGCATGGATGCTGATTTCAGCAGCAGCCGTCTTAGCCTGCTCGACCGTGGTTTTGTCTTCGCCATTGCCCATGTTCGCGGCGGCGGCGAGCTGGGGCAGCAGTGGTATGAAGACGGCAAATTCCTGAAGAAGAAAAATACCTTTAATGACTATCTCGACGTCTGCGATGCCCTGCTGGCGAAGGGATTCGGTGCTCCGTCGCTGTGTTATGGCATGGGCGGCAGCGCGGGCGGGATGCTGATGGGAACGGCGATCAACGAACGCCCCGAGCTGTTCCACGGCGTAGTGGCGCAGGTGCCGTTTGTCGATGTGGTGACAACCATGCTGGATGAGTCTATCCCGCTGACCACCGGCGAGTTTGAGGAGTGGGGCAATCCGCAGGATGAAACCTACTATCGCTATATGAAATCGTATAGCCCGTATGACAACGTGCGGGCGCAGGCTTACCCGCATCTGCTGGTCACCAGCGGGCTGCACGACTCGCAGGTTCAGTACTGGGAGCCGACAAAGTGGGTGGCGAAGCTACGCGAGCTGAAGGTTGATGACAATCTGCTGCTGCTGTGTACCGAAATGGATGCCGGCCACGGCGGTAAGTCGGGGCGCTATAAAAGCTATGAGGGTGTGGCGCTGGAGTTCGCGTTCCTGATTGCCCTGGCGCAGGGGACGCTGCCAGGGCGTGCGGAGCGCTAGCTAGCCCTCGAGATAGTGTTTTAGCGTCAAACGCAGTTCCGGGCTCATGCGGTCGAGGTTGTTAAACAGCCAGCGCAGGTAGCCCGGATCGTTTTTAGCCACTTCGGCGACTTCCTGCCCGCGATATTTACCGAAGGTAAACGTACGCAGCAGCGCCGGGCGCCCGGTGACGTCGACCATTTGTTCCGGCGTCCACCCGGAGGCTTGAATAATATCAATCAGCAGTGCGGCGGTAATGTAGCAGTCGTAAAGCGCGCGGTGGTGATGCAGCCCCGGCGGGGTTGCGACGCTCAGCTTACGGGATTTATACAGCGCCATGTTGCTGTACTTGATACCTGGCCACAGGCGGCGCGCCATTTTCATGGTGCAGATCCACTCGCCGTTCATCTCAGGCAGCACGCGGCGGTCAAAGCTGGCGTTGTGAGCAACATACCAGGGACTGCCCTGATAAAACGGCACTACCTCTTCAATCCATGGCTTATCGGCTACCATCTCTTCGCTGATATGGTGAATCGCCATGGCCTGTGCGCTGATGGGGCGGTCGGGGCGAACCAGATGACTCATGGGGTTGACGATTTTTCCGTCAATAACATCGACGGAGGCAATCTCAACGACGCCTCCTTGCAGGTCGCAGGTTTCGGTA
Organism: Kluyvera genomosp. 2; assembly: GCF_036759865.1. Classification (NCBI taxonomy): domain Bacteria; kingdom Pseudomonadati; phylum Pseudomonadota; class Gammaproteobacteria; order Enterobacterales; family Enterobacteriaceae; genus Kluyvera; species Kluyvera genomosp. 2. The sequence continues at coordinate 33,594 of NZ_JAPKIA010000016.1, forward strand.
TCGATAACGCGCAGCATGGCGAACTCCCGGCCAAAACGTCTAGCGTAAAGGAATGATCTCGCCTTGCCAACCCTGGGCGCTTTTTCTGCCGGTTACCAGCAGTTCGCCGGCGTCGGCGCGGACGATCAGCTGGCCGTTTTCATCCCACAGCGCGCTGCCGCCGGAGAACGTGCCGCAGCCGTAGTTGGATTTTAATACCGCGATGGCATATTTGTGGGCAAAGCGCTGTAAACGCTGGGTCGTACGCTGCTGCTGAAGTTCGGCCATACAGCTGACGGTTGCCAGCAACGAGGCCTGGTGAGACAGCTCACAGCCTTCGGTGTTAAGTTCAAAAACGCTTATCTGATCAGATCCCGGTGCCAGACAGGTGCCATGGCCCTGCTGATGTTTGGACGGCGCCGCGTCATCGGGGGTAAAAATAACGATCCCCTTAATCCGTTGCCCTTCCTTTTCCATCGGCAGCCCGGCGATGATCGTCATCCGGTGGCGCTGTGCAGCATCGCGAAGCGGGCGAAGCTGGCTGTCGGGCGGCGGGGCAGGCAGGGCGTGCTCGTCAGCTGAGCCCGTAAGGGAGAGTTCCGGGAAAATAAGCACCTTACAGGCCTGCTCGGCGGCGGCATCAATAAAACGCAGATGGCGGGTAATGTTTTCAGCAACATCTCCCGTTCTGGGCGTATATTGCGCTGCAGCAATAGTCCATGTCAGCATAGTTGCATCCTTCAACACGTCGTCTGTGGGCTTTTATTCTAACAAGGTATCAAATCTGACGTAAGGAACTGTCACTAACAGTAAGCATTATTTGGTTTTCGGTTCATACGGCAGGCGTGAGAGATTTACGGAAGCCAGACGGTGTGCAATGAGACGCTCGCGGAACCAGTCGCGCAGGTGCGCAGGCTGCTCGCGTTCGACGACTTCGGCAACGACCGGCATGTTATAGCGCTCTTTGAACGCAACGCCCGCTGCGGCCAGGTCAACGTTAACTTTGTCCATCTCCTGCTGAGGCAGGGCTGCCAGGTTGGTTTGCATGCTTTTCTCCTTGGAATATCGCGCAAAAGTTACTAAGAGTCTCGCAAAATGGCAAGTCCGCAGGGCACCCATCTCGACGTGAACATTATACAGCGTTATTCTTTGACTTATATTGATAACAAAAGGGAATGATGGAAATGAACTTCACCGCACCCCGCGCGCTCTGCACCATGCTTTTTACTCTTGGCCTTTTGAGCGCCTCATCCGTCTGGGCGCACGCCCATCTGCAACAGCAAACGCCCGCAGCAAACACTGAGGTAAGCCCTGCACCGCAGGCGCTGACGCTGAATTTCTCCGAAGGCATTGAGCCCCATTTTAGCGGCGTGACGCTAACCGGACCGGATCATCAGACGGTCGCTACTGGCAAACCGGTTCGCAGCGAGAGCAATAAAATGCAGCTGGTTGTGCCGCTGACCCAGACGCTCATGCCTGGTCTCTATACCGTCGCGTGGCATGTGGTGTCGGTCGACGGGCATAAGACCAAAGGCCAATATCAGTTTAGCGTGAAGTAACGATGCTAACGGCACTGTATATTGCGCTGCGTTTTGTTCACTTTGCGGCCTTGATGGTCGCTTTTGGCTGCACGCTTTACGCGGGCTGGTGGGCACCCTCCGCGCTGCGTCGCCTGTTGATTCAGCGCTTTGCCCAGCTACTGCGTAGCGCATTGGCCGTTAGCGCGCTTTCGGCGATGCTGATGCTGGTGGTGCAGGGCGGGTTGATGGGGGAGGGCTGGTCTGACACCTGGCGTCCCGACGTCTGGCAAGCGGTGCTGCATACGCAGTTTGGCGGCGTCTGGCTGTGGGAAATCGTGCTGTCCTGGATTGCATTGGGCATCGCCTGGGTGCGGCCGCGGCAGATGATGCGACGGCTTTTGCTTCTCTGTGTCGCGCAGTTTATCCTGCTGGCTGGCGTGGGCCATGCGGCCATGTATGACGGCGCGGCGGGCGCGCTGCAGCGTGTTAATCATGCGCTGCATTTGCTGTGTGCGGCGGCGTGGGTTGGCGGGCTGGTGCCGTTTCTCTACTGCCTGCGACTGGCGAAAGGACGCTGGCGTAAGGCGGCTATCGGTACGATGATGCGCTATTCCCGCTACGGCCATCTGGCCGTTGCCGGAGCGCTGGTGACGGGGTTGATCAATAGTTGGCTCATTCAAGGGGGGCTGACCGTCGCCACGCCGTACGGTATCGCACTTTGGGTGAAGATGGGGCTCGTTGCGTTGATGGTCGCGCTGGCGCTACTAAACCGCTATCTGTTAGTGCCACGGATGGCATCGACGCCGCAGGGGCTGGCACAGCGTCTGTTCCTCCGCACCACGCAGGCGGAAATTGTATTGGGGGCACTGGTGCTGGCGTGCGTCAGTCTCTTCGCGACCTGGGAACCTTTTTAATCAAACTGGCGAACTATGAAAAAAATTATTCTGTCTTTGTTGTTATTAACCGCTTCCGGCAGCGCGCTGGCCGCTCAGGTCATCACCGTGAGTCGATTTGAGGTGGGGAAGGAGAAGTGGGCTTTCAACCGTGAGGAGGTGATGCTGACCTGCCGCCCTGGGCACGCGCTATACGTGATTAACCCCAGTACGCTGGTGCAGTATCCGCTCAATGATGTGGCCGAGCAGCAGGTTAAGGCGGGTAAAACCCAGGCACAGCCGCTGAGCATTATTCAGATTGACGATCCTGCCCAACCGGGAGTGAAGATGAGCCTGGCACCATTTATTGAACGTGCTGAGAAGCTCTGCTGATCGTCTATCTGTTTAATAATCAATAAAAAACCGCAATCATTCTCGAGAAATGGCTGCGGTTTTTTTTCATTATGCCGTTTCATTGACGAAAATTTTCCGCTCGCAAGGGCTGCGGACTGGAAAACCTGTCACGGTCATCTATTCTTATAAAGCATGGCGACTTAGCCTGCATTAATGCCAACTTTTAGCGCACGGCTCTCTCCCAAGAGCCATTTCCCTGGACCGAATACAGGAATCGTATTCGGTCTCTTTTTATCTGCCGTATGCACTCAGCAGGACAAGCTCCGCGGGAATCCGTTAGCTTGTTAACCCAATGTAAACAGATTCTCGCTCCCATCCAAGCACTTTTGTACAATTTAGCGACTTTTTTTTCTTTTTATAAAGTGACAATAGTCGCAGACGAAATACAAAATGCTAAGAACTCATATTTTTCCGAAAAATAGATATGTCGCTAATAATATTATTTGTCGCGTTAAAAAGTTTATTTTCTATTGTGAATTAAAATCTCTATTTTTTTTGCTAAAAAAGGCGCATGCTTTGCGGCGAGTTGAGCCACAGCCTGCCACACCGCGCCATACCTCTGTTGACCACCGTTTTGTAAATAAACGTCTGGGCAGTGAATTTGTCGAACGTAGCACTGTCCAACGATTATACGTACCGCATAAAGACAAATGAACGGACTCGTTTTTTTCCTTACGCGTTACCCTTGCATTACGTTGCTGGAAACAATGATGTCCAAAAAATTTGATACCGCTTTACTTCATCCCCGTAACGGGTTGAAGTGGTTCGCTCTGGCCTCTTTATGGCTGGTGGTGCAGTTGCCGTACCCACTCTTACACCTGCTTGGCACTTCTCTTGGTAAAGCGTCACGACGTTTTTTAAAGCGCCGTGAGCAAATTGCCGCGCGCAATATTGAGCTTTGCTTCCCGAATATGGATGCCGCACAGCGGGAAAAGCTGATTGAACAAAACTTTATGTCACTGGGAATGGGGCTTATCGAAACCGGTATGGCCTGGTTCTGGAGCGATGCCCGCGTTAAGAAATGGTTTGACGTTGAAGGTTATGCCAACCTGATGGACGCGCTGAAAGAGCAGCGCGGCGTTATGGTGGTGGGCGTGCACTTTATGTCACTGGAGCTCGGCGGTCGTGCGATGGGGCTGTGCCGTCCAATGATGGCAACTTACCGTCCGCATAATGACCCGCTGATGGAATGGGTGCAAACCACCGGTCGTCTGCGTTCGAACAAAGCGATGATCGATCGCCGTAACCTGCGTGGTCTGGTGCAGGCGCTGAAGGCCGGTGAGGCCGTCTGGTTTGCGCCGGATCAGGACTACGGTCCGAAAGGCAGCGTCTTTGCGCCGTTTTTCTCGGTAAACGAAGCGGCGACGACCAACGGTACCAACGTGCTGTCGCGCCTTTCCGGCGCGGCGATGCTGACCGTGACCATGGTGCGCAAGCCGTGTCAGCGTGGCTACACGCTGCATATTAGCGAAGCCATGACGGATTATCCGTGCGGTGATGAGATCTCCGCTGCGTGCTATATGAACAAAATTATTGAACGCGAAATCCTACGTGCGCCGGAGCAGTATCTGTGGGTGCATCGCCGTTTCAAAACCCGGCCGCGCGGAGAGGCGTCACTGTACAAAGCCGTACCGCACGCGAAATAAATAACCCGCCTTTGGGCGGGTTCCTTTTGGGTTAGACAAGCCGCATAACCCAGGCGTCGGACGGTCGATCGTAGCGTTGACGATAGAGAACGGAATGTTCGCCATCAAGAAGGGCCGGGATGCTGATATCAGCGTCCCAGGCATCTAACTGCATGCATAAATCAGGATCGGACTTGCAAGGAATGCTTAACGTTCGCTCGCCGTGCTGATCGGCGTGCATCACGGCATCATCAATTTCGAATGCGCCGATGCGTACGCTGGTTTTACTCATAATGCTCTCCGTTAATCTGCTGACCGTTGTGGTACGACCAGTTAGGCCGTACCTTTTCAGCGTAGTCAACGCGGAGAATTCTGCCAGTCAAAAGGTGCGCTTTTTTTGTGCGCTACTCCGACCTGTTGGCAAAAAGCTTGCCGTCACGAACTAATTCACGGGGATAACTGTTTTTCAGCCGTGAGCCGATGCGTTTGGCCAGGCCCAGCGGGAATCCCTGGAAAGTGACAATCACATCGTCCGTGGCGGGCGACTGCTGCGGGTATACATCGCGGCCACGATACCATTCTTCCGCTTCTTCCAGCGTCAGCTCATGCCCTAACTTTCGGGTGTTTGCCAGCGCGATAACCGCTTCATGCTGCCAGCGGAAACCTTTATTGTGCGTTTCGGCAAGCTTAAGCCCGATACGGGAAAAACGAACTTTTCCCAGCAGAGGCGCAATCTCACCCGGGAATAGCCATATCTCTTTGTCGCGCTGCCACAGCGTCAGCGTATCGTCCCATTCAATACCGACCTTACGCGCAGCGTCGGCAACCGCCGCGGACTCGCGGCTTTTCATGGGCGCAAACGGGAATTTACCCACTTTATAGCCCGGAGCCGGTAGGGGATCGATGGCGGCGGTTTTACGCAAACGGGCGACGAAGAAGCCTTCACAGTCATAAATTTGCGGGAAGACGTGCAGAAAACCTTCTGGCGTCAGCGCCTGTTCCGCGCCAGGGAATAGCGTGCCCAGTGGCGCTATCTCTACCGCCTGTGGATAGCGCGCCAGCAGCCAGGCTACCACCGATTCGTTCTCGTCGCGGTTTAGCGTACAGGTTGAATAGACCAGCGTGCCGCCGGGGCGCAGTGCATGGAAGGCACTGTCGATCAGTTCACGCTGCGTATCGGCTATCGCCTGATTGCTCGCCAGCGACCAGTTTTTCAGTGCGTCCGCATCTTTACGCACTACGCCTTCGCCGGAACAGGGGGCATCTAACAGAATGGCGTCGAAGCATTCCGGCAGCGCGGCGCCAAATACGCGGCCGTCGAAGTGGGTCAGGGCGGTATTACTGATGCCGCAGCGGCTGATGTTGGCATGCAGCACTTTCACGCGGCTGGCGGAAAACTCATTGGCCAGCAGCATACCGCGATTGCCCATCCGCGCGGCAATTTGCGTGGTTTTAGAGCCTGGGGCCGCGGCAACGTCCATTACCCGCTCGGGGCGCTCGCCTTCGGCAAACAGCGCGGCCACCGGCAGCATTGAGCTGGCTTCCTGAATGTAAAACAGCCCGCTTAAGTGTTCGGCGGTGCTACCCAACGGCAGGGCGTCTTCCTCTTCGCGTTCAATCCAGAAACCTTCCGCACACCAGGGCACCGGCGTCAGCTGCCACCCATAGGGGGCGACCAGCGCCAGAAAATCATCCACCGTGATTTTCAGCGTGTTGATGCGAATGCTACGGCGCAGCGGGCGCTGGCAGGCAGCAAGAAAATCCTCAAAAGAGAGATGTGCGGGCATGGCCTCGCGCATCTGCGCAAGGAATTCATCAGGAAAATAGACAGAGTTTTGAGCCACTGGCGGATACCACAAGGAGATAACGAGCGCGCAGTCTAGCATAAAACGCGCCGGTGACGGGACACCGGCGCGTGAGGCTGGATGTTAACGCGGCAGGGCGGTGCCCCAATCGCGCCACTCTTTGGGTTCAGATTCCAGCAGCAGGAAGTGTTTACCTTCCTGCGCTTTCGGCGCCAGCGGCGTCCCCGGCGGCGTGGCGAAGGCGATACCGCCGCGAATGAACTGGTTGAAGGTGCCGGTTTTCACCACGCCGCCAATCAGGCCAAAGTCAAGGCTGTAGCCTGATGCCAGCCAGAACACCGAGTTGTTGCGCACCAGATGCTGGTAGCGCTGGCCGATGCGCAGCTCGACCATGACCCGGTCAGACAGGCTGCCGAGGTGCAGGCCGGTAATCGTGCCCACTTCGATACCGCGGAACAACACCGGCGTGCCGATGCTCAGCGAGCCGGCTTCTGGCGCCTCCACCACGACGTTCAGCCCGTTCAGGTAGCGGGAGTCGGCGATGGTGGCTTCCTGCAGCTCGAAGTCACGACGCAGCTCGCCGTGCCCCGGTTCAACGTTGACGTACGGCTGTAGCAGCGTGTCCAGGTGCTCGACGCCTGCCGCGGAGATCTGGGGGGTGATCACCGAGAAGCGCGTGCCGCGGCGAGCAAAGGTGTTGACGTACTCTGGGTACAGCACGGCGCTGGCCTGCACCTCGTTGCGAGAGGCGTTAAGCGCCAGGCTCTGCACCTGGCCGATATCGATACCGAGGTAGCGGATTGGCATACCGGCGGACAGTTTGTCCGCGTCGAAAGCGTGCAGCGTAATTTGACCACCGACGGCGCGGGCGGCCGTTTCTGACGGGAACAGCACACGTTTATCACCTTTGCGGGTGCCATTATTGGCTTCGCTGATGTTGTCAAAGCTCACAGCCCCCTTCAGCGCACGCGATAGCGGCGATGCTTGTACCGTTAGCCCGCTGCCGTTGAGCTGTACCTTCGCGCCGCCTTCTGCCCAGAAGACGCTACTTGGGGTCAACAAGGAACGGTATTCCGGTTTGATGTGCACGGCGATATCAAAGGCGTTGGCACGCGGCTGTACCGAGGTGACTTCACCGACCTCAAACTTACGGTACAGCACCACCGATCCGGTCTGAATATCCGGCAGCGTCTCGGCGGTAAGCATCAGGGTCGTGGTCGGGTAGTCGCTCAGGTTATTCTCCTGCGCTTTCTCCAGATTGGCGTACAGCGGATAGCTGTCCTTCATCGGCCCTTTTTCTCCGGGCAGAATACGAATGCCGCCGCTTAACCATTCATTAGCGCTGGCACCAAGGAACTCAACGCCATCAATCCCAACCTTGACGTCCATCTTGCTGTTGACGACGAATTTGCTGTCGCCGTGCAGCAGGTCGCGGTACTGCGGGTCAATAGCGATGGCGAAGGCGATCCCTTTTGCGCTTAGCGTGCGCTCCATCACCTGACCTATACGCACGCCGTGCAGCATAATCGGCTGCCCGGCTTCAATACCGTAGCTCTCCGGTGCCGTGAGGGTGAGCGTCATTACCCCGGGCTGCTGCAACAGGGTTTTATCCGCCGCCAGTACGGTAAAGCTGTTTTTTGGCGCGCCTTCGCCCGGTACCAGCTCAAAGGTACTGCCGGTCAGCAGTTGGCTGAGGTTGGTGTTTTCCAGCGACAGCTTCGGCTGGTGCAGTTCGATGCGCGTTCTTTCGCGCAGCAGCGACACCACGCTTGGATCGACGGTCATTTCACCGGTCACCGAGCTGTCAGGATTTAAGGTCATTTTGGTGAGCTGGCCGACCTCCAGTCCTTGATACAGCATCGGGGTCGAACCGGCTTTCAGCCCATCGCCGTTTGGCAGTTGGAGCTGAATCAGCACCCCGCGCTGGCTATGGGCGAGGTCTTCATACAGACCAAATTCGTCGTTTTGCGCAGCGGCCTGGGAGTCTGCCGGCGAGTCGAAGGCAATGGCGCCGTTAACCAGCGCCGCCAGGCTTTCCAGCTGCACTTTCGCGCCGCTGAGGCCTACGTCGGCCTTCACGCCGGAGACGTTCCAGAAGCGGCTGCCTTTTTTCACAAGGTTAGTGAAGCGACGCTCAATGAGCACGTCGATCGTCACGCCCTGGTTATTTGGGTTAATGGTGTAGTCGTACACGCGGCCAACCGGAATCTTGCGGAAATACACCAGCGACCCGCTGCTCAGCGAACCGAGATCCGGCGCATGCAGGTGAATCATCAGCTCGCCGTTATTCAGACGGTATTTCGGCTGCGTATCTAGTGCGGTAAAGCGATCGCTGGGCTCACCTTTACCGGGCATCATTCCGATATAGTTACCGCCAACCAGAGCATCAAGGCCGGAAACGCCGGCCAGAGAGGCTTTTGGTGTGACCAACCAGAACTGCGTATCCGTGCGCAGCGCGTCTTCCATGTCGCTTTTGATGCTGGCGCGCACTTCAATTTTGCTGCGGTCTTTTGCCAGGCGGATGTCCTGTACCGTCCCCACTTCTACGCCCTGGAAGCGCACAGGCGTGCGCCCGGGGACGATACCATCCGCCGACATAAAGTCGATGGTAATGGTCGTCCCGCGATCCTCGTAGCTATTCCAGATAAGCCAGCCGGCAATTATCAGCGCGATAACCGGCAGTAACCAGAACGGTGAAATGCGACGTTTTGTTTTAATTCGCGCTTCAGTCTGTGAAGCGGGCGTTTCCTGACTCATGTGCGTCCCAAAGTAAGCGGCTGTCCAGCCATTCAACAGCAAGGATAGTTAATATTACCGCAGCGCCAAAATAAAACGCAGCGGGGCCCATCGTGAAGGCGAGAAGCTGATCGCGATTGATGAGCGACATGGTTAATGAAATGACAAACAGATCGAGCATTGACCAGCGGCCAATCCAGGTCACAAAGCGCAGCAGCAGGATACGCGTGCGCAGCCCCTGTTCGCATTTAAACCGGATACTGAGCAGTAGCGTCAGCATCACGATAACTTTGGTGAACGGCACCAGGATACTGGCAAAAAAGACCACTGCGGCCACGGCAACGTTGCTGTTAGCCAGCGACATAATCCCGGAGAGAATGGTGTCTTCCTGGCGGCCGCCGTTGACATAAATAATCGATATCGGCAGCAGGTTCGCCGGAATCAGGAACACGATTGACGCGACCAGCGCCGCCCAGCTTTTTTGTAAACTCTGCTTACCGCGATGATAAAGCGGGGTGTGGCAGCGGCTACAACGCCCGCGCGCGTCGCGATAGCCCGTGTAGTGGCAGTTCAGACATACCTGAAGCGACGTGTCCGGCCGGGTGGCGGGGCGCTGCGGGTAGAAGCGTTCCCACAGCTGTTCGACGTTAAGGTGAATGAGCGTCAGGATGCTGAGTATGACCAGCGAAATATAGGCCAGCAGGCCAACACCCGGTTGTAAAAAAGCGTAGTCCTGAACTTTAATTGAGGCGACGGCGATGCCGACCAGGTAGATGTCGAGCATCACCCACTCTTTGAGTTTATCCAGCATCAACAGGACAGGACGCAGATTCATCCCTAGAATATTACCCAGCCAGAGATAGGCGATAGCGACAACCAGCACCGCCGGGGCGGCGACGGTACAGAAAAAGACCATTGCCGCCGTGACCGGGTCGCCGCTGTCGGTCATCTGCCAGATGCCGTGTAGCAGGTTGGCGTCAATGCGCACCCCGAGCAGGTGCAGACGCAGCAGGGGTTCGCTCCAGGCGAAGGGCATCAGCAGCAGCATGGTAATCGCCATGGCGCCCAGGCGCGTTAACGACCAATCGCGGCCGTCGCGCACTTTGGCGTTACAGCGTGGGCAGTAGGCACATTGCGATGATTTTACGACCGGTAACCGAAAAAGCATATCGCACTGCGGGCAACGTTGGTAATGTGCCCACGGTAGTGGTTCGCTCACCGCGTGAATGCGTATTTTCTTTGTCGGCGTTATAGATGATATTTTCAGTGCCATTTATTACATTGATAAATGAATGTATAACTCTATCTTAACCTAAGTATGGATTCATCTTGAGCCCGAACGCACTTAATGCGTATTTTATCAGGCCAGAGAATGGGTAACGAACCAGTAACATCGTAAACAACAGTGATTGAATAATGAGCAAAACAGAATTTTACGCGGACCTTAACCGTGATTTTCAGGCATTAATGGCAGGTGAAACAAGTTTCTTAGCGGTAATCTCTAACACCAGCGCGCTGCTGTATGAGCGTCTGTCCGACGTAAACTGGGCCGGTTTCTATCTGCTGGAAGGCGATACGCTGGTTCTCGGGCCGTTCCAGGGCAAAATTGCCTGCGTGCGAATCCCGGTTGGGCGCGGCGTTTGCGGCACCGCGGTGGCGGAAAATCGCGTTCAGCGTATTGCAGATGTTCATGCTTTTGATGGGCACATTGCCTGTGATGCGGCCAGCAACGCCGAAATCGTGTTACCGCTGCAGGTAAACAATCAGGTGATTGGCGTGCTGGATATTGATAGCACCGCGTTCTCGCGCTTTAGCGAAGAGGATGAACAGGGCTTATGTGAACTGGTCGGCCACCTGCAAAAAGTGCTTGAAGCCACCGATTATCAAAAATTCTTTGCACCCGTCGCAGGATAATCAACGGATAACGTAGCATTTACGGATGGCGTCATTATAATGTCGCCTGTTCATGCCTGCGGCTTGTTGGCTACGTCCGTTGTAATCAGGAAATTTCATGGAAAATCAACCTAAGTTGAATAGCAGTAAAGAAGTTATCGCATTTTTAGCCGAACGTTTTCCGCAGTGCTTTAGCGCGGAAGGTGAAGCTCGTCCTCTGAAAGTCGGTATTTTTCAGGATCTCGTCGAGCGTGTTGAAGGGGAAATGAACCTCAGCAAAACCCAACTGCGTTCCGCATTACGTCTTTATACTTCAAGCTGGCGCTACCTTTACGGTATCAAAGCCGGTGCCGTTCGCGTCGATCTCGACGGCAACCCATGCGGTGAGCTGGACGAGCAGCACGTTGCACACGCACGTCAACAGCTTGAAGAAGCCAAAGCTCGCGTTCAGGCGCAGCGCGCTGAACAGCAGGCGAAAAAACGCGAAGCGGCCGCTGCGGCGGGCGAGCAGGGTGATGCGCCACGTCGTGAGCGTAAACCGCGTCCTCCGGTACGCCGTAAAGAAGGGGCCGAGCGCAAGCCGCGCGCTGCTGCTGCAAAACCGGCTGCTAAACCGGCTCGCGAAGTGCGTGAAGAAAAACTGACGCCGGTATCCGATCTGTCTGCGCTGACGGTCGGTCAATCCCTGAAAGTTAAAGCGGGCAATAGCGCTATGGATGCAACGATCCTGGAAATTACCAAGGATGGCGTTCGCGTTCAGCTTACTTCTGGTATGTCAATGATTGTACGCGCAGAACACCTGGTGTTCTGAAACGGAGGCCGGGCCAGGCATGAACAAATTTTTTAGGCTCTCCGCGCTTGCTGGCCTGTTATTAATAACAGGCCAGGCCGTAGCGGTAGAAGATATTACCCGTGTTGATCAGCTTCCTATTCTTAAGGAAGAGACTCAGCACGCCACGGTAAGCGAGCGCGTGACATCGCGCTTTACCCGTTCCCACTACCGCCAGTTCGATCTCGACCAGGCCTTTTCGGCTAAAATTTTTGACCGCTATCTGAACCTGCTGGACTACAGCCACAACGTGCTGCTGGCCAGCGACGTGGCGCAGTTTGCGGCGAAAAAGGGTCAGATTGGCGACGAGCTTCGTTCAGGCAAACTTGACGTCTTCTACGATCTTTACAATCTGGCGCAAAAACGCCGCTTTGAGCGCTATGAATATGCGCTGAAGGTGCTCGATCGTCCGATGGACTTCACCGGTAATGACACCTTCAACCTCGATCGCAGCAAAGCGCCGTGGCCGAAGGATCAGGCTGAGTTGAACGCCCTGTGGGACAGTAAAGTGAAGTACGACCAGCTGAGCCTCAAGCTCGCCGGTAAAGACGACAAAGAAATTCACGACACCCTGGCGCGACGCTATAAGTTCGCGATCCGTCGCCTGGCGCAAACCAACAGCGAAGACGTGTTCTCATTGGCGATGACGTCGTTCGCCCGCGAGATCGACCCGCACACCAACTACCTTTCACCGCGCAACACCGAACAGTTCAATACCGAGATGAGCCTGTCTCTTGAAGGGATTGGCGCGGTGCTGCAAATGGACGACGATTACACCGTGATTAACTCCATGGTGGCTGGCGGCCCGGCGGCGAAAAGCAAGGCCATTAGCGTAGGCGATCGCATCGTCGGCGTGGGCCAGTCGGGTAAAGGGATGGTTGATGTCATCGGCTGGCGTCTTGATGATGTGGTCGCGCTGATTAAAGGGCCGAAGGGCAGCAAGGTGCGCCTGGAGATCCTGCCGGCCGGTAAAGGCTCTAAAACGCGTATTGTGACGCTGACCCGCGAGCGCATCCGTCTGGAAGACCGCGCGGTGAAAATGACGATCAAAGGTACCGGCAACGAGAAAGTGGGGGTTCTGGATATTCCTGGCTTCTACGTTGGCCTGACCGAAGACGTCAAGGTACAGCTGCAGAAGCTGGAAAAACAGAACGTCAGCAGCATTATTATCGATCTGCGTAGCAACGGCGGCGGTGCGCTGACCGAAGCGGTTTCGCTTTCCGGTCTGTTTATTCCGTCCGGCCCCGTGGTGCAGGTGCGCGATAATAACGGTAAGGTGCGCGAAGATAGCGACAACGACGGCGTCGTTTACTACAAAGGCCCGCTAGTGGTGCTGGTTGACCGCTTCAGCGCCTCGGCGTCGGAAATCTTCGCTGCGGCGATGCAGGACTACGGCCGCGCGCTGGTCGTCGGCGAACCGACCTTCGGTAAAGGCACCGTGCAGCAGTATCGTTCGCTGAATCGTATCTACGATCAGATGCTGCGCCCTGAATGGCCGGCATTGGGCTCCGTCCAGTACACCATTCAGAAGTTCTACCGCATTAACGGCGGCAGTACGCAGCGTAAAGGCGTCACCCCGGACATCATGATGCCGACCGGTACCGAAGAGACCGAAACCGGCGAGAAGTTCGAGGATAACGCGCTGCCGTGGGACAGCATTAACGCAGCCACCTACGTGAAGTCGGGCGATATGGCACCGTTCGAGCCGCAGCTGCTGAAGCTGCATGCCGATCGTATTGCCAAAGATCCTGAGTTCCAGTACATCGCGAAAGATATCGCACATTTCAATGCGCTGAAGGACAAGCGCAGCATCGTTTCTCTCAACTACGCCCAGCGTAACAAAGAGAACGAGGAAGATGATGCGACGCGACTGGCGCGCGTAAACGATCGCTACAAGCGTGAAGGCAAACCGCCAATCAAGAAACTTGACGATCTGCCGAAGGATTATAAAGAGCCGGATCCGTATCTGGATGAGACGGTCAATATCGCTATTGACCTGTCGAAGCTGGAGAAGGCGACCTCCGCTGAACAGCCGGCGGCAAGCAAGTAACCCCCCAACAGGCACAAGCAATTGTGCCTGTTTTTTTATCTCCCGCAGCTTCTCGTAAACAACGATGCTACAAAATGTAAAGTTGTGTCTTTCTCGTGACTTAGCCTCACGTAATCGTTGAAAATTCCCGGATTACCCATACGATATGGGTAATCGCATAGTGCGTTTTGTTAAAAAGAGGTTAAAAGTAAATTATGATGCGAATCGCGCTCTTCCTGATGACCAACCTGGCGGTGATGGTCGTATTTGGGCTGGTGCTAAGCCTGACGGGAATTCAGTCGAGCAGCATGACCGGTCTGCTGATTATGGCGCTGCTATTTGGTTTTGGCGGTTCCATTGTGTCGTTGATGATGTCTAAGTGGATGGCGCTGAAGTCGGTGGGCGGCGAGGTCATTGAACAGCCGCGTAATGAGCAGGAACGCTGGCTGATGGAAACCGTTGCCCGCCAGGCGCAGCAGGTGGGTATCGCTATGCCGCAGGTTGCGCTTTACCATGCGCCGGATATTAACGCCTTTGCCACCGGCGCGCGCCGTGATGCATCGCTGGTCGCCGTGAGCACCGGCCTGTTGCAGAACATGAGCCGTGACGAAGCTGAGGCGGTTATCGCGCATGAAATCAGCCACATCGCTAATGGTGATATGGTTACCATGACGCTGATTCAGGGTATCGTGAACACCTTTGTTATCTTTATCTCCCGCGTGATTGCGCAGATTGCAGCCGGTTTCCTCGGCGGTAACCGCGACGACGGCGAAGAGAGCAGTAACGGCAACCCGCTGATTTACTTCGCGGTGGCAACGGTGCTGGAGCTGGTGTTCGGTATTCTGGCAAGCATTATCACCATGTGGTTCTCGCGCTATCGTGAATTCCACGCAGATGCCGGTTCGGCGAAGCTGGTTGGCCGTGAGAAAATGATCGCGGCGCTGCAGCGCCTGAAAACAAGCTATGAGCCGCAGGAGGCCAGCAGCATGATGGCATTCTGCATCAACGGTAAGTCGAAGTCGCTGAGCGAAATGTTCATGACTCACCCGCCGTTGGATAAACGTATTGAAGCGCTGCGCAGCGGCGAATACATGAAGTAATCGGCGTTGCCGAAAATGAAGCCAGCCCGTCAGTCACGGGCTGGCTTTTTTTTAGCCGCGGTTTTGCGGCGGCTCTGCCTTCAAATCAATAATCCGGCCGATGTTATCGTGATAGACCGTAAGCAGGTTGTACTGGCTCAGCTCCGAAATCATCTGCGGCGCAATATTAAAGCTCCTGGCAAGTTCGTCATTCTCCAGCGACGCCAGGCGAGCATGACGTCGGGCATGCGTTCGTCGGCGGTTGTACTGATACCAGATAATCAATAGCCAGCCGTTGGCGACGGCAATCAGCAGGTACACCAGCAGCGTATTGAATGCTTCGATGGCGGTATCCCAGCGCTGACCGCTGCTTTCCGTCAGCTTCATCACCAGATTGACATAAAGGAAAAACAGAAAGCCACACCAGGCGATCAACGTTAATACTGCATCAAAGCAGCGGGGCAGCAGGCGGTGTTCGGTTAAGATAACGCAATGCTCGCTCATGACATTCTTCCTTTTCCACGATCGGGACTCACCCAGCGTGCACGGGCGCGCTGGCGTTTCAGCATGACTTTGGGGAACGCGACGACAGTGGTGAGCATGCCTATCATCCAGTACACCATCGGAAACCAGATAACCCAGAACAGGGAGGTTGCAACCTGTTTTTCATAGCGACGTTCGATAAACAGGCTGACGGCGAACTGCAGTAGACACATCACCCCCAGCAGCAGTCCGGTGAACTCCGGTGGAAACAGGCTTTTGACGGCCAGATTTTCCGGAAGCGGCGCGAGGTAGCTGAGCACAAACAGCAGCACCGTCACCGCGTAGGCGAAAGCCCACAGCGTAGAGAGCGTGTATTCTGCAAATAGCGGCCACATGCGGTGGTGTTCCCAATAAAATAACTTGCGCAGGTTGACCCAGAAAACCTCTGCGCCGCCCTGCGCCCAGCGTAGCCGCTGCTTCCAAAGTCCTTTTAGCGTTTCGGGCATCAGGATCCAGCACAACGCGCGTGGTTCAAAAAAAATGTCCCAATGGCGTAGCTGTAGTTTCCAGCTGATATCGATGTCCTCGGTGATCATATCGGGGCTCCAGTAGCCGACGTCGGCCAGCGCCTGTCGGCGGAAAGCCGCAATGACGCCGGATACGGTAAATACCCGGCCATATATGCGCTGCGTTCGCTTGATAAGACCGATAATGGAGGAAAACTCGCCAACCTGAATGCGGCCAATCAGCGTAGATCGCGTGCGAATTCGCGGATTGCCGGTGACCGCGCCAACGTGCGGATACTGAATCAGCGGGGCGACCAGATAGGCCGCCGTATCGCGGTCGAGCAGCGCATCGCCGTCGATACACACCAGCAGATCGCCTCTGGCCGCCGCTGCACCGGCTTTTAGCGCCACGGCCTTACCCTGATTTTCTGCCAGATGAATGACCCGCAGGTGCGGCTGCTCGTGCGCAAGCTGCTCAAGCACCTCGGCGGTGTTATCAGATGAACCGTCGTTGATGGCGATCACCTCAATGTGCCGATACCGCTGCGCCAGCGCGGCGGCGATGGTTTCTCGCGCATTTTTCCCTTCGTTAAAACAGGGAATCAGAATAGATATCAGCGGCTCGCCGCTGAGTTCGGGCGGCGGCATTTCATCACTCCACGGCCAGTGACGTTCGAGCTGGAACCAGAAGTAAAGGCCGCCGGTCACCCACAGTACGGACATAAACAGCGGCCAGAAGAAGACGAAATCGAGAATCAGTTCACCGGTAAAAATGGCCGCGACGCCCAGCGGCAGACCCAATACCAGTCCTAAAATACAAAAAGCAATAAGGCGATCAGTCATTGTTTGGGTACCAGTACGAAGAGAACGCGGACCGAATATGAGAAATATCGGGCTGGTTATTAATGAAATCGTCGGGGTAATAGCCATAGTTTTTCACGCCGTTGAGCTGAAGCACCTGCATCCACTTCACCAGTAGGGCGTCAGGAACGGCGTTTTGCTGTCGTTGGTTCCAGTCTTTGGCCTGCAGTTCGAAAATGGTTTTGTTCAGCGCGCCAGGGCGTGCTGCCACCGTGCGTACCAACTGCGACAGCCAGGCATGGCTTTGTGCGGGCGAAATTGACTCCATCAGCGGCATGGCCATGGGTACCGTCCAGTCATAGGCGGCAAGAAAATCATCAAGATTCTGGGCAAACCAGGTTTCGCTTTTCGGTTCAAGCAACGGTAGGGCAAAAATATTACGCGCGGTCTGTATCTGTGGACCGCGAATGCGCTGCGTGGCCTGGCTTAACTGAAGCGTGAAGGCGGTGAGCGCCTGACTTTTGAAACGGGTCCACGCTTCTTGTGCGGCGGGGCTGTGCGCCATCTCCGCGATAGCGGTGGTTGAACCGGTTTGTCGCCATGCGCTGAGGGCTTCCGGTCCGGCATCCTCAAAATCACTTAACACCGCATCATCGTGGAACAGAATGCCGTTGAACGGAGCGTAGCGGGCCAGGTCTTCGTAGAGATCCGTTATCTGGCGGCGCGCCTGCGTGTTCCACGGTGACAGCCTGATATAAGGCTCAGTGGCCGTCAGCGTGCGACCGCTCTGCGGATCCCAGCGCTGTACGCGGGGAAGGGGGGGCGCGAGGTTGAAGGCCAGCACCGGCATCCAGGCGAACACCTTAACCCTGCCACGAGTCTGAAGCTGCCAGGAGACGAAGTTAAACAGATCGGCCCGCACGGGGAGCCAGCGATTCGGGAAATAGAGCGCTTTCACGTTGCCATCGCCCTGCGGATCGGAAAACGCCTGTAAAAAAACGTGGCTGATTTTCATGTCGTAGACCCGCTGCACCAGCCTGTCGATATTCCGGGTTTGCTGGGCAATATCCGGGTCGT
This sequence comes from Kluyvera genomosp. 2, assembly GCF_036759865.1. Classification (NCBI taxonomy): domain Bacteria; kingdom Pseudomonadati; phylum Pseudomonadota; class Gammaproteobacteria; order Enterobacterales; family Enterobacteriaceae; genus Kluyvera; species Kluyvera genomosp. 2. The sequence continues at coordinate 51,242 of NZ_JAPKIA010000016.1, forward strand.
AGAGATAGTCGAGGTCGACGTGCATCACTCGCACCACCTCCGGTTCCTGCGCCTGCGTAACCATGCTGGCAAAGGCTTTCAGCGAGGGGTTTCCTGAAATCAGCATGCGCGGAATGTTGTCGATATTGCGTGCATCGCCAAGGCCGTCGGCCAGCGTAAAGGCCAGTTGATACCCCTGTTTTTTAGCTATTGCCAGCGTGACGCCGTTGGCTTCGCCGTAAGGCCAAACCCAGGCACGCGGCGCTTTTCCCGTCACCGAGCTGATTTTCTCGGTCACTTTGCGCACGTCCTCGCTAATGCGCTGGGTAAATTGTTGGTCGGTTTCATAGCGGCCGCTTTTCCGATCGTAAAACCGATTGGCAATCGCCGGTTCCAGGCTTCCCTGCGGGTTAGCCGGAAGACCGTAATGTGAGGCCCAGGTATGCGCCCCCACTTCAACCAATGATGAACGGCTCACTTCTTGCACCATCTGCCAGGTGGCGAAGCGATCGCGCGGCGTCATCAACCCGCCGAAATTGACCTTCTGCCCGGCGGGCGTATCCACCCAGCTACCGACAGGTGCCCATAGTGCGGGGACGTTCCATGCCTTCAGCAGAGGCCAGACGCGGGTGTAAAAGCTGCTGTATCCATCATCGAAGCTCAGTAAGAAAGCCTTCGGCGGCAATGTCTTGCGCGATGCGTGCGCATCGATAATATCCTGCACGCTGACGGCGTGATAACCGTTGTGCAGCAGCCAGCTTATCTGTTCATTGAGCGCGCTGGTGCGAACGGCCAGATAACGCTGCTCGACAACATCATCTTCAACGTCGTGATAACCCAGCACCAGAAAATGATTTTTCGGCCACGGCTGGCTGGCAGCCAGCGGGGAGCGATCCTGTGGGGCGATAAACGGTACCGCTTGAGCGCAGACGGCTGCGCTCAGGCATAGCCAGCCGAGGGTTACCAGGCTGATACGGAGACGTATATTCAGCATATTCATCCTTAAAACCGTAAAGTTGCATCAAAGGTGACGGCGAGATTGCTTTCCCGTTTGCCATCGTAAGGGCGTTTATCCCAATTGAGCATCAGCCCGGTATCGAGAACGTTATTCCACTGGATACGCTGCCCGTAGCCGAGGAGAGTGATAGCGCCAGGGGATTGTTGCTTCTGCCAGTAAACGCCGCCGCCAGCGAGGATTTGTTGGCTCCAGAGCGTGTCGTAATGTCGATACATCTCGTGGTCAAGGGTCAGCGAAGCCGCCGTAGTGAGATCCCTGGAAGGGTTGTAATACAGCGTGTCTGCACGGCTGTTGGTGCTGCTGGATATTTCTGGCCCGAGGGTGAGCGTCATTGAAGGCCGCTGCCATATCCGCTCTTCGCCGGTTATGTTGTATTCCTGTCGACGGTTACCGTCAGAGAAATCACTGTAAGCGGCGCTGAGGCGATAGTTACGCTGCTCGTTCTGATACCAGTGTACCGAAGCGGCAGCCCGATTAGCGCTGATGCCATTGCGCAGCGCCCGCAGCGGCGTGGAGCGCGAGATACGCTCCAGTTCGCCGCCAAACTGCCAGCTATCGACCGGGCGATACTCGCCGATAATACGTCCGCCGGGCTTGCTGCCTCCGTGAAAGTGGTTGCTGGAGAGCTCGATTTCTCCCCTAAAATCGCGTGGCCGCCACTCCAGGCCGCCAAACAGGTGATGGGCGGAACCGTTACCTTCATCAAAATGGCCTTGCGCAAAGCGGGTGCCCGCAAAAGGCCGCCAGCTGTCCGCCATGGGCGGGCCGTAGAGCGTGGCATCCCAGGACAGATCGCGGGAGCCGCTGATCGGGTTGTCGGAATACAGCCCTTTAGTGGCGTTAACGCGTAGCTCGGAAAAATGCTGAATATCGCGCATCCTCGCCAGCTTTTGTGCGCTGCGATCTTTTGGCGTACGGGCGATAACATCATCCGTCAGTAAATCCATCTGTCGCCACTCATGCAGATCCATGGCGATGTAGGCCTGCTGGCTTTCCAGCGCAATATTGGTCGGCTCCAGCGCTTCAGCCATTTTGAGCCTGCGTTCGGCGCTTCTGGGTTGGCCGCGGGCCTGCAATACGGTGGCGTAATCAATCTGCAAACCCTGATTCCCCGGTGCGGAATCGGCCAACTGCCGGGCAAGGGTTTGTGCCTGCGCCAGCGTGTTGCTTGCCGTCAGATACTGGACGTTGAGCGATTGGCCGATAAGCCAGAGGTCATTAGGCTGCGCGCTGGGATCGCCGGGGTTATAGCGAGCCCAAGGGGTATGTTGCATGACGCGGTCCACGTATTGCCGCGCAGCAGGGTATTGACCAGTATCCAGTAAAGAGAAGAACAGTTCGTTTTGCTCATCCTCCGCATCCGGGACATAACCGGGGTACCGGGCGAGAAGCGTCTGGGCGGCGGCGACATCTTGTTGTTCCAGATAGGCCGAAATGACCCAGCCGATGGCCCAGTCGGGGATGGCCTGATGTGCGGCGGCCAGCGCAAGATATTCATGGGTAACTCCCGGGTAATCGGCATTGGCGTAGAGTGCGCCAAGCCGGTCGATACGGGCACGTAGAATGTCCGGCTGCGCGTCAGGATTATTTTTCCAGCGTGTTAGCAACGCCTCGTAGCGGCCGAGCGCCTGCTGTGCCAGATGGTAGCGCTCGCGCTCAGTACGCGTAGGGAGCACGGCAAGACGCACGATTTCAGCCACCGCGTTGAGAGCCAATTGCCGTTGTTGGGCAGGCGAAAGCTTCGCTTCAGAAGCATGTCTTTGCGCGGGCGTATCAACGCGGTTGCGGCTTAATGCCGTTACCCACTCGCTAAGCAACGCGCTATCACGGGAGTTCTGGGTGAGCGCGAGGGTATCGTTTAACAGCCGATCCCACTCTTTTCCCTGCTGTTGGTACACATAGGCGAGCGTTTGCCGATGCGCTGGGGTAGGGCTTTCGGCGAGCAAACCGCGCGCGGCTTCCAGCGCCAGGGTATCCTGACGGGCGTCGGCCAGCGTTTTGATGTAACCAATACGGTAGTCATCCTTATTGGGTGCCAGCGTCAGCGCCTGCTGCCATAGCAATAGTGCCGTTTGCCACTGCTGAAGGTTTCGGGCGGCCTGCGCCGCGGCCGCAAGCCCGCGCGCTGGCAGCGGCATATACACCTGATAGCGCTGCCAGAGGTGAATGACGTCCCGGTCGTCTCCGGCCCATAATGCAACCTGTAACCAGTCGGCCACCTGCTCGGCATTTAAGGCGCGATGCTGCTGATAGCGCTGAACGTAAATAAGAAATGGCCGATAATTACCGTTACCTGCCTGCTGAATCTTTTGTTCATATATGGATTCAGCACCGTGAACCAGATTCGGAATGAGTAATATCAGGCTAACTGAAAGCGATAATGCCGAGTTGAGATAACCGTGCGCTTTATTGTGTTGAAACGAACTATCCATATCTATTTACCATAGCTGTATCCAGAGTCCATGACAAAACGTGGCTGCCTTTCAATCCTGATTCAGGGAAAGGTAATAATGGTGATGACGCGATTGTTCTTTTGCAGTGTCTAACTTACCTTTAGGTAATAATGAATTTTCCTCGTGATCGGGCCGTGTGAACGCTAATATACACCTGATATGTTTGGCGATAAATATACGACAAATGGCTGCTATATTTTAGGATTTATCTGTAGATGGCTGCAATCTTATGATTTATCTCAGCATGTTTTTTATTTTTAAACTATTGATAATGATCTATTTTGTTGGTTTTTAAGTATTAATTTTTGTCGTTGTGTCATGCGCGTCTCGTCGAAGAAAAAGACATTTTATCCGCTAATATTTAGGACGTTTTATGACAAAAAATCTTAATCTTATAATCGGCATCTTTTCTGTGGTTGTTTTTTAATTATAATTACGACTCGTCATTACTGTGCTGCAGGTGGTGTGTGCTTCATATGACGGAGAGAGGGAATCAAATTAACCGCGTTTGTCACCATTATAATAAGCCATGCAATGGAGGTTGTCTTTTCTCCTGAAAGGATGTTCCTGCTTTAATGTATAAGGGATGATTTGTGGCAACATCTATACTGCTCGTCACGCAAGACAGCTACCTCGTCAGAGGCATTGAACTGTTGTTTCCTGATATTATCCAGTTAGATTCGATCGACCGTAAGGTATTTGATGGTGGTGCCGATGAGTATTCAGTATTGATTGATAGCCGGTCGCCGCTCCACTGCTATGACTATCTGATCCTTGATGCCATGCGCTCGAAAAAACCGATCTCCTGTATCATGCTGGATATGCGCTATCGTGAAGCCGAGATGCTAAATATGAAGGTATTTTTACACAGCCTACTCGCGCCGACGGATACGGCCGCGCTGTTTACGCTGCTGTTAAATATGAAAAGCCGTCGTTTGACGCCGGTCTGGTTAGAGAACCTGGCGCTCAGCGCTTGCGAAAAGCGCATGCTGCGTCTTTTAATGGCCGGGAGAACCATGGAGGAGGTGGCCGATGCGTTAAATACGTCGGCACGGGGACTTTATCGTCAGCGAACAGAACTGTCTGAGCGTCTTGGCGTGGAGAACTTTAATGAGGCCTGCCTGTTTATCTTCAAAAATAATCTGCTGGAGGCGGTGGACGATACCGGCCTGTTAGGTCGGCGGCGGGTATCGTCTGGATAATGCGGGTTAGCTTTGGGCGCGCGGCTGCGTTACGCGCAGGCCGCTGAACAGCGTAGCAATGACCGCGAGCGCGCCTGCCAGCAGCAAAGAGACGTGGGTGCCGCCGTTGCCAAAGAGGTTAAACATCAGTGCAACCAGCGCGGCGCCGGTGCTCTGACCAAGCAGCCGAGCAGTGCCCAGCATGCCGCTGGCGCCGCCGCTGCGGTTGCGCGGCGCGGAAGCGATAATCGTGTGGTTGTTGGGCGACTGGAACAGACCAAAGCCTGCGCCACACAGCAGCATACGCCAGATGATATCGAGGTCGCTCGGCGATGCGGGCAGCAGCGCCAGCGCAAACAGCCCACAGGCCATCACCCCCATCCCTAACGCCCCAAGCAGCCCCGCGTGAACCCGCTCAATCAGATAGCCCGCCAGCGGGGCCATTACCATGGTAGCCAGCGGCCATGGCGTTAATAGCAGACCGGTTTCCACTTCGCTACGCCCGACAACGGTCTGTAAAAAGAACGGCAGGGAGACCAGCGCCAGCATTTGCGCACAGAACGAACATATCGATGTGCAGATTGACAGCGAAAACAGCGGAATACGCAGCAGATCAACCGGCAGCAGCGGTACCGGGAGGCGCAGCTGGCGGCGAACGAAGAAGAAGCCAATGACCAGCAGCGCGACCACTTCGGCCAGCACCAGCGTGGTCGACTGCCCCTGGGCAAAGCTACTGAGTGCGGTAATCAACAGGCCGAAGGTCAGTGCATTCATGACTGCGCTCGGCAGATCGAAACGCGGTTTATCGCTGTGGCTGGCATTTGATGGCAGGAAGCGTACGGCTAACAGCCAGGCAATAATGCCGAGCGGTACGTTAATCAGAAACAGCCACTGCCAGGAGGCCAGCGATAGAATTGCGGCGGCAATCGTCGGGCCTGCCGCCGAGGATACCGCCACGACAAATGAGTTGATTCCCATCCCGCGCCCAAGCTGGCGCTGCGGGTAAATCAGACGAATTAATGCCGTGTTGACGCTCATCAGCGCTGCGCCGCCAAAGCCCTGAGCGATACGCGCGAGGGTCAGCATTTCCAGCGAATGCGAGAACGCGCACAGCAGCGAGGTGAGGGTGAAAACGACCAGCCCTGCTTTATAGATACGGTGATAGCCAATCATATCGCCAAGAAAAGAAAGAGACAGCAGGGAGATGACGATAGCAATTTGATAGGCATTCACGATCCAGATGGACGCTGCGGGCGACGCGTTCAGGTCGCTGGCGATGGTCGGCAGCGCAACGTTGGCGATGGCTCCGTCGAGAACGGCCATCGTAATGCCGATGACAATCGTCAAAATGGCACCGTAGCGCTGAGGCAACGGCAGGCCATCAATCATGTTTTTAGTCATGTGGGAATTTGTTTATGATGAAATTATTAACCGGAGAATGATTCTAGCATTGATTAATCAATTGAATGTCGAAGATTTGTAACCAGGTCACAGAAGTTTCATTGCTACGGCGGCCTTGCGAAATTATAATAAAAACCGGTTCTAATATTTATAAAACAGTTGCGATGAGGTGATAAATGTCAGCAGCAGATTTGGACAAACAGCCAGATTCTGTCTCTTCGGTACTAAAGGTATTTGGTATCCTGCAGGCACTTGGCGAAGAACGCGAGATTGGCATTACTGAACTTTCGCAGCGCGTCATGATGTCGAAAAGCACCGTTTATCGCTTTTTGCAAACCATGAAATCGTTGGGCTACGTTGCCCAGGAAGGGGAGTCCGAGAAGTATTCGCTGACCCTGAAGCTGTTTGAGCTTGGCGCACGTGCGCTGCAAAACGTCGACCTGATCCGCAGTGCCGACATCCAGATGCGTGAACTCTCTCGTCTGACGAAAGAGACCATCCACCTGGGCGCGCTGGATGAAGACAGCATTGTCTACATTCACAAAATCGACTCCATGTATAACCTGCGTATGTATTCCCGCGTCGGTCGTCGTAACCCGCTGTACAGTACGGCAATCGGGAAAGTGCTGCTGGCCTGGCGCGATACGGCTGAAGTGCGTCAGATTCTTGAAGGCGTGGAGTATAAGTGCAGTACCGAGCGTACGATTGCGAATACCGACGAGCTGATTACCGTGCTCGAGCAGGTGCGCAAGCAGGGCTACGGTGAAGATAACGAAGAGCAGGAAGAAGGGCTGCGCTGTATCGGTGTGCCGGTATTCGACCGTTTTGGCGTGGTCATCGCCGGGCTGAGTATCTCGTTCCCGACGCTACGTTTCTCTGAAGAACGTCTGCATGAGTATGTCGAGATGTTGCATACTGCGGCGCGTAAAATTTCCGAACAAATGGGTTATAACGATTACCCATTCTGATGGTGAAATGAAAAAAAACCGGCAAATAGCCTAATGCTGGTCAGTTAAGGCGTTGAATTCAGAAGCTGGAACGGTAGGCCGGATAAGGCGTTTACGCTGTCATCCGGCAATCAGCGCAGTGTGCCGGAGGGTGCTTTGCTTATCCGACCTACGAATTTAGCTTAACTGACAGGTATCAGGCAAATAGCCGGTTTTTTTACGTCTGGCGTTAGCCTTGATCGACGACGCTAACGCTTTTGCGCAGCAGCGGGCAGCTCGGACGGCCGACAACGCCGTTGTCACCGTGCAGATAAAATGCGGTGCTAAATCCCTCTGCGGTCAGATACTTACACTGTAGTCCTAACCCTCCGGCGGTCTTCTGGCTTCCCGCCAGCACGCCGTAGCCGCTCAAAAGAACCCCAATCGCGATAATGACCAGGCAAACGATGGTTCTGATTAACAAGCGCATAAACATTCCTCTTCTATTATATCTATCATCAATACTACCGTAACGTGATAACGCATTGATACAAGTCTATGATTCCTAAAAGCACGAGATGCCATTACAGTTAGCCGCGGTTTAAGGTTAGCATGCTAATTTGGTTGCATCTGAATAAGAATTCATGCGGAGAGTGGAGTGAAAAAGTTTCGGTGGGTATTACTGATACTCGTGATTGCCGCCTGCCTGCTGCTCTGGACACAGATGATCAACGTGATGTGCGATCAGGACGTTCAGTTTTTCAGCGGAATTTGCAGCATTAACCGGTTTATACCCTGGTAAAACATTTTTGCCGGCAGCATTTCCTTCCGTAATGTGAGTGGTAGAATAGATCGTTCCTTTTGAGGTGGTAAAATGAGTGATCTTGTAAGTTCTGGGGCATTAAATCTGGCATCTCTGGCGTTATCCTTCCTGCTGCTGTTAGTCGGCCTGGTTCTGTGGTTCTTTGTGAACCGCGCCAGCTCCCGCGCTAACGAGCAAATCGAACTCCTTGAATCGCTGCTCGATCAGCAAAAGCGCCAGAATGCGCTGCTGCGTCGTCTGTGCGAAGCAAACGAGCCCGAGAAGAAAGAAGAAGACGCGCCAAAAGCTGAAGAAGTAGAAGAAGACGACAAAGATGATTTTATTCGCCTGGTTGCCGAGCGATAAACACTTTGCGTGATGACACCGCGCAGCCTGCAATGGGCTGCCGGACCGCAACGCGCTGCACCAAAGCGGTGCGTACTCCATCCCCCCATCACTGTTCGTCACCTTTGCGCGCCGTTGGCATGATTTTGCGCAAACGTGGTTGAGCGCGCTTCACCGATATTCCTCCTGCTGAAGATCTAACCTTATGTTGTTGTTATTTATCATTCATTGATGTTTTCTATTTAACTCAACATTATTATCGATGGTATTAATGTTGTAGCGTCGCTTAATAACCAGGCAATCCCGGCTTGCATAATGCAAATCATAATAGCGAAACGTTTTTATTGCCTAATCATGAAGCAATGTCACGAAACGATCATTATTTTGGTGCAATATAGTTAGCGCAATTAAGCAGTACGTCCTGAGAAGGGGCGGCAACAGAAGAACGCCTTATAACTAGCCGGTAAACCGGCGGGCATGAAAGTTATAGCGAAAATAATCTAACGATATAAATTTTTTATGAAGCGGTAGGCAAAATCTGGACGCAGGATAAAAGTTGGTCTATGTTAAAAAAGTCTTACGTTACCGTAGGCTAGGTCACGTATCAGGCTGTCTGGCAAAGACCTGCAGCGCATTCTTGTCGGTGGAAAAGCGCCGGTGAGCAAATGATTTGTTGGGATTTGTGCGGCCGATCGACTCGCGTTTAAAAATGGCTTGCCATTATTTACGTTGTATGTGATAACACGTTTTGGGTTAAACGAGGTACAGTTCTGTTTATGTATGGCATTATCAGTAAAGAAGTTCTGAGTAAACACGTTGACGTTGATACCGCTTCTCTGCCGAACCTTATATTAGTGCCTCATGCAGTCATGTCTCAGTTTTATCTATGAAAACGCCTGCGGGCGCAGAAAACACTCTAAGGAATTTTGCAAATGGCAAAGATTAAAGGTCAAGTTAAGTGGTTCAACGAGTCTAAAGGTTTTGGTTTCATTACTCCGGCTGACGGCAGCAAAGATGTATTCGTACACTTCTCTGCAATCCAGGGTAACGGCTTCAAAACTCTGGCTGAAGGTCAGAACGTTGAGTTCGAAATTCAGGACGGCCAGAAAGGCCCAGCGGCTGTTAACGTAACCGCTATCTGATTCGACGACCACTGATCTTGCGGCGCGCAAGCGCAACATTATCAGACATAAAGCCTCGCAATTGCGGGGCTTTATCATTTATACCCCCTGCGATTTCCCCCTCGCTTTACCTTCCGCCGCTGCCAGAATAGCGGTACACTTCGCCCTTTGTTATCAAGCCGGAGTTGCTATGTCCTACAGTTGTCCGCTCTGCCACGCGCCGCTCACGCGCAGCGGCAATAGTTACCTTTGCCCGCAGCACCACCAGTTTGACCGGGCGAAAGAGGGCTACGTCAACCTCCTGCCGGTCCAGCATAAGCGCTCCCGCGATCCGGGCGACAGCGCTGAGATGATGCAGGCGCGACGCGCGTTTCTCGATGCCGGGCACTATCAGCCGCTGCGCGATGCCGTTTGCGATAAGCTACGCATGATTGCGCCGCGGCAGGTACTGGATATCGGCTGTGGTGAAGGCTACTACACCCACGCGTTCGCCGCTGAAGCGCAGGAAACGTGGGGGCTCGATGTGTCGAAAACGGCGGTTCGCTACGGCGCGAAGCGTTATCCGCAGGTGAATTTCTGCGTCGCCTCCAGCCAGCGTCTGCCGTTTGCCGACGGCTGCATGGACGCGGTGATCCGCATTTATGCCCCGTGTAATCCGCTGGAACTGAAGCGCGTGGTGAAGCCTGGAGGGTGGGTCATTACCGTGACGCCCGGCCCACGTCATCTGGTCGAACTGAAGGGATTAATCTACAGCGAAGTGCAGCTGCATGCGCCGCATTCGGAAGTGATTGAGGGTTTTACGCTGCACAGCCATGAAGCGCTGGCCTATCCGATGGCGTTGACCGGCAGTGAAGCGGTTACGCTATTACAGATGACGCCGTTTGCGTGGCGGGCGAAGCCGGACGTGTGGGATGCACTTAAGCAGCGCAGCCAGTTTGACTGCCAGACGGATTTTGCCATCCACGCCTGGCAGCGAGAGGCGGATTAACCCATAAAGTGGGCGTAGAGGATCTGCGCGCCAATCGCGATCAGCACAATCCCGCCAAGAATTTCGGCTCGTTTACCCAGCAGCGGGCCGATGAAACGGCCTACCATCATACCCAGCGTCGACATCAGGAAGGTGGCGCAGCCGATAGCGAAAGCGGTCGCCAGGATGTTGACCTGAAGGAATGCCAGGCCTACGCCGACGGCCATTGCATCGAGGCTGGTGGCGATGGCCGTGGTGACCAGTAGCCAGAAGCCGTGACGGCGCGGCGCTTCTTTTTCTTCTTCGTCGTCATCGCCACGGACGCCCTCGACGATCATACGTCCACCGAGGAATACCAACAGCACAAACGCGACCCAGTGGCTCCATTCCATGACGAAGCGGCTGGCCAGCATGCCCAGCCCCCAGCCAATAAGCGGCGTCAGCATTTCAATCACACCAAAAATAAGACCGGTGCGCAGGGCTTCAGAGAATTTAGGTTTATGCAGGGTTGCGCCTTTACCAATTGATGCTGCGAATGCATCCATTGACATGCCTAAGGCAAGGAGGATAGTGGCGGTTAAATTCATGAGCGTGTCCAGACCGGGAAGTTTCCATACGACACATTCCTGCCCCCAGTAATCAGCAGTAAATGCGTCTATGGTCTCGCTTGACTACTGACGTAATCCGTACGCACCACGTTTTGCAACGAGTATGTTGACACGTACATTCCCAGCAAGTGGAAATCAGCTACTCCCCAACGACGGGCGCAACCTTAACATATTTTTAGAATATAAAACAACTCTTGCTATTGCATATTTTATCGTTTAATGATAACGATTTTCATTTAGATTTATTGCGTAATCAAGAAGTTAAAAAATAGGAAGTCATTTGGCGGAATAAACATAGCCAACGCTATATTACGACTGTTTGAATATAACACAGTTATAGCGATGGCTATATTTTAACTCATTGATTGTTAATGAGAAGGTTGTAGATCTTTTCCAGGTCATCAATATTTTTGACCCGCACAAGAAGACGGCGCTGCTCTAATTGCATCACCAGTACGCCATCCTCGGATAAATTCATTTTCTGGATGCGGCTGTATTTAATCCACGCATTGGCGAAGAAAAAGCCTTCCGTTTTGAAAATAATTTTGGGGCTGCGGATCCAGAACAGATAAAACCCCATCAGCGCCAGCGCGCATAATAACCAGGTGGTCATTATTGCGCCGTGGTGGGTGACGTTGTTATAAACCAGAATGACAATCAGCACGACGAATATCACGCTGTCTACGCGGCCTGGGCGCAGTAGCGGGACGGAGAGTAGGGTAGCGCCATGACGGCGAGGCATGATGAACTGGTCGTAAATGGCGAATGCCAGCAGCGCAAGAATGAAAAGTACCAGTATCAGGTCCGTTACGGTCATTAAGCCTCCAGATAAAAAAACCGGGGGCACAGGGCCCCCGGCGAACAGCAGATATTACAGACCCAGCAGGCCGATAGCGTAGCCCACGATACCGATGACGAAGAAGCCAACGATGATCCACAGGGCATTGACTTTCTTACGCAGCAGCCACATACAGGCGAAGGTCAGCAGCAGCGGTACCAGACCCGGCATCAGCTGGTCCAGGATAGTCTGCACGGTAGTCACACGGGTTTGACCATCCTGACCGGTGATGGTTGAAACCACCAGCGGAATGTTCACGTGCGTCCATTTGTTAACCAATGCCCCCATGACAAACAGGCCGAGGATAGACGCCCCCTCTGTCAGTTTCTGCAGGAAGCCACCGCCCATATCGCTAACGATATCGATACCTTTACGGTAACCGTAAGCCACGCCGTAATAACGGGTTGCCAGACGGACCAGGTTGAACAGGATGAAGAACAGCAGTGGCCCAAGCAGGCTACCGCTCATCGCGATACCGGCACCCAGCGCCGCGAAGACCGGACGAACGGTACCCCAGAAGATCGGGTCACCGACACCCGCCAGCGGCCCCATCAGACCAACTTTGATGCCGTTGATGGCCGCATCGTCAATCTCTGCGCCGTTCGCACGCTGCTCTTCCATTGCTAGGGTTACGCCCAGCACTGGCGCCGCGACATACGGATGGGTGTTGAAGAATTCCAGGTGACGTTTGATGGCTTGTTTGCGCGCATCGTTGTTCTCTGGGTACAGGCGTTTAATCGCCGGAACCATGGAGAAGCAGAAACCCAGCGCCTGCATACGTTCGAAGTTCCATGAACCCTGAAACAGGTTAGAACGAATGAACACGCCACGAATGTCACTCGGTGTGAGTTTTTTCTCAGTGGTAGTTTTAGTCATATCAACCATGTCGCTCACCTGTTAGTCCAGTTCGTTATCAAGATCGTTGTTGCCTGCAGCCTGAGCTGGCGCACCGGCGACGCGGTTATATTTCGGGCTAAGCTGGATGTAGAGAACGGCCATAACGGCGCCAATCACACCCAAAGCAACCAGGTTGAAGTCAGTGAACGCCGCAGTGACGAAGCCGAGGTAGAAGAACGGCATCAGGTAGCCTGCGCGCATCATGTTGATGACCATCGCATAACCGACGACCACGATCATGCCACCGGCGATGTTCAGACCGCTGGTCACAACTTCCGGAATGGCGTTCAGCATGCTCTGAACTTCGCTGGTACCGACGGAAATAGCAACGATAACGGCCGGGATAGCAATACGCATCGCCTGCAGGAACAGGGAAGAGACGTGGATCCATGACAGCGCCGTAAGGTTACCGTTTTCAGCGGCTTTATCTGCTGCGTGCTGGAATGCCACGGTGATGGTACGGACGATGATGGTCAGTACCTGGCCCGCTGCCGCCAGCGGAATCGCCAGTGCGATACCTGCACCAATACTTTGATGCCCGGCGATAACCAGAATGGTGGAAATAATAGATGCCAGAGCGGCATCTGGCGCAACCGCCGCACCGATGTTCATCCAACCTAGTGCGATCATTTCCAGGGTACCACCGATGATAATACCGGTTTTCATATCCCCGAGAACGATACCGATCAGCGTACAGGCGACCAGCGGACGGTGGAACTGAAATTCATCGAGTATCGATTCCATACCCGCAATACATGCGACGATGAACACCAGCACAATCTGAAGAGTGGTAATCTCCATTGTACTTCTCCTATTGCTAATTCAAACTTAAGTGTGAAAGCTAAAAAGTTGCCAGAGTGCTTATTTCGGCACTTTAGCAATCAGATCCATCATTTTCAGTCGCTGATCGGTTGAAACCTTACGGACTTCCAGCTCGATACCGCGTGCGTTCAGTTTGTTAAACGCCTCGATATCTTTCTCGTCAACGGATACCGCGTTATTCACCTGGGTTTTGCCCTGGCGGAACGCCATACCACCGACGTTTACGGAGGTCACCTTCACGCCGCCTTCCACAATACGTTCTACGTCAGTCGGGTTAGTGAACAGCAGCATCACACGTTCACCCGCGTATTTCGGGTTGTTGTAAACGCGGATCATTTTGGCGACATCGACAACGTGTGCCGTTACGCCAGGAGGAGCAACTTGAGTCAGCAGCGTTTTGCGCACGGTATCGGCAGCGACTTCATCGCTGACGACAATAATGCGGCTCACGTTAGTCTCTTTGGTCCAGCGGGTGGCGACCTGACCGTGAATCAGACGGTCATCAATACGAGCCAGACCGATAATCATGTAATCGTTCGGGCCCATCGGTTTCGCTGGAGCAGCGGCTTTCGGTGCAGCAGGTGCGGCAACGGGCGCGGCTTTTTCTACCGGTTTCGCTTTCAGCGCTTTCACGCCTTCGCTACCGGTTTCAACAGCCAGCGCAACCAGCTCATCAAAACTTGGGTTATCGTCACGCGCCATAAAGGTTTCAACCAGCATCGGAACGTTGACGCCGGCGATCACTTCATAGTTTTCTTTGTCGACAACAATGCGGCTAGCCGCGTTGAATGGGCTACCGCCCCAGGTATCAACAAGGAACAACACGCCTTTGCTGGTATCAAGCTTTGCCAGCTGCGCGTTGTATTTTTCGATTAACGTTTCTGCATTCTCGCCAGGCACGAAATCGATCCAGCCAACATTCTCCTGCTCACCCAACAGCATCTCTGCCGTTTTCAGCAGTTGTTCTGCTGCCCAACCATGTGTGCCTATAACAATAGCAATCGTCACTTGCTACCTCCTTTATTATCGTGTGTATCAGTAGGGCTGATACATTTTGAACCGATGCCATAACCGAATCGATTCAGACAAGGGTTAGAGAGAAAATCCAATAACTACCGAGAATTATTTTAGACAGTGAAAGAATAATTAATGTGATGAAGATCCGTAATTTAGTTAAAGGACAGCAATTATTTTGTGGTGCAAAAAATTGTCTTACATTTTGCAAAGACGCGTAAATCTTTGCCAAAATGCTCATTGTTTTTGCTATGTTGTATTTCCGTTTAATTACACAGGAGTATAGGGCATCAGCCCGTAGTATGGATCGTCACCGACGTCTTTTCGCCATTGACCGCCGTTGCGGCACACCTCCCGGCCTTCTGCGCCACCTTTTTTTATCGCCCGGTATCGTCTCGCTTAAACATGACATAGCGATGACTCGTCACGTCTCTCGTTGGAGTGGTTTATGGAACTGTTGATGGACCCGTCAATTTGGGCCGGATTGTTGACGCTTGTCGTTCTGGAAATTGTTCTCGGTATTGATAACCTGGTGTTTATCGCCATCCTGGCCGATAAACTGCCGCCAAAGCAGCGTGATAAAGCCCGCCTTATTGGTCTGTCGCTGGCGTTGGTGATGCGTCTGGGGCTGCTTTCCGTTATTTCCTGGCTGGTCACGCTGACCGCGCCGCTGTTTAGCGTATGGGGGCAGAGTTTCTCCGGACGCGACCTGATTATGCTGGTCGGCGGCCTGTTCCTGCTGTTTAAAGCGACCACCGAGCTGCATGAGCGGCTGGAAAACCGCCAGCACGACTCAGGCCACGGTAAGGGCTACTCCAGCTTCTGGGTGGTGGTGCTGCAGATTGTGGTGCTGGATGCCGTGTTCTCGCTGGATGCGGTGATTACCGCCGTCGGCATGGTGAACGATCTTCCGGTCATGATGGCCGCCGTGGTGATTGCCATGGGCGTGATGCTGCTGGCGTCTAAACCGCTGACGCGATTCGTGAACGAACATCCTACGGTCGTGGTGCTCTGTCTGAGCTTCCTGCTGATGATCGGTTTGAGCCTGGTGGCTGAAGGCTTTGGCTTCCATATTCCGAAAGGCTACCTGTACGCGGCAATTGGCTTCTCGATCATCATTGAACTGTTTAACCAGATTGCGCGCCGTAACTTTATCCGTCATCAGTCAACGCTGCCGCTGCGTGCGCGCACGGCAGACGCCATCCTGCGCCTGATGGGCAACCGCAAACCGGTCAGCGCCGCGCAGGAAGAAGGCCACACGACGACCGTGCCGGTGCCGGAAGGGGCCTTCGTGGAAGAAGAACGCTACATGATTAACGGCGTGCTGACGCTGGCCTCGCGTTCGTTGCGCAGCATCATGACGCCGCGTGGCGAAATCAGCTGGGTCGATGCCGATCTGAACGCTGATGAAATCCGTCAGCAGCTGCTGTCGTCGCCGCACAGCTTGTTCCCGGTGTGCCGGGGCGAACTGGATGAAATTGTCGGTATTGTGCGCGCCAAAGAGCTGCTGGTGGCGCTGGAAGCCGGTGAAGATGTGTTAGCGCTGGCTGCCGCCAACCCGGCGATTATCGTCCCGGACACGCTGGACCCGATTAACCTGCTGGGCGTGCTGCGCCGGGCGCGCGGTAGCTTTGTGATGGTGACCAACGAGTTTGGCGTCGTGCAGGGGCTGGTCACGCCGCTGGACGTGCTGGAAGCGATTGCCGGTGAATTCCCGGATGCCGATGAAACGCCGGAAATCGTGGCCGATGGCGAAGGCTGGCGGGTGAAAGGTACTACCGATTTGCACGCGCTACAGCAGACGCTAGGCCTGGATAACCTCGTGGACGAAGATCACGACTACGCCACCGTGGCGGGGCTGGTGATTGCCGTCAACGGGCAGATTCCGGCAGTGGGCGAAACGGTTGAACTGCCGCCGCTGCAAATCACCGTGACCGAGGCCAACGGCTACCGTATCGATCAGGTGCGGGTGCTGAAGCTGTCTTCACCGCACGACGAAGACGCGTAATCCGTGTTCACCCGGCCGAGGCGTATCAGCGCCGACGCCGGGGTTTTGCCTGCTCCTGCGGCTAGACTTTTTCTGCTTCATTCTCAGCCAGCCAGTGGGGGAAATCTGCCAGCGGCATTGGCGGTGAGAACAAATATCCCTGCAGTAAATGCACGCCGTGGCGCTGCAGGTAAAGCGCCTGCTCCTGCGTCTCAACCCCTTCTGCAATCAGCTCAATATTCAGGCGCTGCCCCAGCGCGATGATAATGTCCGTCACCGCGGAGTTCACCGCATCGGTGCCAATTGCTGCGGTGAATGCTTTATCAATCTTCAGCACGTCAGGATGCAGCATCTCCAGCCAGGAGAGGGAGCTATTGCCGGTTCCGAAATCGTCAATTGCCAGCTTAACCTGATGATTTCCCAGTTCACTGCGTAGCGGATAGCTCACATCATGCGGAGCATCGCGTTCCGTTAACTCGATGGTCAACTGCTGTACCGGCTGATAGCTAAACCAGTGCTGCTGTAAATCCTTCAGCAGCCGACCATGTTTAAAGTGCGCAGCCGCGACGTTAATACCTATCTGAAACGCGCGGTCGTTGGGAAACAAATGCAGTTTTTTCGCCGTTTCGCTAATGACATAGCGGGTAAGGGGAATAATCAGGTTTTGCGTTTCCGCAATCGGGATAAACACGTCCGGCTCAACCCAGCCCACTCGGGGATTGTGCCAGCGGAGCAGGATCTCAACGCCGATGCAGCGCTGCATACGGGCGTCCATCTGCGGTTGACAGTAGAGGCTGAACTCTTTACCGGCGATGCCCATGTTGATCTCGCGTGAGAAGCTCAGCCGCCCAGCGGTTGCCAGCCAGGCGATCCATGTAAACAGCACGCTCATAATAATTGCCAGCGGCAGATCGGTGATCAGATTGCGTAGCGCAAGCCGCGCGGGGCCCGGACTCAAGGCACTGATGCTAAAGGGGAAGGCGGTGGATGTACGGGTATAGATTTTGTCGTCACCCGGCGACAGCGCGTTATTAATGCCGGGACCGTGCTGATAATTCAGATCGCCCACGTTCAGGCTGATACGGTTAATTAACGGCGGCGAGGGTTCAAGAATGATATTGCTGATCAAATCAATATTAATCGAGACCATGACGCCGTCCTGACCGTCGTCGGAGGCCGGGTACCACTGAATCAGAATTGGTGTTCCCACGATCAGGGAGTGATCGAGCGTCAGCGCCAGCAGCGGCAGACGGCTGGGCAACTGTGGCTGGAGGCTGTGTAGCGCAACGTCACGTGCGCCCAGCGCGCTGGAACAGTACAGCTTACCGGCTTTTACCAGCGCAATAGAGCGCACGGTTTGCAGCGCAACGGCCAGCTTGCGCAACGGCAAATGGATGGCCTGACAGGGCTGGCCCACCAGCGCAAGCATGTCGCTGCGCCGAGATTGCAGCGGCTGTAATATTTTATTCAATCGCTCAACGGAATGCGCGGTGAGCTGGTCTAGCTGTTTCTGATTTTCGCCACGCTGCGAAATAAATCGTGTCCCCAGGGTGAGCGCGAAGGCGCAGACCGCGATCACCATACATACCGCGATTCGCTTACGGAGGTACTGCCTGATAATCCATTGTGCTGTCTGCATTTCCGATGCTCAGTGCGGATGTATTGATAATGAAAATACCAGTGCCGACACAGCAAGTGTAGTGGGAAGCGAAAATTGTGAGGAAAATAAGGAGATAAATCACCCACCCGTATTAGGGGGTGGGTGAAAAGGCTGATTAGTCACACTGTACTTTGATGGCCAGACCGCCGCGCGACGTTTCGCGGTATTTGGCATTCATGTCTTTGCCGGTCTCGTACATGGTTTCAATGACTTTATCGAGCGACACGCGCGGCTCGCTGGTACGACGCATCGCCATCCGCGCGGCGTTGATCGCTTTCACCGAGGCGATCGCATTACGTTCAATGCACGGCACCTGCACCTGACCGGCCACCGGGTCACAGGTCAGCCCCAGGTTGTGCTCCATGCCGATTTCCGCCGCGATACATACCTGCTCCGGGCTCGCGCCCAGCAGTTCCGCGAGGCCGGCCGCCGCCATTGAGCAGGCCACGCCCACTTCCCCCTGGCAGCCGACTTCGGCACCGGAAATAGACGCGTTCATCTTGTACAGCGCCCCAATAGCGCCCGCCGCAAGGAAATAGCGGATGTAGATATCCGGACTTACCGACTCGATAAAGTGATCGTAGTAGGCCAGTACCGCCGGTACGATCCCACAGGCCCCGTTTGTCGGTGCGGTAACCACGCGGCCACCGGCGGCGTTCTCTTCGTTGACCGCCAGCGCAAACATATTCACCCAGTCAACCACGTTCATCGGGTCGTGGGAGAGCTTATCGCTGGACACCAGCATGCGGCGCAGCGCAGAGGCACGGCGCGGGACGCGCAGCGGCCCAGGCAGGATGCCTTCGGTGTTCATGCCACGGTCGATACAGGCGCGCATGGTCTGCCAGACGTTGGCAAAATAGTCTTCAATCTCTTTTTTGCTGTGCAGTGCCAGCTCGTTTTGCATCACCATACCGGAGAGCGACAGCCCGGTTTCTTTGCAGTAGCCGAGCATTTCCGTGGCGGAAGCAAACGGGTAGGGTACGCTGACCGCGTCGCTGGCTTCTTTGCCGAAATGTTCTTCATCGACGATAAAGCCACCGCCGATAGAGTAGTAGGTTTTGCTGTAAACCAGAGTTTCTCCGGCCCAGGCGTGAATACGCATGGCGTTTTCATGCAGCGAGAGGTTTTCGCTGCGAAAACGCATGCCGTCATCGGCCGGGAAATCAACTTCCACGCGCCCGTTGGCCAGCAGCAGGCGGCCGCGGGTTTCTACGTCACGAATAAACGCCGGGATCGCATCGATATCGACGGTGTCCGGCTGGTTACCCGCCAGCCCCATAATAATCGCGATATCGGTATGGTGGCCCTTACCGGTGAGGGACAGTGAACCGTAGACGTCGACGGCAACGCGCGTCACGTCATCAATCAGTCCCTTTTCGACCAGGTCATCGACGAACTGTTTGCCAGCCTTCATCGGCCCTACAGTATGGGAAGATGAGGGACCAATCCCCACCTTAAACATGTCGAATATACTAATCACTTTAACACTCCTGACAGGGTTGCCGCGTTGTTGCGGCAACGATGTAATAACTGCGCATAGTGTATGAGGGAACCCGGCGTTCAGCTTAACTATTCACATGAATTTAACTAATGAATCTCTGTGATTTTACTAATACTGAAAACCGGCGGTTATGATAAGTATAGTCAGGGCTTCAGGCCCACTTGTAGCGCCAGCTCACGAATGATGCCGGCGGTCATGCCCCAGACAAAATAGTGCTGATACCAGGAGAGCCAGACGCGGTGCGAATTGCCGCGACGGTGGATGTCGAGCGGATGGTAACGGCCCAGACGCAGCGCTTCGGCCAGCGGCATTTCGAACACGGAGGCCACTTCATCTTCGCTGGCGTGATAGTGCAAATTCGGCGGGATCACGCCAAGCACCGGCGTCACCTGAAAACCGGTGACGCTGTCGACCGGCGGCAGCATGCCGATAATTTCCACGCTTTCTGGCGGAATGGCGACTTCTTCCTGTGCTTCACGCAGGGCAGCGGCAATCAGCGAGGCGTCGCTGCTGTCTACCGCGCCGCCGGGGAACGCTACCTGTCCGGGGTGTTTGCGCAAACGCGCTGAGCGCTGCGTGAGCAGCAGACCCGGCTCGGGACGGCGCACAATGGGCACGAGCACCGCCGCCTGGCGGGCGTTTAAGGCCGCGCGGCTGGGCTGCGGGCGAAGCAGCTGAAAGCGGGAGAGAAAGTCGTCCAGATTCAGCGAACGCTCTTCCATGTTCAGGACTCCAGTTGATGTAAGATACGATTCACTTTATCAAATGTTTCCTGATATTCCGCATCTTCATTACTGTCGGCGACCAGACCGCCGCCAGCGGAGCAGTAAAGCGTGCCGCCGGTAGCGGTGACGGTACGGATAGTAATGCTGGTGTCCATATTGCCGCAGGCGCTGAGATAGCCGATGCTGCCGCACCAGGCGTTACGACGATGCGGCTCCAGCTCGTCAATAATCTCCATTGCCCGCACCTTCGGCGCACCGGTAATGGAGCCGCCGGGGAAAGCGGCGCGCAGCAGATCGCTGGCGTGCAGCGCGGCGGGCAGTTCGGCGGTGATGGTGCTCACCAGGTGGTGTACCGCCGGGAAGGGTTCGACGACAAACAGTTCCGGCACGCGTACGCTACCGGGTGTGGCCACGCGGCCAATGTCGTTGCGCATCAGGTCGACAATCATCAGATTTTCTGCCCGGTCCTTCGGCGATGCGGCCAGCTTCTGCGCCTGCGCGGCGTCGGCCTGCGGATCGTCGAGGCGCGGCAGGGTGCCTTTAATCGGGCGGGTCTGGATCTGCCCTTGTTCCAGATGGATAAAACGCTCCGGCGACAGGCTTAAAATAGCGCTGTCGGCAAAACGTAAAAATGCGCTGAACGGCGCGCGGTTGGCGTGATTCAGGCGGACAAATGCTGCCCACTCGTCGCCGCGATAGCGGGCCTGAAAGCGCTGCGCCAGGTTGACCTGGTAGCAGTCGCCGCTGTGCAGATAGGCCTGCACCTGGCGGAACTTCTCGCCATACTGCTGGCGGCTCATGTTTGAGTGCCAGGCCGACGTCAGAGCAAAGGGCTCGGTCTCAGGCATTGCCTGCTGTTGGAGCCATGCCAGACGCGCATCGATATCGCCGTAGCTGAGCAGGGTGACGACCTCGCGCTGGTGGTCGACAATCAGCGCCCAGTCGTAGAGGCCAACCGCCATATCTGCCAGCGTGATATCGCGTTCGGCGTGCTGCGGCAGCGTTTCGAACCGTCGCCCCAAATCATAGCCGAAAAGCCCAACGGCACCGCCGGTAAAGGGTAAATCGCTTAACGGCTCGCGAGCAAAACCGCGCGCGTCCAGCGTCTGCTGCAACAGATGTAGCGGGTCAGCCGTTGAGGTATGGCTGCTGCCATCGTGGTTTACCACGGTTATTTCGCCGTGGGTTACCAGCGTGGCACAGGGTTCGGCGACCACGATGTCATAGCGGCTGTGCGGGTGATCGGCGTAGCCGGAGTGCAGCATCATCGCCCACGGAGAGGCGCTGAGCGGGGCAAAATAGAATTCCGCGGCGTCCTGTCGCCACGGCAGCGTCATCGTAGAAGGGTGTAACATGGTTATTCTGTCCAGCCAGGTCTGCGCTGCCTCTGGCGAAGAATCGGGCAGCATGAAATAATAAGCGCCCACAATGTAGCAGGAGTCAATAATGTTTGCAGGATTACCTTCACTGAGCCATGAGCAGCAGCAGAAAGCCGTCGAGCGTATTCAGGAACTGATGGCGCAAGGTATGGCGAGCGGCCAGGCTATTGCGCTGGTAGCCGATGAACTGCGTGCGAACCACACCGGTGAGCGCATCGTCGCCCGCTTTGAGGACGAAGACGAGTAAGCGATGGCATCCCGTTTAACGCTGCTGCTGGCGATAGCGCCGCTGACAGCAGCGGCCGCAGAATCTTGCTCGCTAACCGATCCTCAACTGACGCTGCAAAGCTATACCGTTGATGCTGCTCGCGAGCGTATTGCGATGTACTGGCTTAAGCCCGACGGTAAGGCCTACGGTTCGCTGCGTGGGTTGCTTAATGTGATTAACGACGACGGTCGGGTGCACATGGCGATGAACGGCGGAATCTACGATAAAGCCTATGCGCCGCTGGGGTTGTACATTGAAAACGGCGAGCGCAAAGCGGCCCTCAACCGGGCTTCCGGCGGCGGCAACTTTTTCATTAAGCCCGGGGGCGTATTCTATCTGCGTGGTCAGCAGGCGGGGATTGTCAGCCTCGATAAGCTAAAGTCGACGAAGGGCATGGACTACGCGGTTCAGTCCGGCCCGATGCTGATTGAAAATGGCATCATCAACTGGCGACTCAAGCCGTCGGCCAGTTCGCGCAAGTTGCGCAACGGCGTCGGCATCACCGCTCAGGGAAAGGTGGTATTTATGCTGAGCGAACGCGAAACCAATTTCTACGATTTTGCCTGCTATGCAAAATCTCGTCTCAACGTCCGGCAGATGCTCTATCTGGACGGCACCATTTCTAAAATGTACCAGCAGGGGGGCTCGATCCCCTGGCAGTATCATCCTTTCGTCACCCTGATTACCGTTGAGAAGCGGTAGATACGCCTTCCGTTGCCGGAAGGCGGCGGGTTAAAGCTGGATATCCGGCAACAGCTGAGGGTCGTCGTGCAGCGTGACGTGCGCCGCTCGCTCGCCTCGCCAGAAGGTGAGCTGCGTAGCGCCTCGTGCGGTGTGTACGCTGACTTCAGTGAGCGGTGAGCGGGTAGCCAAATCCCACAGACAGACAAACTGTGCCTGCGGCAGATGGTTACGCATAACCAGATAGCTCAGGTCGCTCACCGCCGGGTTATCCGGCGCCAGCCCTTGCCACAGCTCTCCGTCACCGGCCAGCCACAGGGCGAAGGTATCGCCTTCGCGAGCAAAGTGGCGCGGCTGGCAGCCATACAGCGGCGTGACGGTCGACGACGACATGTTTCGCAGCGGACCGCCTAGTGAGAACGGCTGCGGTGTGCCGCTTTGGTCAAGCGCCTGCGCCGCCAGATGCAGCGTCCAGTCAAGCTGCTGGCGATGCGGATTATCGACCGTCGAAAGGTCGATCAGCACATCGTCCAGCCACAGCAGACGACGGCGGAAGCGTACCTCGCGCCAGGCTTCGGCGTCCCACTCGACGCGGGTGTGGCTGTTAAGCGTCGGCGGCGGTTGCCCCCAGTCCACCTCGCAATCCAGCCACAAATAGTCGTCACCCTGATGCTGGCCCAGTACCGTTGGGTTGGCAGGCGGCTGATTGGTCTGGTTAACCGTTAGCGTATTGTGAGTAGCGCTGTTTTTGTAGTAGTCATAGTGCATTCGGGCCCCGTAGCCGGTGGTGCCCAGATCCGGTAGTAGCCAGCCGTCCCGGTGCCACAGCAGCAGGCTCAGGCGATCGTAGTGGTCATGTTCGCCGCCCCACGGGCTGTGTTTTATCAGCACCGCCTGCCGTTGCTGCGGCCGACGCCAGAGGGTTAAACCGGCACCAGGGGCAAACAGGGAATGCTCGGGGATGGGGGAGGCCGCGACCTCTGGCAGCGGTTGGGCGCGCCAGAGCAGCGTTTCCATTTCATCCGTCTGCACATCGGTAAACTGCAGCACCGCCGCGTACTGCGGATCGCGCCAGATAAACCACGCGAATTCGTACAGATCCCGGTGGTGCAGCTTCTCCTGACCGGCAATGCAGTCGTTCAGGCGTGGGAAGGTACCGTCGGGGAGCAGCAGCGACAGCGGGAAGCTGAGCATCTGCCGGTACCACGGGCCGTCAATCAGGCTCCAGCGGCTGCCGCGCGCCAGTTTTTCAAAGGCAAAAAAGCCCTGTAGCGCGTAGTAGTGGTAGTGTACCGAACCTTCAAACCACAGACCTTCCGCCAGCAGGCCGTGCTCGAGCTGCCAGCGAAGGCCGTAGGGAGCGTTAACGGCAAACTCCAGCAGGCTGTCATCTTCCAGCACAAAACCCAGTACACCGAGGGCGGCGTTGATTTTCACCTCATGATTATGGATTTGCGGACTGCGATGCGCCTGTAAAAAGGTCGCCGCACAGCGCAGGAGGTGGCGGCTGATATGCTCGCGTTCGGCCACGCTAAGGCTCTGGCAAATAAAGTCATAGCCCAGCGCCATATCGAGAATACAGTTGGCTTCGCACAGAGTTTGCGCGTTCATTTTCCCCGGGCCGTTGTGCGGAATATCGCCATGCACTTCATAGGCCGGATAAACGTCAGCGTAGCCCATCAGAAGGGTGCGTACTTTGTCGCGGTAGGCGGTTTCGCCAGTCAATTGCCACAGTAGCCCCAACTGCTGACAGGCGCTGGCGTTGCGCCCGTTCATTTCTCGCCACCATGCGCCGTCCCACGGCTCGCCGCTGAAGACTTCGCCGTCCACCGGGCAGCGATGATGGTGCGGTGAGTCCGCCTGCCAGGTCAGCCGCACCCCGTGGTGCGGACAAAAATAGTAGAGATTCCAGGTGGCGATCCCGCTTTGCGGAATACAGACCGCAGCGTGGAGCGCCGGTTGTGCATCCTTAATGAGCCGTTCAATCAGGCCGCTATTGCCGGCTGCACGTCTGGCAATCTCGGGCCATAGCCCAGAAAATTGTTTCATTATTGGTTTTCCCTGGCCTCTGTCGACGCTGGCAGCGGGGCAATCAGCGTGGTGATATCGTCAGGATATTTTGCCCGCAGCCACCGGGCTTTTTCACGGAACTGTGCGTCATCCGGCCAGGCGTGAGCGGCGCTTGCAAGGTTACGCAGCGCTTTTTTGTCATCCATTTTATCGAGATCTTTCCACGGCCAGGCGGCGTCGCTGTTGATAAAGCCGGCGATGTATTGGTAGCCCTTGCGCAGGCTGTGATCGTCGAGGGTAAAGTTCCAGATATCGACGCCCGCTTTTTCGCCCAGGCGACCAAGACGGTTATACGCGTCAAGGTTAAAGTTGCTGTAGTGCCAGGGACGCGTGCGCTCCAGCTCGGCCATCTGGCGGCCTTCTATGTCAAACTGCCCGGCGATGCGGCGTAGCTGGGTGATGTACAGCCGTTTTTTGGCTTCGTCGGCGTTGCCGCTGAACAGCGCAAATGTCGCGGCCTGCATATCGAAATAGGTCCCGTGGTTGTTGTGCCAGTTTTCTTCTTCAAAACCGTTCTGGCTGGTGGTCATCCAGTGATAAAAATCACCGAACCACGTCTTCAGCTCGCCGATCTCTTTGTCGCTGAGCACACCGGACGGCTGCAGAATGGCGATGGCGTCAACCACCTCAACCAGCGCCCGGCTGTCGATGATCCCAATGCCACGCCCGGTATTAATACCGGGAATGGCCTGGGCATGCTGGAGATTGGGCGTCATGTAGGTTTTAGGATCGAGGAACCAGGATTTTATCTGCGCGGCCGCTTTTTGTGCGTAGCGGTCGTCATGTGAGAAATACCAGGCCAGTGCCAGGGTCGAGACATCGTTGCTCATCTTCACCAGCCGGTTTTTGTCGGTGGCGTCGCTGTTGGCATCGGGGTTGGTTTGCCCATCTTTGCGAATGTACGGCAAGCCGTCTTGGGTGTCGGGGTTCGGCCACCAGTAAGGCGGGAAGCTGTAGTAATCGTGCTTGTTGCCGCTGGCGGCGACCAGCGACTTATCCATAACTGAAAACAGCGGGTGCTTTAGCGCCAGATCCGCCTTTTTCAACAGCGCGCCTTCGGCCTGCACGAACAGCGGGTCTTTGGCGGCGATCTGCTGACGGCTGAAGGCCAGATCTTTAGCATCCAGCGTGTACGGTTCGGCGGCGTACAGCGACGCGCTCAGCCCGGAACAGAGTAAGGCAATGCCTAATAGTCCTTGACGTGGTATTGAACTCATAGTGATAACCCTTCTGCAAATATGAGAAAAGATAACAAGAGAATTACCCCATTGCGTATTTAATAAAACGCAAAAGGCAGGCTTTTTAATTAACAAAATAATTTCTGAAATAGGATTGCGTGCAGTGTAAAAGACAAAGTGATTTTTTTTGTGACTTTCATCATATTTAGCGGTGTGAATAAAAAATGGCGCATTTAATGTAGTGCGGATCACATATTTTGGCCATTTTCTACATTTTTTGATTCCTTCAATGAAATGCGTAAAATTATATCTTTATGATTTTTAATGATTTAATAATTAAGTCACTTTTATTGTCACTTTTTCATGTGATCTGATTCAACTTTTGCGTTTTTGAAATGGGATTTCTTTTTGGCGTGGTTGTATTGGAAAATACATTTCTATTTAATATTCGAAAATAACGTTTACGTCCGTTGTATTAATGTCGGCTGCTTATCAGGAAATGATAAACAGCCGGTGCGAATTTATTTACCGTTGTGCCCTACAATAAAGGATATGCCACCATGTCTGCGAATAAATTACGTTCATTATTACTGCTTTCCGCCCTGGGTCTTGGTGTGAGCCAAAGCTACGCCGCCACGACGCTTAACGTCTGGATCCGCGCCAGCAACGATTCGAAGAATATCTATAAGCAGGAGGCCGAGACGTTCGAGAAGAAGACCGGGATAAAAATTGAATACTTCAATGCCACGACCGACTTCGAGCAGCGCCTGGCGCGTGCGGCGGCGGGCAACGCCCTACCTGATTTGATCTTCAACGATGCGGCTTCTTTGGGCCAGTTTATACAGCTCGGTATTGCTGATGAGATCGACCCGAAAACCATCAGCGGCGGCGACCAGCTTTATCCTACCGCCTGGAACAGCACCCGTTATATCGATGGCAAGTACTACGGTGTACCGACCTCGGCGCAAACCTTCGCGCTGTTTGTGCGCAAGGACTGGCGTGAAAAGCTGGGTCTGCCGCAGCCGAAAAGCTGGGAGGATATTCAGACGCTGGCCAAAGCGTTTACCACCCAGGATCCGGACGGCAACGGTAAAAACGATACCTACGGCTTTATCATGCCGGGCTCCACCACGCGCGGCTACGCCAGCTGGTTTATGAGCAGCTTTATCTGGCAGGCGGGCGGTGATTTCGTCAAAGAACATAACGGGACGTTCAGCGCCTCGCTGGCTACGCCGGAGGTCGCGCAGGCGATGACCTTTATGCGCACCATGATGTGCGAGAAGGTGACTCAGCCGGGGGCGATTAACGCGACGACTGCCGACGTGATCCCGTCGTTCCGTTCCGGGCAGAGCGGGATGTTCTTCAGCGGCCCGTACCATATTGCGCTGTTTGATAAAGACCCGGGTAAGGAGAAATTCGAAGTGGTGCCGGTTGTCGGGCCGAAAGGCGAAGCGACCCTCGCCGAAGGAACCACCGTCTTTATGATGAAAAGCAGCCAGCAGAAAGAGGCGGCGCGCAAATTTATTGAATTCATGATCTCGCCGGAAGGGCAGGAGATCGGGATGGGCAAGGGCAGCCAGCATATTCCGGTGGTGCGCCTGCCGGTGAACCAGAATGTCAACGTGAAGGACGTCTATCAGGACGACCGCTGGGAGACTTTTGCCCGCCTGTATAACGAGCAGGGCCGTTACGTACCGCAAATCCCTAACTGGACGCCGGTGCGTCAGGTCGCTGCCGACGGTTTCAACCGTATCTTTGCTGACTGTAACAGCGATATTACCGCAGAGCTGAAAAAGACGGACGAGAAGGTCAATGCCGAGCTGGCGAAACAAAATGTGCTGGCTAAATAAAGGAGTAAGTGATGACGCTGCATGAGACGAAGTCCTCGCCGCTAAAGCAAGCCGCTTCGCCTGACGCGACCGGCTGGCTGACGGCAAAGCGCAAACGGGCGCTGATACCCTGGCTGTTTCTCGCCCCGGCGCTGGTGATCTTCAGCTGGTTTAAGTTTATCCCGATGATCCAGGGTCTGGTGATGAGCTTTTATAAGGTCAACTTTAACCAGCCGGACGAATGGGTGGGGTTCGCGAACTTTACCCGTGCCTTTGCCGACGTGGAGCTGCACGCGGCGGTCGTCAACACGTTGCTGTACGTATTAGTGACGATGTTTGCGGCCGCAATTCTCGCGTTCTTCCTCGCGATGCTGCTGGAAGGCCCGGCGCGCCATTTGCGTTTCATCCGTACCGCCATCTTCCTGCCTGCGGTAACCAGTGCGGCGATTGTCGCCGAAATGTGGCGTATTTTGTTCAACCCAACGCCGAATGGGGTGGTAAACCATATTCTCAGCTGGTTTGGCGTGGCCGACCAGGGGTTTCTGGCCAGCTCCGATCAGGCGCTTGGGGTGATTATGTTGCTGCATATCTGGAAAGCGGTGCCCTACAACATGGTGATTTTCATCGCCGGGCTGGCAGGCATTAGCCGCGATCTGTACGACGCCGCCAACGTCGACGGCGCAAACTGGTGGAACCGCCTGCGCTACGTCACGCTGCCCGGCATGATCCCCGCGCTGTCGGTAGTGCTGATGCTTTCGTTCATTCGTGGCTTCCGCGTGTTTGCCGAAGTGTATGCCACCACCGGCGGCGGGCCGTCTAACGCCACGGAGATGATCATGACCCATATCTACAAGCTGGGCTTTGAACAGTTCGACTACGGCTACGCCTCGGCGGTGTCATTCCTGCTGTTCGCCTTCACGGTGGTGTTAACCATCTGCCATCTGACGCTGAAAAAACGTATCGCACGTTACTAAGGAGCCGCGATGTTAAGTAAACGTTGGGATACCGCAGGACGCTGGTGCATCTATGCGCTGCTGTTGATTGTTTTTGTTGGACCATTCTGGGGCATCGTCG
Source organism: Kluyvera genomosp. 2 (assembly GCF_036759865.1). Lineage (NCBI taxonomy): Bacteria > Pseudomonadati > Pseudomonadota > Gammaproteobacteria > Enterobacterales > Enterobacteriaceae > Kluyvera > Kluyvera genomosp. 2. Next base: position 79,966 of record NZ_JAPKIA010000016.1, read on the forward strand.
CGACCGCGTTCAGCGGCGCGCCGGTGAAGCCGGGGGAGCTGCTGGCGTGGCCGAACCAGTTCTCGCTGGAAAACTTTATCTTTGCCTGGCAGGACATTGGCGTCTGGCAGTATCTGCTGAACTCCATCCTGGTGGTGTTCTTCGGCACCATCCTGCAGGTGTCGGTGAGCGCGCTGGCCGCCTATGCGCTGGCGCGTAAAAAGTTTCGCGGCGTGGCGCTGGTGAGCCTGGTCATTCTCTCGACCATGATGCTGCCGGAAGAGGTCATCGCCATTCCGCTGTACATGATCATTAACTGGCGGCTGCCGTTTATTGACGCCTCGCTGTACAACAGCTACCTCGGGATGATCTTGCCGGTGGTCGGCTGGGCGTTCTCCATCTTCGTGCTGACCGAATTTATGTCGGCGATTCCGAAAGAGCTGGAAGAGGCGGCGCGGATTGACGGTGCCAACGAGTGGCAGATTTTCTTCCACGTCATCCTGCCGCTGGTGAAGCCAGCGCTGGGCACGGTGGTCACCTTCGGCTTCATCATGATTTGGGACCAGTATTTATTGCCGCTCATTGTGGTGAACCAGGACAGCCTGAACACCATTCCGGTGATCCTCGGCACGCTGCGTACCGATGAGAGCATCACGCCAAACATTTTTATCGCCATTACGCTGTTAGCGATGCTGCCGAGCATCATCGTCTACCTGGGCCTGCAAAAACATTTCAACCGCGGGATTATGTCCGGCGCGGTCAAAGGATAAGGAGCTACCGATGGGATCCGTTGTACTGAATAACGTGCGTAAATCATACGGCGAGGCACACGTCATTAAAGATGTGTCGTTGACTATTCCTGACGGCGAGTTTTGCGTTCTGGTGGGCCCGAGCGGCTGCGGCAAGTCAACGCTGCTGCGGATGATTGCCGGTCTGGAAGAGATTTCCGGCGGCGAAGTGCATATTAACGAGCGGAACGTCACTGACGTGGAGCCAAAACTGCGCAATATTGCGATGGTATTTCAGAGCTACGCGCTCTATCCGCAGATGACGGTGCGTGAAAACATGGGCTTTGCCCTGAAAATGGCGCGTTTGCCGAAAGGCGAAATTAACGACAAAGTGAACGAAGCCGCGTCGCTGCTGGGGCTGGGACCGCTGTTGGAGCGTCTGCCAAAGGACCTTTCCGGCGGCCAGCGTCAGCGCGTGGCGATGGGGCGCGCTATCGTGCGTAAACCGCAGGTGTTCCTGTTTGATGAACCGCTCTCTAACCTGGATGCCAAGCTGCGTACCCAGGTGCGCGGCGAGATTCGTGACCTGCACCGACGCCTGAAAACCACCTCGGTATACGTGACCCATGATCAGATTGAAGCCATGACTATGGGCCAGATGATTGTGGTGCTGCGCGATGGTCGTATCGAACAGGCCGGGACGCCGCTGGAGCTGTATGACCAGCCGGCCAATCTGTTCGTTGCTGGTTTTATCGGATCGCCTGAAATCAACCAGCTGCCGGGCGAAGTGGTGCTCAATGGCAGCGTCACCAGCCTGCGTCTGAAGGATGGTTCGCTGCTGGCGCTGCCGACGGGGATGCAGGTCAAACATGGCCAGCAGGTGGTGTATGCGATTCGCCCGGAACAGGTCAACGTGGTGCACGAGGCGCGCGATGATGCGCTGGCGGCAAAGGTCACGGCGGTGGAAAACACCGGCTCAGACATGCAGCTGTTCTGCGACACCGGCGGCGGCGCTTTTACTTCGGTCTTTAAGCAGCGCCTGGCGGTGAAAGAGGGCGATAATATCTGGCTGCAGCCGAAGCTCTCCGGCGTGCATTTGTTCGACGCACAAAGCGGCCAGCGCATAGCATGCCTGGAGGAACAATAAGGTGGCGATGAAGCTGTACACCCTTGATGAAAATTGCCTTGAAAACGCCCGCGCGGGGCTGAAACAGCCGTTTTCGCCGCTGCAGCTGGCGCTGAGCAAGCTGGTGGCCGAGGCGGACCAGCTTCGGCGCGAGCCGCCGGAAAGCGTGGTGCATAAGAAGCTGCGCCCGGCGAGCGGCGATGCGCATGATTATTACAGTCTGGGCACCTACTGGTGGCCCAATCCCCGGCGGCCCAACGGGCTGCCGTATATTCGCCGCGACGGGCACATTAACCCGCAGTGTGAAAATAACGATACCGACACGTCGCGAATTATCCGCATGTGTGAACGCTGCCTGACTTTAGGTTTAGCGTGGTATTTCACCGGTCAGCGTCAGTACGCGCAGGCTGCGGCGCAGCAGATACGCTGCTGGTTCCTTGACGCGGATACGCGTATGAACCCGCATCTGAACTATGGCCAGGCCATTCCGGGGATTGTTTCCGGGCGCGGCACCGGGCTTATCGATACCCGCCTGCTGTGGATGGTGGTGGACACCATCGGGCTGATTAACGGCGCCAGCGTACTGGATACCGACGATATTATCGGTTTGCACCAGTGGTTCCGCGACTTTAACCACTGGATGTACTACAGCGAAATCGGCCATTCTGAATACGTCTGGCACAACAACCACGGCACCTGGTACGACGCCCAGCGCGCGGTGAATGCGTTGTTCTACGGTGACAAAGGGCTGGTGGCGAGGATTATTGAGCAGGGGATCACCCAGCGTATGGCGGCGCAGATTGACCAGGACGGCAAGCAGACGATGGAACTGGAGCGCACCATTCCATTCCACTACTCGCTGTTTAACCTTGAGGCGCACCTGCTGCTCAACCGCTATGCCGAGCACGTTGAGTTCGATCGCTGGAACCACATTCGTGACGGGCGCGGGGTGAAGCAGGGAATTGACTACCTGGTACCGTTTATCCGCGAACCGGATCTCTGGCCATACAGCGATTTGCAGGGGATTGTCTGGGACAGCGCGCTGCGTGTCCTGTTGCAGACGGTGCGCGGGTATCCAAAGCAGTCGGCGAGCTATCGTGACGTGCTGAAGTGCTTGCCTCAGGAGACGCTACAGTTGAAAGAGCAGCTGATGTGGTGTCCGGGATTGTAGGCCTGATAAGCGTAGCGCCATCAGGCATTTGGCGCACGTTGCCGGATGGCGGCGTGCAGATACCGTGCCTCACCGATTCGGGGAGGCACGGCATACTGATCTACACCGCGGCGATAATCTTAATCTCAACCTTATATTTCGGGTTCATCAGCTTCGCCTGCACGGTGCAACGCACCGGTGCGTGACCGGCAACCACCCACGCATCCCATGCTTTATTCATGGCGGCAAAATCATCGCCGTCCGCCAGGAAGAGGGTGGCGTCGAGAATGCGCGACTTATTGCTGCCCTGTTTTTCCAGCACCGCGTCAATCTGCGCCAGCGTATTTGCCGTCTGCTCAAACGCATCAGCGTCCAGGTTTGTCGGTACGCCGGTGTAGTAGAGGGTCTGGTTGTGGATCACAACATCAGACCAGCGCGCTTCGGCATCGATACGTACAATTGTCATTTCCATTTCCTTATTCACATCACGTCATCGCGCTAAGACTGCCACATTGTCGCCGCCGCGTCACGACTTCGGCTGGCGTAAGCCCGATTGGCCTGACATAATCACTGGAAATTTTTCCAGGGGGTAACGTGACGGACGATTTTGCAGCAGACGGCCAGCTTGCGCAGGCGATAACCGGGTTTAAACCGCGTGAACCGCAGCGTCAGATGGCGCACGCCGTCGCTCAGGCGATTGACGAAGGTCAGCCGCTGGTAGTGGAAGCCGGTACGGGTACCGGTAAAACCTACGCCTACCTGGCGCCCGCGCTACGTGCGGGTAAAAAAGTCATTATTTCTACTGGCTCCAAGGCGTTACAGGATCAGCTCTACAGTCGGGATCTGCCCACCGTGGCGAAGGCGCTGACGTTCACCGGTAAGCTGGCGCTGCTGAAAGGGCGCTCAAACTACCTGTGTCTCGAACGTCTGGAGCAGCAGGCGCTGGCGGGTGGCGACCTGCCTGTTAACACCTTGAGCGATGTGATCCTGCTGCGTAGCTGGGCTAACCAGACGCTTGATGGCGATATCAGCACCTGCGTGAGCGTCCCTGAAGACTCCCAGGCCTGGCCGTTGGTCACCAGTACCAATGACAACTGCCTGGGCAGCGATTGCCCGCAGTATCAGGACTGTTTTGTCGTGAAGGCGCGTAAAAAAGCCATGGACGCTGACGTGGTGGTGGTTAACCATCACCTGTTTCTTGCCGACATGGTGGTCAAAGAGAGCGGCTTTGGTGAACTGATCCCCGAGGCCGATGTGATGATCTTCGATGAAGCCCACCAGTTGCCGGATATCGCCAGCCAGTATTTCGGCCAGTCGCTTTCCAGCCGCCAGCTGCTGGATCTCGCGAAAGACGTGGTTATTGCCTACCGCACTGAACTCAAAGATACCCAGCAGCTACAGAAATGTGCCGACCGCCTGGCGCAGGCGACGCAGGATTTCCGCCTGCAGGTGGGCGACCCGGGCTATCGCGGAAACCTGCGCGATCTGCTGGCGGACAGCGCCGTGCAGCGCGCGCTGCTGCTGCTCGACGATGCGCTTGAGCTGTGTTACGACGTCGCAAAGCTGTCGCTCGGCCGCTCCGCGCTGCTCGACGCCGCCTTTGAGCGAGCCACGCTCTACCGTGCGCGGCTTAAGCGGTTAAAAGAGATCAACACACCCGGCTATAGCTACTGGTATGAATGTAATTCCCGCCACTTCACCCTCGCGCTGACGCCGCTGACCGTCGCGGATAAATTCAAAGAAGTGATGGCGGCCAAGCCGGGCAGCTGGATTTTCACCTCTGCCACCCTGTCGGTGAACGACGATCTGCACCATTTTACCGAACGACTGGGCATTGAAGCGGCGCACTCGCTGCTGTTGCCAAGCCCGTTCGACTACGCCAGCCAGGCGCTGCTCTGCGTGCCGCGCAATCTGCCGCTGCCCAATCAGCCCGGCGCCGCGCGCCATCTGGCCGCGATGCTTAAGCCGCTGATTGAGGCCAACGACGGGCGCTGCTTTATGCTGTGCACCTCGCACGCCATGATGCGCGATCTCGCCGAGCAGTTCCGCGCCACCATGACCCTGCCGGTGTTGTTACAAGGTGAAACCAGTAAAGGCCAGTTGCTGCAACAATTTGTCAGCGCCGGGAACGCCCTGCTGGTTGCCACCAGCAGCTTCTGGGAAGGGGTTGATGTGCGCGGCGATACGCTTTCTCTGGTGATTATCGACAAGCTGCCGTTTACCTCGCCGGACGATCCGCTGCTGAAGGCGCGAATGGAAGACTGTCGCCTGCGTGGCGGCGATCCGTTTGAGGAGGTGCAGCTCCCTGATGCGGTCATTACCCTCAAGCAGGGCGTGGGCCGCTTGATCCGCGACGTTGACGATCGCGGCGTGCTGGTGATTTGCGATAACCGTCTGGTGATGCGCCCTTATGGGGCAACGTTCCTCGCCAGCCTGCCGCCGGCCCCGCGCACCCGCGATATTCGCCGGGCGGTGCGATTCCTGGCGCTGTCATCGACGCGGTAATGCGTGGCAAAGTGTGATAAGATGCGCGCCATTTTGTTGATCCGTAACTGCGAGAGCGCGACTAACCATGCGAATTCTGGCTATCGATACTGCCACGGAAGCCTGTTCGGCTGCCCTGTGGGATGATGGTAAAACCTGTGCTCACTTCGAGCTTTGTCCTCGTGAACACACTCAACGTATTCTGCCGATCGTGCAGGATATTCTCACTGAAGGCGGCGTGAGCCTTACCGACCTCGACGCGCTGGCATTCGGCCGCGGGCCGGGTAGCTTTACCGGCGTGCGTATTGGCATTGGTATTGCGCAGGGGCTGGCGCTGGGCGCCGAGCTGCCGATGATCGGCGTATCCACGCTGGCGACAATGGCGCAGGGGGCGTGGCGCAAACAGGGCGCAACCCGCGTACTGGCCGCTATCGATGCGCGCATGGGCGAAGTGTACTGGGCTGAGTACCAGCGTGATGAGCAGGGCGTATGGCACGGCGAAGCAAGCGAAGCGGTGCTTAAGCCGGAAGCGGTACAGCAGCGCCTGAGCGCCCTGAGCGGCGAATGGGCCACCGTTGGCACCGGCTGGGCCGCATGGCCTGAGATGGCGCAGGGAACAAGCGTGACGCTGCGCGACGGCGGAGTTAACCTGCCTGAGGCCGAAGATATGCTGCCGATTGCCTGTCAGCGACTGGCTCAGGGCAAAACGGTCGCCGTAGACAAAGCGGAACCCGTTTATTTGCGTAATGAAGTTGCGTGGAAGAAACTTCCTGGCCGCGAATGAATCTTAGTAAGTGAATATTGAGATCGGGAGCAGCATCATGGCAGGTAAAAAATTCATCGTTCGTGGCGCCATTGCCGGGCTTATCGCCGTAGCGTTAAGCGGTTGCGTCAGCGTGCCGGATGCCATACAGGGCAGCAGCCCTACGCCGCAGCAGGATCTGGTTCGGGTGATGGCGGCACCACAGCTGTACGTCGGGCAGGAGTCCCGCTTTGGCGGTACGGTGGTGGGGATTGAAAATCAGCAGGGCCATACCCGCCTGGAAATCGCCACGGTACCGCTGGATAGCGGCGCGCGGCCTATTCTGGGCGAAGCCTCGCGTGGGCGTATTTACGCCGACGTTAACGGTTTCCTCGACCCGGTGGATTTCCGCAGCCAGCTGGTGACGGTCGTCGGGCCGATTGTCGGCACCGTTGAGGGCAAAGTGGGCACCACGAAGTACAATTTCCTTCACGTTCAGGTCACCGGCTATAAACGCTGGCGCGTGACCCAGCAGGTGGTGATGCCGCCGCAGCCTATCGACCCGTGGGTCTTTGGCCCGCACCCCTGGAACTACGGCTACGGCGGTTGGGGCTGGTATAACCCCGGCCCGGCTGAAGTACGTAACGTCGTAACGGAATAATTTTTGCGGTCAAACCGTCAAAAAAGAAACAGCGGCTAGTCCGCTGTTTCTTCGTTGTAATGGATATAAAAAAAATAAAGAGTGACGCGCTTCGCAACCTTAATTCCGATTAATTCTTAAACTGGTACGCTGAGTTAATATTATGTTAACGAAAGTTTACCATTTGGGGTTGCGATGACGACGAATACGTATTTTAGAGGTGATGCTTTGAAAAAGGTTTGGCTCAACCGTTATCCTGCCGATGTCCCGGCAGAGATCAATCCTGACCGTTATCAATCCCTGGTGGAACTGTTTGAACATTCGGCGACGCGCTTCGCCGACCAGCCTGGCTTCGTGAATATGGGCGAAGTCATGACCTTCCGTAAGCTCGAAGAGCGCAGCCGCGCCTTTGCCGCTTACCTCCAGCAGGGGCTGGGCCTCAAACAGGGCGATCGCGTCGCGCTGATGATGCCGAACCTGCTGCAATATCCGGTGGCGCTGTTTGGCATTCTGCGCGCCGGGATGATTGTCGTAAACGTTAACCCGCTGTATACCCCGCGCGAGCTGGAGCATCAGCTGAACGACAGCGGCGCACAGGCCATCGTGATTGTCTCCAACTTTGCCCATACGCTGGAAAAAGTGGTTGAGAATACCCAGGTGAAGCATGTGATCCTGACCCGAATGGGCGATCAGCTGTCGACCGCTAAGGGCACGCTGGTGAACTTCGTGGTCAAGTACATTAAGCGCCTGGTGCCGAAGTACCATCTGCCGGACGCGATTTCGTTTCGCCGCGCGCTGCACGCGGGCTACCGGCTGCAGTACGTTAAGCCCGAAGTGACGGCCGATGATATTGCTTTCCTGCAATATACCGGCGGCACCACCGGCGTGGCGAAGGGCGCGATGCTGACGCACCGTAACATGCTGGCTAACCTCGAGCAGGTAAAGGCCACTTACGGGCCGCTGCTGCATGAAGGCAAAGAGGTGGTGATCACCGCGCTGCCGCTGTATCACATCTTCGCGCTGACCATGAACTGCCTGCTGTTTATCGAGCTGGGTGGCAAGAATATCCTCATCACCAACCCGCGCGACATTCCCGGGCTGGTGAAAGAGCTGGCGAAATATCCGTTTACCGCGATGACCGGGGTTAACACCTTGTTCAATGCGCTGCTGAATAACAAAGAGTTCCAGCAGCTTGACTTCTCCACGCTGCATCTGTCCGCCGGCGGCGGAATGCCGGTAAACCACGCGGTCGCCGAGCGTTGGGTGAAGCTGACCGGCCAGTATCTGCTGGAAGGCTACGGCCTGACCGAATGCGCGCCGCTGGTGAGCGTTAACCCGCACGATATCGATTACCACAGCGGCAGCATCGGTCTGCCGGTGCCGTCTACCGACGTGAAGCTGGTGGATGATGACGATAACGAAGTGCCCGCCGGCCAGCCGGGGGAACTGTGCGTGAAGGGGCCGCAGGTGATGGAAGGCTACTGGCAGCGTCCTGATGCAACCGCTGAAATCATCAAAGACGGCTGGCTGCATACCGGTGATATTGCGGTGATGGATGACGAAGGCTTCCTGCGTATCGTTGACCGTAAAAAAGATATGATTCTGGTGTCGGGATTTAACGTCTACCCGAATGAAATTGAGGACGTGGTGATGCAGCACTCCGGCGTTCTGGAGGTGGCTGCGGTCGGCGTGCCGTCAGGCAACAGTGGGGAAGCGGTGAAGATTTTCGTGGTGAAAAAGGACCCGAGTCTGACCGAAGAAGCGCTGATCACCTTCTGCCGCCGCCAGCTGACCGGCTACAAAGTACCGAAGCTGGTGGAATTCCGTGAGGAATTGCCAAAATCGAACGTCGGAAAAATTTTGCGACGAGAATTACGTGACGAAGCGCGTGCCAAAGTAGACAATAAGGCATAAGTTACGCGTTACGATGCCAGACGCCAGCTCCGCTGGCGTTTTTTTTGGCGCAATCTAAGAGAGTAAGATTTGAACTATCAGATGATCACCACCAACGACGCGCTCCGCACTCTGTGCGATGCGGTGCGTCAGACCTCCTCCGTCGCGCTGGATACCGAGTTTGTCCGCACCCGCACCTATTATCCGCAGCTGGGCCTGATTCAGCTTTTCGACGGTGAGCGCACGGCGCTGATTGATCCTCTGAATATCACCGACTGGTCGCCGCTGCAGGCGATTATGCAGGATCGCAACATTACTAAGTTCCTGCATGCCGGTAGTGAAGATTTAGAAGTCTTTATGAATGTCTTCGGTGCGATGCCGCAGCCGCTGATTGATACCCAGGTGCTTGCCGCGTTCTGCGGTCGCCCGATGTCCTGGGGCTTTGCGGCAATGGTGGCGGAGTACTCCGGCGTTGAGCTCGATAAAAGCGAATCGCGCACCGACTGGCTGGCACGTCCGCTGACGTCGCGTCAGTGTGACTACGCGGCGGCGGACGTCTGGTATTTGCTGCCTATCGCCCATAAGCTGATGGCGGAAACCGAACAGGCGGGGCGTCTGGCCTGGGCGCTTGATGAGTGCCAACTGATGCAACAGCGCCGCCAGGAAGTGACCGACCCGTGCGACGCATGGCGTGATATCACCAACGCCTGGCAGCTGCGTACCCGCCAGCTTGCCTGCCTGCAGCTGCTGGCCGAATGGCGTTTGCGCAAAGCTCGCGATCGTGACATGGCGGTGAACTTTGTGGTTCGTGAAGAGCATTTGTGGAGCGTGGCGCGCTATATGCCGGGCAGCCTCGGCGAGCTCGACAGCCTTGGGCTATCGGGGAGCGAAATTCGCTTCCACGGTAAGGCGCTGATTAGCATGGTTGCTAAGGCACAGGCGCTGCCTGATGATGCGCTGCCGGAGCCGTTGCTCAACCTGATGGATATGCCGGGCTACCGTAAAGCGTTTAAAGAGATCAAAGCGCTGGTGCAGGAAGTCGGGCAGGCGAACGACGTCAGCGCGGAGATGCTGGCCTCACGTCGGCAGATTAACCAGTTGCTTAACTGGCATTGGCAGCTGAAGCCGCGCACTACCGCCCCGGAAATGATTTCCGGCTGGCGAGGTGAGCTGCTTTCTGGCGCGTTAGATAAACTGCTGGCGGAATACCCGCGCTAACGACCGCCATCCGGCAACCTGCTCGGGGCATGCCTGATGGCGCTGCGCTTATCAGGTCTCCACGACGCCTTATCCTCAAATGGCAGACACAAAAAAAGCGCTATCACTAGCGCCTTTTTTTACACCGCCGAAAGTCAGGATTTTGACTCTTCTGCTTCCGGTAGCGTGACGTTGAGTTCCAGAATCGAAATATCCCCGTCTTTTTGCTCTAACTGCACCGTGACCATTTCTGGGTCAATCTGCACGTACCTGCAAATCACTTCCAGAATATCCTTCCTTAACTGCGGCAGATAGTGCGGTTCTGCATCGCTGCGGCGGCGTTCCGCGACAATGATTTGCAGACGTTCTTTAGCAATGTTGGCGGTATTCTTTTTCCGTGAGAGAAAAAAGTCGAGTAATGCCATGAGTTATCCTCCGAACAGGCGTTTGAGGAAACCTTTCTTCTCTTCTTCAATGAAGCGGAAAGGACGTTCTTCTCCCAACAGACGATCCACGGTGTCGGCGTAGGCTTTGCCTGCATCAGACACGGTATCCAGGATAACCGGTTCGCCCTGGTTTGATGCACGCAGTACGGACTGATCTTCCGGAATGACGCCAACCAGTTTGATGCGCAGAATTTCCAGCACATCTTCCATGCTCAGCATATCGCCTTTGCTTACGCGGCCTGGATTGTAGCGCGTCAGCAGCAGGTGTTCTTTAATCGGTTCTTCACCATTTTCGGCGCGGCGGGATTTCGACGCCAGAATGCCCAGAATGCGGTCGGAGTCACGTACCGAGGACACTTCCGGGTTGGTGGTAATGATAGCTTCGTCAGCGAAGTACAGCGCCATCAGCGCGCCGGTTTCGATACCGGCAGGGGAGTCGCAGACCACGAAGTCGAACTCCATCTTTTTCAGCTCGTCGAGCACTTTCTCGACGCCTTCGCGGGTCAACGCATCTTTATCGCGCGTCTGGGACGCCGGCAGGATATAAAGATTATCGGTACGTTTATCTTTGATTAATGCCTGATTCAGCGTGGCATCACCCTGAATAACGTTAACGAAATCATAAACTACGCGACGTTCGCAGCCCATAATCAGGTCAAGGTTACGCAGACCGATATCAAAATCGATAACGACCGTTTTCTTTCCCTTCTGCGCCAAACCAGTCGCGATGGCCGCGCTGGAGGTGGTCTTACCCACGCCCCCTTTACCTGAAGTCACAACAATAATGCGTGCCATAGAAATTCCTTGTTAAAAAGGGATTAATTTAACGGTTGAATAGTCAAAGCGCCGTCGCCTAAGCGCATGCGCGCCGCTTTGCCATAAAATTCGGCTGGGATCTGATCGCTCAGCCAATATTCCCCGGCAATGGAGACCAGCTCCGCTGCCAGGTGGGTACAAAATACTTGTGCTTCCCGGTCTCCGCCGGCGCCTGCCAGAACGCGTCCACGCATCATGCCATATACGTGAATGTTCCCGTCGGCGATAAGCTCTGCGCCCGCGCTGACGTGGCTTGTCACAATCAAATCACAGTTTGGTGCATAAATGCGCTGACCGGAACGTACCGGGGTATCAATCATTCGCGTTTTTGTGATCGGACTAACAATTGGCTCGGGTTCTGCCGGTTTAGGCTGCTCCACGGGCATCGCGCGGGCGATTTTTTCTTTACCTTCAGTCAATAAAGGGAGACCCGATTGGTCAATGGCCGCTTTAAACTGCGGGTTCTTGCAGCCGCTGACGCCCACGATGCGCAGGCCAACGGACATGATTGCCTGTTGGATTGCGCGCCATTGGGTAAACTCTTCAAGGTTGCTGACGTTGACCACGACCGGGGCGTGACGGAAAAAAGCCGGAGCCTGGGCGACTTTGTCTTCTAACGCCTGACGAATAACCTCGGGTCTTGCATCATGCAAATGGACCACAGATAAGGTGAAGCTACTGCCTTTAAGTTCGATGGGCGTGTTTGACATCCTGGCCTTACTCAATTTGCTATTTACCGCCGCGTCATGCGCAGCGATATTCCGAAGACTATCAGTCATGTTATAGTCACTAATATATTCAAGCAAGTAACCACAGTCCTAATTCCGAGTATAAAGTATGTTTTGTGTGATTTATCGTAGTTCTAAACGTGATCAAACCTATTTGTATGTCGAAAAAAAAGACGATTTCTCTCGCGTGCCTGAAGAACTGATGAAGGGCTTCGGCCAGCCGCAGCTGGCAATGCTGCTGCCGCTGGATGGGCGTAAGAAACTGATCAATGCCGATCTGGAAAAGGTAAAACAGGCGTTAAAAGAGCAGGGGTATTATTTACAGATCCCGCCGCCGCCTGAAAATCTGTTAAAGCAGCATCTGGCTGAGTCACAAAATAAGGGCGAATAATCTGCGCCTGCGGCCGATGTGTGTCCTTGGTTGACGAACAAGTAAGGGAAAAGCATGTATCAGCATCATAACTGGCAGGGTGCTCTGCTGGATTACCCGGTGAGCAAAGTTGTTTGCGTGGGCAGTAACTACGCCAAACACATTCAGGAAATGGGCAGCGCGACGCCGGAAGAGCCGGTTCTCTTTATTAAACCGGAAACATCGCTGTGCGATTTGCGCCAGCCGCTGATTTTGCCGCAGGGCCTTGGGTCGGTACACCATGAGGTTGAGCTCGCGGTGCTGATTGGCGCAACCTTACGCCAGGCTACGCCGGAGCACGTCCAGCAGGCCATTGCGGGCTACGGCGTCGCGCTGGACCTTACGCTGCGTGATCTTCAGGGTAAAATGAAAAAAGCGGGGCAGCCGTGGGAAAAGGCCAAAGGGTTTGATAACGCGTGCCCGATCTCGGGTTTCATTCCTGTCGCTGACTTCGCCGGCGATCCGCAGAATACATCGCTGGGCCTGAAGATTAACGGCGAAGTGCGTCAGCAGGGCAGCACGGCCGATATGATTCACAAAATCGTGCCGCTGATTGCCTATATGAGCCGTTTCTTTACCCTGAAACCGGGCGATGTGGTGCTCACCGGTACGCCGGAAGGCGTTGGCCCGCTGCACGCGGGCGATGAGCTCGAGGTGCTGTTTAACGGCCTGTCGCTGGCCACCCGCGTATTGTAACGGCTGCTTGCCGCCTGTTTTAGGCGGCAAAACTTGCATCCCTGTGCCAGACTGGTTATAAGGTGCAACCTGATTTTTGATGTGGACATCCCGATGAGCGAATTACCTTTCTGGCAGAGCAAAACCCTTGATGAAATGACCGACGCCGAATGGGAGTCGCTGTGCGATGGCTGCGGGCAGTGCTGCCTGCACAAGCTGATGGATGAAGACACCGATGAAATCTATTTCACCAACGTCGCCTGCAAACAGCTGAATATCAAAACCTGCCAGTGCCGTAACTACGAACGTCGTTTCGAGTATGAGCCTGACTGTATTAAGCTCACGCGTGACAATCTGCCCACCTTTGAATGGCTGCCGATGACCTGTGCCTATCGTTTGCTGGCAGAAGGAAAGGGGCTGCCAGCGTGGCACCCGCTGCTGACCGGTTCAAAAGCAGCGATGCACGGCGAGCGTATTTCGGTGCGCCATATTGCGGTCAAAGAATCGGAAGTACGCGACTGGCAGGATCATATTTTAAATAAGCCGGAATGGGCTGACTAAAGCCGGATTTATTCGCGAATCCTCTGTTTTATTATTCTGCTAATAAAAACGCTACGTCATTCCTTCTCCGTGCCGATAGATAACTTATCGGTATTGGTAGAGGGATAATCATGCGTAATTCCATAAAACTTTTAATGCTGGCAGTGATGATTAATCTCTGTGGTTGGGGGCTACTTTTAGCGGCTGGCTACGGGATTGGATCACTGACGGGGATGTGGTAAACACGCTGCCAACCGCAAAGGCGATGCTGCTGGCAGCGTTCAGGATTAACGGCCGAAAAGATCGCGTCTTTTGGGTTTAAACGGCTGGGCAATCAGCACCAGCAGCGCCACGAGCAGGTAAGCGGCGAAAATACCGACCAGCCACTGAGGCATCTCCAGTGATAAGAACTCCCACTGGCGCACGGCGCAGTCGCCGGATGCCACAAACACCTGCGGTAGCCATTTATCCAGCGGCAGCCAGCTTGGGAAGCGGGCCATAAAATCGCAGGTCATAAACGGCGACGGGTGCAGCTGAATCATGGTGTGTTCCCAGGCCAACTGCAGACCGCGGAAGGCGCTATACAGCCAAATCAGCAGCGCGACGTAGCGCAGCGGGCTTTTCGGCGCAATCGCCCCTACCAGACCGGCGCCCATGACGCCGAACAGCGCACAGCGCTCATAAATGCACAGTACGCATGGTTTTAATAGCATCACATGCTGAAACCATAATGCCACCAACTCAAGCGCAAAAGCGGTTAACGCCAGCAATAACCAGGCACTGCGGCCACGTGAGCTCTGGTTTAAATATCGCAACATAATCATTTCCCTGGAACGTGCTTTGAAAAAGCAGTGTAAACGAAAACGTTAGCCCTGCCATCTGGCTATACGCAATTATTCGTAAATGGCAGTTCAATGCCCACGGAAAACCGTGGGCATTGAGAAGCGCAGCTATATTAGTGGGTTATTGCGGGAAGCACCAACATTCCTTTATTCATCATCCAGTCGATAACGGGCTGGAGAGTAAACTCGACGCACAGCAGGCCCACGAGCGTCAGGACCAGCGTATAAGGCAGCGCCATCCACACCATTCGACCATAGGACAGGCGAATGAGCGGCGCCAGCGCTGACGTCAACAGGAACAGGAACGCGGCCTGGCCGTTTGGCGTCGCCACCGATGGCAGGTTTGTCCCGGTATTAATTGCCACAGCCAGCAGCTCAAACTGGCGTAGGTCGATTGCGCCGTTATCCAGTGCCGTTTTGGCTTCATTAATATAAACGGTGCCCACGAATACGTTATCCGAAATCGACGATAGCAGGCCGTTAAACAGATAGAACAGCGACCGCTGAGCGTGAGGTGAGGCTTGCAGCACAAAGTCGATAATAGGTGCAAACAAATGCTGGTCAATGATGACCGCCACGACCGCGAAAAATACCGTCAACAGCGCGGTGAACGGCAGCGCTTCGGTGAAGGCTTTGCCGATGGCGTGCTCGTCGGTAATGCCGGTAAACGAGGTGGCAAAGATAATCACCGACAGACCAATCAGGCCGACTTCCGCCAGGTGCAGCGCCAGCGCCAGCACCAGCCAGACGCCGATAATCCCCTGCACGACCAGGCGCAGGGTTTCCTGACGGCTGCGCTGCTGGCTGCTGCGCACGTCAAAATCATGGAGGATTTTCCGTACCGGCTCTGGCAGCTCCGCGCCGTAGCCAAAGGCTTTAAATTTCTCCAGCAGCACGCAGGTAATCAGCCCGCAGATAAATACCGGAACGGTGACCGGTGACATGCGCAGGAAGAATTCGCCAAAGTGCCAGCCGGCCACCTTAGCAATAATCAGGTTTTGCGGCTCGCCGACCATGGTCATGACACCGCCGAGTGCAGTACCCACACCCGCATGCATCATCAGGCTGCGCAGGAAAGCGCGGAACTGCTCCAGCACTTCGCGGTTGTGTTTATCGATATGGCTGTCGTCGAGCAGATCGTCATCGTCCGGGCGAGAAGAGGCGACCCGATGGTAGATACTGTAAAAACCGACCGCCACGCTGATGATCACCGCCACAACGGTCAACGCATCGAGGAAAGCCGACAGAAATGCAGCCGCCATGCAGAACGCGAGCGACAGCAGCCGCTTGCTGCGGATGCTCAGCAGCAGGCGGGTAAAGATAAACAGCAGCAGCTGCTTCATAAAGTAGATGCCGGCAACCATAAAGATCAGCAGCAGCAGTACTTCCAGGTTGGCCGCGACTTCATTTCGCACATGCTCGGCCGAGGTCATGCCGACAAACACCGCTTCAATGGCCAGCAGGCCGCCGGGTATTAACGGATAGCACTTCAGCGCCATCGCCAGCGTGAAAATAAACTCACCAACCAGCAGCCATCCGGCGACAAACGGATTGATTAAAAAGACCAGCGGGTTAATGACCAGGAAAATCAGCAGTAATAGCTTGTACCAGTCAGGCGACTGGCCTAAAAAGTTGCGCCACAAGGCGCGACCGTAAGAGATGTCCATGACAATCGTCTTCCTCCTGAAAAGATGACATTTTTTACCACTAAATGCGCGCAACTGCCAGAATTCCCCCTGGAAGGGCCGTTTCCGTCCTTAAAAAGAAATGTGAAAAATGAAACGGCGATCCCTTTTTAATTAGGTTGTCCCGCTATCTGCGCTATGTTGGCTCTGGTATGATGAGTGTAATTGCAACGCTGTGTAATGGAATTTTTACTATGGTCATTAAGGCGCAAAGCCCGGCGGGTTTCGCTGAAGAATACATCGTCGAAAGTATCTGGAATAACCGTTTTCCTCCAGGATCAATTCTTCCGGCTGAACGCGAACTCTCTGAATTAATTGGGGTAACCCGCACCACCTTACGTGAAGTGTTGCAACGCCTGGCGCGAGACGGTTGGTTAACAATTCAGCACGGTAAGCCCACGAAGGTGAATAACTTCTGGGAAACGTCCGGGCTCAATATTCTGGAGACGCTGGCGCGCCTCGATCATGACAGCGTGCCGCAGCTGATTGATAATCTGCTGTCCGTTCGCACCAATATTGCAACCATCTACATTCGTACCGCTTTCCGTCAGCATCCTGATAAGGCGCTGGAAGTGCTGGCAAAAACGCGTGAAGTGGAAGATTATGCCGACGCCTTTGCCGAGCTCGACTATAGCGTGTTCCGCGGCCTGGCTTTTGCCTCCGGCAACCCTATTTATGGGCTTATCCTTAACGGGATGAAAGGGCTGTATACCCGTCTGGGTCGCCACTATTTCTCCAGCCCGGAAGCGCGCGCGCTGGGGCTGGGCTTCTACCATAAGCTGATTGAGCTGTGCGAGAAGGGCGAGCATGAGAAGGTGTACGAAACGGTGCGCCGCTATGGGCACGAGAGCGGCGAGATCTGGCACCGCATGCAGAAAACGCTGCCGGGTGATTTAGCTATCCATAGTCGCTAGTCAGTGCGCTGATTTTGTTCCCTGTAGGCCGGATGGCGCTTTGCTTATCCGGCTTACAACAGAAAGGGAAAGCCTTCCCGGAGTCAGCGCTTCGCGCCTCGTCCGGGCTACGATAGAGGCTACAATGCGTTTGGCCGCGGCGGGCAACGCTCCAGCAGCTCCACGCTACCATCCGCGTTCTGCTGCTCCAGATGCACATCAAACCCCCACAGACGATGCACGTGCTTCAGCACCTCTTTACGGCCTTTATCGAGCGGCGCGCGGTTGTGCGGCACGTAGCGCAGCGTCAGCGAACGGTCACCGCGCAGGTCGACGTTCCATACCTGAATGTTGGGCTCCAGGTTGCTGAGGTTGTACTGGGAGGACAGCTGGTTGCGAATTTCCCGATACCCTTCCTCATTGTGAATGGCCGAAATTTCCAGATAGTTATTACGATCGTCATCCAGCACGGTAAACAGGCGGAAGTCGCGCATGATTTTCGGTGACAGGAATTGGCTGATAAAGCTCTCATCCTTGAAATCCCGCATCGCAAAGTGCAGGGTCGTCAGCCAGTCGGAACCGGCGATATCCGGGAACCAGTATTTATCCTCTTCGGTCGGGTTCTGGCAAATGCGCTTGATGTCCTGGAACATCGCAAAGCCGAGCGCGTAGGGGTTAATGCCGCTGTACCACGGGCTATTGTAAGGCGGCTGGAAGACTACGTTGGTATGGCTGTGCAGGAACTCCAGCATAAAGCGCTCGGTCACCTTACCTTCATCGTACAGGTGGTTAAGGATGGTGTAGTGCCAGAACGTCGCCCAGCCTTCGTTCATCACCTGCGTTTGTTTCTGCGGGTAAAAATACTGGCTGACCTTGCGCACAATGCGCAGGATCTCGCGCTGCCACGGCTCCAGCAGCGGGGCATTTTTCTCCATAAAGTACAGCAGGTTTTCCTGCGGCTCCGAGGGGTAGCGGCGCGCGGACTCAACGGCTTTTTCCTCATCGCGTTTTGGCAGCGTACGCCACAGGGTGTTCACCTGGCTTTGCAGATACTCTTCGCGGCTTTTCTGCCGTGCTTTTTCTTCCTGCAACGAAATTTTTGACGGTCGTTTGTAGCGGTCAACGCCGTAGTTCATCAGCGCGTGGCACGAGTCGAGCAGCCGCTCAACCTCGTCCACCCCGTAGCGCTCTTCGCACTCGGTGATGTATTTGCGCGCAAACAGCAGGTAGTCAACTATCGAACTGGCGTCGGTCCAGCTGCGGAACAGATAGTTGTTTTTGAAGAAGGAGTTGTGGCCATAGCAGGCATGCGCCATAACCAACGCCTGCATGGTGATGGTGTTCTCTTCCATCAGATAGGCGATACACGGGTTAGAGTTAATGACGATTTCGTAGGCCAGCCCCTGCTGCCCGTGCTTATACTGGCGCTCGGTTTCAATAAATTTTTTGCCAAACGACCAGTGCGGGTAGTTAATCGGCATGCCGACGCTCGAGTAGGCGTCCATCATCTGCTCAGAGGTAATGACTTCAATCTGATGCGGATAGGTGTCCAGCCGGTATAGTTTGGCCACCCGGTCAATTTCCGCCAGGTAGGTTTCCAGCAGCGAAAACGTCCAGTCGGGTCCATCGCTCAGACGAGTGGTATCCTTATTCATCGAGTCAATTGTAGCCATTAGCGCGCCCTCATTGTTGGCGACTCTCTCTGTGCGGAGAGCCTCACTTCAAGAATAGAACACCGCAGAAATTCTGTAACAACCGTCCTTTCTAAACTTCATGATTTATTCATTTTACTGGCGATAATTTTGCCTCTTTGCAGGATTTTATGCTGACAAAAAATAGCGGGCAGCATGAGATGTCAATTTCTCCGCTGGCCCGCTGTATGGGCGCTCTGTGAGGTAAGTCACCATAAAAAAAGCATATGTTGAATAATATTTTCATCTGGGTTATCAATTTGTAATTAGAAGATTGTTCTTTTACTCATTCTGGACTGGAGTGGCTATGCACATTGTCATACTGGGAAGTGGCGTGGTGGGCGTGACCAGCGCCTGGTATTTAAGTCAGGCGGGGCATCAGGTGACGGTGATTGACCGCGAAGCGGGTCCAGCGCTGGAAACCAGCGCGGCAAACGCCGGGCAGATCTCGCCGGGCTATGCGGCACCGTGGGCTGCGCCGGGCGTACCGCTAAAGGCGATTAAATGGATGTTCCAGCGCCATGCGCCGCTGGCCATTCGCCTCGACGGCACCGGTTTTCAGTTAAAGTGGATGTGGCAAATGCTGCGTAACTGCGACACGCGCCACTACATGGAAAACAAAGGTCGCATGGTGCGGCTGGCGGAATACAGCCGCGACTGCCTGAAGACCCTGCGTGAAACCACCGGTATTGCCTATGAAGGTCGCCAGGGCGGCACCCTGCAGCTGTTCCGCACCGCCCAACAGTATGAGAACGCCACCCGCGATATCGCCGTGCTGGAAGAGGCTGGCGTCCCGTATCAGCTGCTGGAAGCATCTCGTCTGGCTGAGGTCGAACCGGCGCTGGCCGACGTGGCGCATAAACTCACCGGCGGCCTGCGTCTGCCAAACGATGAAACCGGCGACTGCCAGCTGTTTACACAACGGCTGGCAAAAATGGCTGAACAGGCGGGCGTGACCTTCCGCTTTAATACCCCGGTTGATAGCCTGATTAAAGACGGCGAGCGTATTGTCGGCGTGAAGTGCGGCGATGAACTGGTCAAAGCCGATGCCTACGTGATGGCCTTTGGTTCTTATTCAACCGCCATGCTGAAAGGGCTGGTGGATATTCCGGTTTACCCGCTCAAAGGCTACTCGTTGACTATTCCCATCGTCGAAGAGCGCGGGGCGCCGGTGTCAACCATCCTCGATGAAACCTACAAAATTGCCATTACCCGTTTTGATAACCGCATCCGCGTGGGCGGCATGGCGGAGATCGTTGGTTTTAACACCGAACTCCTGGCACCACGTCGCGAGACGCTGGAGATGGTGGTCGGCGACCTGTTCCCGCGCGGCGGACGCGTGGAAGACGCCATCTTCTGGACCGGGCTGCGCCCGATGACCCCGGACGGTACGCCGATTGTGGGCAAAACGGCGTTTAAAAACCTGTGGCTGAATACCGGACACGGCACGCTGGGCTGGACCATGTCCTGTGGCTCGGGGCAGCTGCTGAGCGATTTGATGTCTGGCAGAATGCCAGCGATACCCTATGATGATCTCAGCGTTGCGCGCTACTCGCCGGGCTTTACACCCGCTCGCCCACAGCACTTGCATGGTGCGCACCATTAAGGAGAACGCATGTCACGTCCCGTGCTCGCCAGCATCGATCTGCAGGCGCTGAAAGAGAACTTAGCCATTGCCCGTCGTGCCGCTGCCGGCGCTCGCGTCTGGTCGGTGGTCAAGGCCAACGCCTACGGCCACGGCCTGGACCGGGTGTGGAACGCCCTACGGGAAACCGACGGCTTTGCCATGCTCAACCTTGAAGAAGCCATTTTGCTGCGCGAGCGCGGCTGGAAAGGGCCGATTCTGTTGCTGGAAGGATTTTTCCACGCCGACGAACTGCCGTTGTTTGATAAATACCGGCTGACCACCAGCGTGCACAGCAACTGGCAAATTAAAGCGTTGCAAAACGCGCGCCTGCACGCGCCGATTGATGTTTATCTGAAGATCAACAGTGGGATGAATCGCCTTGGCTTCGCGCCTGAGCGGGTGAACAGCCTCTGGCAGCAGCTGCGTGGCATGAGCAACGTCGGGGCGATAACGCTGATGTCGCACTTTGCGCAAGCGGAGAACACCGACGGCGTCGCCGCACCGATGCGTCTCATTGAACAGGCGGCAGAAGGGCTGGACTGCCCGCGCTCGCTTGCCAACTCTGCGGCGACAATGTGGCACCCGGAAACCCATTTCGACTGGGTGCGACCGGGCATCGTACTGTACGGAGCATCACCTTCCGGCCAGTGGCAGGATATTGCCAACACCGGCCTGAAGCCAGTGATGACGTTGAGCAGCCAGATTATCGGCGTGCAGAACCTGAGGGCGGGCGATGCGGTGGGCTACGGCAGCCGCTATCGGGCGAGCCGCGAGCAGCGTATCGGGATTGTTGCCTGCGGCTATGCCGACGGCTACCCGCGTATCGCGGCGAACGGCACACCGGTGCTGGTGGACGGTATTCGCACGGGAACAGTTGGCGCGATTTCAATGGATATGCTGGCGGTGGATTTAACCCCGTGCCCGCAGGCGGGAATTGGTACTGCGGTAGAACTGTGGGGGCAGGAGATTAAGATTGATGACGTGGCCGCCAGCGCGGGCACCGTTGGTTACGAGCTCATGTGCGCGCTGGCACCGCGTGTACCTGTTGTGACAGTGTAACTATTTGCCGTGTAGCCCGGTGGCGCTTTGCTTACCGGGTCTACAGATTTACGACAGGCCGGATAAGCGCAGCGCCCTCCGGCACAACACACTACTCGGATTCTTCCTCGGCTACCCGCACGCCCACCTTCAGCACCTGATTTTCTTCCTTCTCTGCCACGGTCCACACCATTCCGGCAAACTCAACCTGGTCACCGACGACCGGTGCAGCCCCCAGCAGATGCTCGACAATTTCGCCCAGCGACTGCTGGTTGTCGCGAAACGCTTCGCCGCCGTCGAGGCCATAAATCAGCGCCACGTCGGCAAATTTCGCCTGGGCTTCGAGAATAAAGTCGCCAAAGAAGCTTTGATCGAGCGCGACCGGCGGCGACTGGCTGAACATTTTACCCAGCGACGGCAGATCGCGTTCGCGGCCAATTACGCAGAGAATGTCATTTTCCCGCAGCCGGGTGCTGCCGGTCGGATGCAGCAGGACGTTATCGCGAAACAGGGCGGCAATGCGCGTTTCTGGCGGCATATGCAGGTCGCGCAACGCCGCGCCGACGCACCATTTTTCGGCGCTGAGTTGATACACAAACTGTTCCCACGGATTTTCCGGATGAATATCCAGCCCAACGCGTGAAATAGGCCAGCCGACCGGCGGGACCACCACTTTGGCTTTTTTCGCCGCCCACGACAGCGATGTGCCCTGCAGCAGCAGCGAGACCAGCACCACGAAGAAGGCAACGTTAAAGAACAGCCGCGCGTTTTCCAGCCCGGCCATCATCGGAAACACGGCGAGAATAATCGGTACCGCGCCGCGCAGGCCAACCCAACTGATGAACGTGCGTTCGCGCAGGTTAAAACCGCGAAACGGTAGCAGCCCGGCGAACACCGACAGCGGGCGGGCAACAAAAATCATCCAGATAGACAACAGCAGCGCCGGAACGGCAATGGGCAGCAGGTCCGACGGCGTCACCAGCAGCCCCAGAACCAGGAACATGCCGATTTGCGCCAACCATGCCAGACCATCAAAGTTTTGCAGAATGCCGAAGCGGTTACGAATCGGCCGGTTGCCCAGCAGGAAGCCGCACAGGTACACCGCCAGAATACCGCTGCCGTCGAGTGAGGTGGTGACGGCAAAAATCATGATCCCGCCGCTGAGTGCGAGCAGCGGATACAGCCCGGCGGGCAGGGCAATACGGTTGATCATTTGCAGCAACAGGTAGCCGCCGCCCAGACCAATCACAATTCCCAGGCCGAACTGCTGGATAATATGCACAAGGAACATCCAGCTCAGGCCGCTTTCATGCTGTTGGATCATGGCAATCAGGGTGATGGTCAGGAATACCGCCATCGGGTCATTGCTGCCGGACTCAATTTCCAGCGTCGAACCCACGCGCTCGTTCAATCCTTTGCCACCGAGTAGCGAGAACACAGCCGCTGCATCGGTTGAACCGACGATGGCGCCAATCAGCAGCCCTTCCATCAAATCCAGATTAAACAGCCAGGCCGCCATCATGCCGGTCAGGCCTGAAGTGATCAGCACCCCTACGGTCGCCAGCGACAGCGCCGGACCCAGCGCCACGCGAAACGAGCTGGCCTGGGTGCGCATCCCGCCGTCCAGCAGGATCACCGCCAGCGCCAGGTTGCTGACCATATACGCGAAAGGGTAGTTATCGAACGGGATACCGCCAATACCGTCAACGCCGGCAAGCATGCCGATGGCTAAAAAGATAACCAGAATCGGGATGCCGAGGCGGGAAGAAAATGAGCTTAAGAGAATACTGCAGGTTACTAAGACAGAACCCAAAATAAAGAGACTAATAACTGCCGTGGCGTCCAATGTTCACGTACTCCCCTAAACGTGCTTGCTAGTCACAAAACGTTACCATATTTAGGGCGCAAACATTGGATTAATAAGCGGTGATTATTGTTTTTTATTCAGTTAATACCGGGTGTCCGCTGACGGTGAGCGTGGAACGCCCGAGTGAATGCGTCAACTGCGCATGGGCACCCAGCGCCAGCGTCACCGTGCACGGTTCGTGGCCAAAATCGAGGCCGGTAATGACCGGGATCGACAGCCTGGAACGCAGATAGTCGTACATCGCGTTAAGATCGTAGCCGGCATCGTAATCATTCGGCGTCGCGCCGCTAAAACTGCCCAACACCAGCGCTCGCTGGCGCGGCAGGATCCCGGCATAGAGTAGCTGTAACAGCATGCGCTCGACGCGGAACGGATGTTCGTTAATATCTTCCAGCACCAGAATACCGTCACGGATGTCCGGCAGCCACGGGGTGCCGATAAGTGAGGTCATCATTGCCAGGTTGCCGCCCCACAGGGTGCCCTGAGTATCGCAGTTCGGGCCATCGCCCGCCCACTCGATGCAATACTCCGGGCGGGTTAACGCCTGCCAGAAGTGCGTCTCGGTGAAGGGTTCTGGCGATTCTGCGCCGAAATTGCCTGCCAGCATCGGCCCGCTGAAGGTGATCACATTGCCGTGGGCCAGCAGCCCCATCTGGATGGCCGTAAAATCGCTGTGCCCGCAGATCAGCAGCGGATCGTGTTTCTGGCGGTTGGCTAAGCCCTGCCAGTCGATGTTGTCCAGCAGACGGCTGGCACCGTAGCCGCCGCGTACCGGCATCACAATGCGGTTTTTACCCGCGAGCGTAACGAGGCTGTTGATATCGGCCAGCCGCGCATTTTCATCACCGGCGAAGCGACGATCGCGCCGCGCGATGACCTGCTGATGAACCACCTGATGTCCAGCGTCTTCTAATCGCGATACCCCGCGCTGCGCGGCGGATTGGTTAATACAGTAGCCGGAAGGGGCGATAAGATGAAACTGAGACATGGCATTTCCTTGCAGAGTATGAAACGAGTATCATGCCGCCTGAGCCCATGGTTGTCATTAACGGCAGCAAAGTTCAGCTAAAAGGATAGATGCGTGAAATTGAGATGGTTTGCTTTTTTAATTGTATTACTCGCCGGATGTAGCTCTAAATCGGATTACCGTAATCCACCCTGGAACCCTGAGGTGCCGGTGAAGCGAGCGATGCAGTGGATGCCAATTAGCGAGAAAGCCGGTGCGGCATGGGGCGTCAGCCCGCGTCTGATCACCGCGATTATCGCCGTGGAATCCGGCGGCAACCCAACGTTGGTCAGTAAATCCAATGCGGTAGGGCTGATGCAGCTTAAAGCGTCCACCTCCGGGCTGGATGTTTATCGTCATATGGGCTGGAGCGGCCAACCGTCGACCAGCGAGCTGAAAAATCCGGAGCGCAATATTTCCATGGGCGCGGCCTACTTGAGCATACTGGAACACGGTTCGCTGGCGGGAATTAACGACCCGGAAGTGATGCAATATGCGCTGGTGGTGTCTTACGCCAACGGCGCAGGTGCGCTGCTGCGCACCTTCTCATCGGACAGGAAAAAGGCGATTGCCGAAATTAACGAACTGGACAAGGATGAATTCTTTGACCACGTCGTGAAAAACCACCCGGCACCGCAGGCACCGCGTTATATCTGGAAGGTACAGAAAGCGATGGACGCCATGTAGTTAACGGACGTTGTTGGCCCGCTCGCGGGCCTCTCGCTCCAGTGAGAAAATAATCCGCTGGAGCGAGCGTTCGAGCACCGGGTTCATATGCAGAAAACGGAAGCTCAGACGCGGCGTCACGATGGTTTCATTTTTACTGTCCACCAGCTTGCGTTCACTGATCGCCAGCAGCTGCGCATCGCAGCGAAAACGTCCCCAGGGTCCCATATCCAGCTCGACTTCTTTCAGCGTCATACCGGGCATCAGGCTTTCCGGCGGCGGTGCATCCAGCAGCGCGCCCATGCCACCAAGCGATAAATCGAACAAACGAAAACGCAGCGGACTTTTGTCCGGCAGCTTTGCGACGCCGTAGTAGGCGGGATACAGCGGCGCAGGGATGCGGAAAAACTCGCGCCGCTGAATAAACCACAGCGCGGGCGGTGTCGGCATGCTGAAGGCCGGCAGCCCCTGATAGTTTTCCACCTGCATTTGCGCGACGGTGAATTCTATTTTCGCACCGTTGGTTTCGGCCACCATGCTGAGATTTCTTGCCGTTCTGGCGGCATCGTTGTCTTCTTCACTGCTGCCAAAATCAATCACCAGCCGGTTCTGGCTGGCATCAAGAATACGGCTGATAAACTGGCGCGAAGACCAGCTCACGCGCAGCGCGGCATTAGCTTGCTGAAGATCGCGCAGAATATTTAATACGGCTAATGGATTTTGTTTAAGAAACTGTGCGTTATGCTCACTCACCTGAAATGGCTCCTGAAGGGCAGGCTCTTAAAGGGGTATCGGCGGCGGTAAACAGAACTTCAGCCTCTAAATGAAAATATTTAACATCTCAACAGATTTGCGCGATACCGCGGGCTGAAGACAGTGCCTACGTCAATTTTCGTATCCATGCGCATAAAATATCATCGCCCGGCCAGGTTTTTTAAGAACAATTACCTATACTTGAAACATTAGCGGCGCAGAATGTCGGCGCTTTTATGGCTGTTAATGGAAACAGGAGAGGTGGGAAAATGGGTATTATTACCTGGATTATTTTTGGTCTGATTGCCGGTGTTATTGCCAAACTGATTATGCCGGGGCGTGATGGGGGTGGCTTTATCCTCACCTGTATCCTTGGGATCGTTGGTGCGGTTGTGGGCGGCTGGTTGGCTACCACATTCGGTATTGGTGGTAGCGTGACTGGCTTTAACCTGCACAGCTTCCTGGTTGCCGTGGTTGGCGCCATCGTTGTGCTGGCGGTATTC
Source organism: Kluyvera genomosp. 2 (assembly GCF_036759865.1). Lineage (NCBI taxonomy): Bacteria > Pseudomonadati > Pseudomonadota > Gammaproteobacteria > Enterobacterales > Enterobacteriaceae > Kluyvera > Kluyvera genomosp. 2. The sequence goes on from NZ_JAPKIA010000016.1 coordinate 106,090, forward strand.
CGCCTGATTCGCCGCGAATAATGTCCCCGACGGCCCCGCAAGGGGCCGTTTCTTGCTGGCGTAAAAATCCAATCCAAATCACATTTCTAAATCCCTTCTTATTTTAGTGTTGAATATCAAATGCGGATGATAATAATTATCGTTCTTTGTTTTGTTTGGACATAACGATAATGAATCACGCCGTTTTTCGTCTCTGCGCGCTTTCTGGAATGATCGCGCTCGCCCTTGCGCCGCAGGCCTATGCTGATAAAAATGAAACCACGATGGTGGTCACCGCTTCCGGCGAGGGGAGCGACCTGCCTGGCTGGACCAACAGCGCCACCAAATCGGCGGTTGCGGAAAGTAAAACGCCGCAGGTGATCAACACCCTCAGCCAGCATGAAATCAGCCTGCGCCACGCCACTTCGCTGAATGAGATTTTGCGTTATGCTCCCGGCGTCGCGACCGAGTCACGCGGCAGCACGACCTATATGAGCGAATACAAGATTCGCGGCTTCAACGTCGATAACGAATTCTATAACGGACTCCAGTTGCCCTATAACGTCACGGGGAATACCAAAGCACGGATTGACCCGCTGCTGGTTGACAGCGTCGACATCCTTAAAGGGCCATCCTCTGTGCTTTATGGCAGCGGTTCGCCAGGCGGGCTAGTGAACATACAGGGGAAAAAGCCGCAGACCACGCCGCGCACGGAAGTGGGTTTCAATACCGGTACTCGCAACCTTAAAGAGGGTTATCTGGACTCGACCGGCCGTCTTGCTGACAGCGACTGGAGCTATCGCCTGCTGGGCAAAGCGACCGAGGGTGACGACCAGGCGCACACCACTCGCTATGAAGATTATCTGCTGGCCCCCAGCGTGACCTGGCAACCGAGCGATAAAACCCGCCTGACGCTGGATGCGCTGGCGCAAAATACGCCGAGCCTGACGCCATCTAACCCGATGCCGCTGTCCTATTTACGCTCCAGTTACGCCAATAAACGCGATTTTGCCGGCGACGATTGGAACGGCTTCAAACAGCGCCAGTGGATGGTGGGCTACAGCTTTGAACACCAGTTTGATAGCGGCTGGGGAATCGCGCAGAAGGCGCGTTACTTTGATATCGACAGTCATCAGCAGAGCGTCTATTCCACCGGGAATACCGGGAATCCGGTTTATGAGCTGAACCGCTTTGCCTATACCACGAACGAAGATCTGCACAGCTTCAATATCGATAACCAGATGACGCGGACGCTGACGCTTGGCGACTGGCAGCACCACCTGCTGGCCGGATTTGATTATCAGAAGCTGAATTCGCATTATCACTATCGCTATGCATCGACCACTCCGGGTATCGATATGCGTACCCCGGATTTTGGTCAGGTGAATGAATCGGCGCTGGGGCTTTATACCGCGCAGAAAAATCGCCTTTCGTACAACCAAAAGGGCTACTACCTGCAGGATCAGATGGCCTGGGGCGGTCTGAATATTCTCGCCAGCCTGCGCTATGACGACTACCAGTCTGCGACTACCGACTATCTGAATAACGATGGGAAAGCGTGGATCTCCCAGGATCGGGTCACCAAGCGTCTGGGGATGCTGTATGCGTTTGACAACGGGCTGTCGCCCTTTATCAGCTACTCAGAGGGCTTCAAACCGGTATCACCGGCCAACGGTCTGACGGCTGAACAGGTGAAACCGACCACCAGCAAGCAGGTGGAGGGCGGCGTGAAATACCTGCTGGCAGACTATGCCACAACCTTTACCGCGTCGGTGTTTAACATCCGGCAGAAAAATGTACTGAGCGCAGACCCGAGCTGGGTGTACCGCCAGACCGGAGAAATTGAATCCAAAGGGGCCGAACTGTCGGTTATCAGTCGTCCATCCGACAATATTAACCTGATCGCCAACTACGCTTACACCCACGCCATCAACACCGAGGATGAGACCTACCCAGGAAAACGTCCGACGCAGGTGCCGGAAAATGCCTTCAACCTGTGGGGGGACTATACCTTCGACCAGAGCCTGGTTCGTGGGCTGACGATCGGCGCAGGGGCGCGTTATACCGGGCCGATGGAAATCTCTCCGGATAACAAGGCCGGTAAATTGGGCGGAACAACGCAGTACGATATGTCGCTGTCTTACGATATGTCTGCGGTGGACAGCAGCCTGGCAGGCCTGATGCTGAAAGCCAGCGCGCAGAACCTCACCAACAAAGAAACGCTGACCTGCTATGACAGCACTAACTGCTGGATTGGCCGCGATCGTACGGTGCAGGTGGGCGCAAGCTACGCCTTCTGATCGTGAGTGTTGTAGGCCGGATGGCGGCGTAAACGCCTTATCCGGCCTACTTTTTATGCTGCGGTTACGCCGACGCCCGCCGTCTGGCGTGGGGCCGCCTTCATCGGGATAAAGGCGACAATGACGGCGCCCAGTACCAGGAAGGCGGCAACCATGTAGATTCCGGCATTAAAGCTGCCGGTCACGTCTTTCATTATGCCCATCAGCAGCGGCCCCAGCGCAGCGCCGGTCATGCCGGTGCCGTTAATCACTGCGATGCCGAGTGCCCTGGCGCGCAGCGACAGCGCGCGGTCCGGCGTCGTCCAGAAGATAACCATTGCCGCAAAGGCTCCCATCGAGGCCATGACGATCCCGGTAAACTGCCAGTACGGATGGACGCTGGTGGCGGTAAGCACCCAGCCGGCCGCAGCAAACAGATACGGCAGCAGCGTATGCAGCTTCCGTTCGTTGCGGCGATCGGAACGTTTGCTCCACCAGATCATGCCGACAATGGTGCAGACCTGAGGAATGGCGCTCAGCAGGCCGATGGTGACGTTGCTGCTCTCTGCGTTAAAGCTGCGCAGAATCAGCGGCGTCCAGACGCTGAGGGCGCTGAGCGTATTGGTCAGGCAGAAGTAGGCCAGCGTGTAGAGAATAATGGTTGGCGTTAGCAGCTCGCGCAGCACACTTTTTTGCCCGACAGAGGCCGCCTGGATGGCGCTTTAGGTTTGCAGAGCGTTAAGCCGGTCGGCTTCAAGCATCTCGTGCAGGCAGGCCTTATCGTCGTCGGTCAGCCATTTCGCCTTCGCCGGGCTGTCGTCAAGCCAGAACCAGACCACCAGACCAAGCAGAACGGACGGGAAGCCCTCAAGCAGGAACAACCACTGCCAGCCTTTCAGATTGAGCAGGCCGTCCATATTGAGAATGTACCCGGACGCGAGCGAACCGAGTGCCATGGTGACCGGCATGGCAATCATAAACAGCGCATTGGCGCGGGCACGATAATGGGCAGGGAACCAATAGGTCAGGTAATACAGCAGGCCGGGCAAAAACCCGGCTTCGGCGATCCCCACCAGCATTCGTAGAGCGTACAGGCTGTTAGGCCCGGTCGCGAACAGCGTGGCGGTGGAGGCAATCCCCCAGATAATCATCAGGATGGCTATCCAGCGGCGCGCGCCGACGATCGTCAGCATGACGTTACTCGGGATTCCGCATACCACGTACATCACATAAAACAGCGTGGTGGCTAGCCCGAACATTGTGCTGGTTAACCCCAGGTCTTTGCCCATGGTCAGCCCGGCAAAACCGATGTTAATACGGTCGAGATAGGAAAAGACAAACAGCACGAACAAAAACACGATCAGGCGGCGGAACAACTTATTGATAACCGCCTGCTGCCGCGCGTTGAACGGCGATGACGCAGAAGACGGTGTCGGTTCCAGAGAAGGGCTATCGTTCATGAAAAGCTCCACATTGTGATTATGATTATGGGTCGTACAGGCTGGCTAACGTATAGAGAACGCGCGCCGGAAGTGTCAATTTTGTGTGTGATAAATGATACTTAATTGTTATGTGTGTGGCATTTGTGAATCATAATGCGATCTCTGTCGCGTCAATATTCATCAAGGGGAGGCCCACGGCGCAACCGCGCTGGGACGGGCGGAAAGACACAGGGTATAATCGAAAAATCTGCGACATGTTGGGGTAAGGAAACGCATGAGTAATCTAAAAAAAACAGCGGGCGAGGGCGCGATGGGCGCCGCGTTTCATCGTGAAGAGTTTCCGTTCTACTGGATTGTTAACGTGTACGCCCGTTACACCCAAACCGTGGAACTGGCCCTGAAGAAGGTTGCGCTGGACGTCTCGCGCTTTCGTGTGCTGATGATCACGCACCAGTACGGCCAGGCGAGCATCTCGCAAATCGCCGAATACGCGCTGGCTAAAATGCCCACGGTGACCAAAATTGTCGGCCGCCTGCGCGATGACGGCCTGGTGGTTACCGCCAGCAGCCCCAGCGATGCGCGGGTAACGATGGTGATGCTAACCGAAGCCGGTCAGCAGAAAGTGGCGGAAGCTATGCCGCTGGTGGGTAAAATATTCGATAAAGGTTTTAAGGGCATGAGCCCTGGACAGGTGGAGAAAATGAACCAGTCACTGGCGAAAGTGCTGGATAATCTTAACGAACTCTGACCCTTCCTCCTCGCGATCGCAAAACTGTGACTTGCGTAGAAAATATCTATAACCAACTGTAAATAAACAATATTTACACACTGCCGTCGCGATCGCTTCGTGACGGCAGCGCCCGCCCTAATGCCCAATATTGCTTTATATTTCATCAAACTGCATAAGTAACCCTTATTATTAAAAGGTTAATGCATTGTTATTTCATAGTAAAAATAACGTGAAATATTACTTGAATATTCATCTAAATGTTCCATAGTGAAAACACGCTTATCAGGATAAAAAAACCGCAATGACGGCGTGCCTGAATATGATTCATTTTTTCTGGTCAAGGTGTCAATGATGCAGCCAGTTTGTGAGAGCAAGGGTTTTGTCGAACGTTTTACCCTCGGTAAAGGCGATCTGCGCTTTGCCGTGAAAGATACGCTGGACGTTGCGGGGCACCGCACCCAGGCCGGTTGCCCGGCGTTGGCCCACGCGCCCGTCGCCCGGCAGCACGCCAGAGTGGTGGACATGCTGTTGCGCAGCGGCTGCGTGTTAGATGGAAAAACCGCGCTACACGAGCTGGCGTTCGGCGTGACCGGCATTAACCCCTGGGGCGGTACGCCGCTGAATCCCCATTTCCCCGCGCTGATTCCCGGCGGTTCGTCCAGCGGCTCGGCGGCGGTTGTCGCCGCCGGTGAGGTGGATTTTGCCCTCGGTACCGACACCGGCGGATCGGTACGGATGCCCGCCGCCTGCTGCGGGGTGCTCGGGCTGAAGCCCGGTTACGGCGTGTTGAGCCGTCAGGGGGTGATGCCCGCCGAGAGCTCGCTGGACTGCGTGGGCCTTTTTGCCCGTGAAGCGGACGTTCTGCGCCAGGCGCTGAATCGTCTTAACGTCACCGTTGGCGCGCCGCTGACCGCGTTACCCGACATCGCCTTTATCGCCGCCGCGCAGCCGGATATTGACGGCGAACTGCTTGCCGGTCTTTGCCGGCTGGCGGTCCACCCGCGCAGCGCCGAACTGACGCTGCTCGACGATGCTCATCGCGCCGGGCTGACCCTGATTAACCACGAGAACTGGCGCGCGCTCGGCCCGCTGCTGGCAAGCGGTCAGGTTTCTGCCGATGTTGCCAGCCGGATCCGCGCGGGGGAATCGGTCAGCGCACAGGCGTTGCAGGATGCGGAAACTGTCCGCCAGCGCTTTCGCGCGGAAGTGGATGCGCGGTTGGCCGAAACGCCGCTGCTGGCGCTGGCGACGCTGCCAGAACTGCCGCCCACGCTTGCCGAAGCCCACGATCCGCTGAGCGTGGTGAATCTTACCCGCTTAGTTCGTCCGTTTAATCTCAGCGGTCACCCGGCGTTGACGCTGCCTATGGGCGCGTTGCGCGACCGTCCAATCGCCCTACAGCTGGTCGCTCGTAAAGGCGACGAGGGGCTGCTGGTACAGGCCGCCGAGTGGCTGATGGCCCGACGACGTCACTAATCACTACCCTGTTTTGCTATCCCTGATGACTCAGTGAGTTCGACTCATTGCGGCTGCGTTCGTCCTGCGAACGGCCGCGACTACTATCCGGAGAACGCTATGTCTGCCGCCCACGTCCATGAAACGCTGGCCCCGCTGCTGAGCGAAGTTGCTTCCCGCAGCGCCGATTTTGAGCATCAACGTCATATTTCTGACGACATCATTGCCCGCTTCAAACAGGTGGGCGTTTACCGGGCGCTGGTGCCGAAAATCTACGGCGGCGACGAATGCACGCCCGCGCAGTTTTGTGAATTGATTGAACAGATAGCCACCGCCGACGGCTCGGCGGGCTGGGTAGCCAGTTTCGGTATGAGCCCGTTCTACCTTGGCGCACTGCCGGTGGAAACGTTGCAGGAACTCTATCGCGATGGCCCGGACGTGGTCTTCGCGGGCGGCATTTTTCCGACGCAGAAAGCGCGTCAGGTCGACGGCGGTTACCGGGTCAGCGGACGCTGGAGTTTTGCCAGCGGCAGTATGGGGGCGTCGGTGCTGGGAGTGGGGATTCTGCCGGACGGCGAACAGCCTCTGCCGCGCATGGCGGTGCTGCCGCGCGCCAGCGTCCAGATAGACCCGGTGTGGGATACCGTCGGCCTCGCCGGAACCGGCAGTCACGACCTGCTGGTTGACGACGCGTTTGTTCCGGACGCGTGGACCTTTATTCACGGCGGCACGCTGAATCTGGAAGGGCCGCTGTACCGCTACCCGGTGCTGTCGCTGGCGACGCAGGTGCTCTCCGTTGTGTCGCTCGGCGTGGCCCGCGCCGCGCTTAATGAAATTTATGCCATCGCCCATCGCCAGCAGTCGGTGACCGGTGCGCCGCGTCTGGCCGACCGCCCGCAGGCGCAGATGCAGATTGCCCGCTGTGAAGCCGATCTGCGCGCTGCTCGCGCCTGGTTTTATGACGCCATTGATGATGTCTGGCAACGCCTGCTCGCCGGGGACGATCCCAGCTGCGAACAGGTCAACGCGCTACGGCTTTCTTCCACCCACGTGACGCGCGTTGCGGCCGACGTGGCGCGCCAGGCGCTGGCGCTCAACGGAATGGGCGGGGTCGCCATGACCAGCCCGCTACAGCGCTACGTCCGCGACACGATGGTGATTACCCAACATGCCTTTATGGGCGACCTCTCGTATCTCAATGCGGGCACGGTCTTTTTCGGCGGTAAACCGCTGCCGGGTTACCTGTGATTGTTAATTAAGGAGCAACAAATGAGCCAATCCAACAAATTACGCGTGCTGTTTTGTATCGGCGTAAACCAGAACTTCTTTGACGCCAGCGCGGCAGAAGCCAAGCAGGTATGGGCCGCCTTCGGCGTGATGATGAAAGGGATGGAAGAGACGCCGGGAATTTCGGTTATCGGCAATATGGATGACGACCAACTGATGGTTGGCCCGTCAACGACCGCCCCGTGGACAACCTATGTGCTGGCCGATGCGCAGGCGCTGGAGAACGTCGCTGCGGTCTGCAATTTGTTCCGCACGACGCCGGTGGGCGACAGCGGCAGCAAGCTGTGGAAGTACTGCAAAATTGAAGCCCGCGTCGGGCGCGAACTGATCATTCAGGGTTAACGGAGCGCGTGATGACTTCTCAGGATGCGCTGCGCCTACAGCAGCTTGAAGATCAGCAGGCCGCGCGGGTGTGCATTAGCCAGTATATGCATCTTTGCGATCGGCTGGATGATGCCGACACCGTTCACGCTATTGGCGCACTGTTCAGCGTTGACGCCTGCTGGGAAGGCGTTGGCGAACCTTACGCCGCCCGCCTGGGGCGTCATCAGGGGCGCGAAGCCATCGTCGGCATGATGGCGGGCTATGTCCGTCAGCCAGCACATTTCGCCATGAATGCACATTTCCTGTGCTCCGAGGCGCTCAGCATCACGGCCAGCGGCGATTTGCACGGCCGCTGGCTGATGCTGCAGACCTCAGCCTTTAACGCCGGCGGGGCGCACCTTAACGCCGCCGAGCTGAACGTCACCTTTCGGCGCGAGGCGGGGGAGATGGTGATGCGTCATTTTACCACCCGCAACCTGTTTAGCCGCCCCGTAACGCACTGGCACGCCGAAGATTTACTCCCCGTGCCGGATCAACATCAGACCGTCGCAGACGTGCAGGAGAATGGACATGCAGTGTGACCACCTCATTAAGGTAAAAAATATCGATGCCGCCGCGCCCATCGCGCCGAGCCGTGAACAGATTGCCGCGCTGGTCCAGCATGACCGCGTGCATACCTCGCTGTATAACTCGGAAACGCTGTTCGGCCTGGAGTTGGACCGCATTTTCAGCAAAACCTGGGTCTGGGTCGCGCATGCCAGCGAAATCCCGGAGACGGGCAGCTTTAAGACCACGGAAATCGGCACGCAGCCGGTGATCGTGGTTCGCGACCGCAAAGGCAACGTGCACACGTTGCTTAACCGCTGCCGCCATCGTGCGGCCACCGTCTGCGAGCATCGCAGCGGTAAAACGAACAGCTTCGTTTGCCCCTACCACGGTTGGGGCTACGCGCTCGATGGCAGCCTGCGCGGCGTACCGCATCCGGAAAGCTATGCCGACCAGCTAGAAAAAGGCGCGCTAGGGCTGGTTTCGCTGCGTACCGAACAGTATGCCGGCATGATTTTCGCCACTTTTAACGAGCATATCGAACCGCTGGACGATTTCCTCGGCGCGGCGAAAAAGTGGATGGACCTGTTTATGAAGCAGGGCGCGGGCTTCCCGATCAAAACCGGCCCCGCGCACCGTTTCCGCTTTCCCGGCAACTGGAAAATTCAGCTGGAAAATACCACCGACGGCTATCACTTCCCGGTGGTTCATCGCTCATTTTTAAGCTCGGTCGATAAGCAGACCGAAGAGATGCTCAACTTTGTTGATGGCAGCGGCTACGTCGAAGATCTCGGTAACGGCCACAGCGTGATGGTGATGATCCCGGAGCTGGTGGATCTGGAGGCCAATCTGGATTCGCCGATTCCGGAGCGCTTTGTTGAGTTAGCCGATGCGCTGCGAGCTGAATATGACGAGACGCAGGTCAGGCGCATCGTACGCGCGGTCGGTGGCTCCGGTTTCAACCTCAATATTTTCCCTAACATTGCCTGTTCAATGGCCTTTTTCCGCGTCCTGCAGCCGGTATCGGTGAACGAAACCGAAATTCACCACGCGGTGATCACCATGGACGGTGGACCGGAAATGGCCAACCAGGCGCGGCTGCGCCTGCACGAGCACTTCCAGGGGCCGATGGGCTTCGGCACGCCGGATGACTCTGAGGCCTGGGAGCGCGTGCAGCGCGGGGCCACCGCCGGTGACGATCTGTGGATCATGCTGAACCGTGGCCTGGCCGGTGAGTACCGCACTGACGACGGCCTGCGTAGCGACGTCAGCGCCGAAACCGGCATGCGTGCGGCCTATCAGCAGTGGAAAAAATTAATGACGGAGAACGCGTAGATGACAACCGAGGAGTCCGTACTGTTTAACGCCATCGCACTGATCAATCTGGAAGGCGATCTTCTCGATCAGGGGGAATTCGACGGCTGGCTGGATCTCTGGCTACCGGAAGGCCTTTACGTGGTGCCGATCGATCCGCAGGAGACTGATTTTAAAAACACGCTCAATTACGCCTGCGATGACCATGATATGCGCGCCCGGCGAGTGAAGCGCTTGTACAGCGGCGAGTCGATTTCAACGACCCCACGTGCGCGCACGCTGCGCACGCTATCGCGTTTCCGCCTGCTGGAGGCGGGAGAACATCAGGTGGTGGTACGCGGCGCGCAGTCGCTGTGGGAGCACCGTAAAGGGCACAGCCGCCACTATGCGGCCGATATCACCTGGCATCTGGTGCCGCAGGCGCAGGGATGGCGCATTCAGCAGAAGGTGATTCGCCTGGTCAACAGCGACGATGTGCTGCACAGCATCGGCTACATCCTGTGAGGAACCGTCCATGATGCAAACCGTATTAGTCACCGGCGCAGCCGCCGGTCTGGGCAATGTGATTGCTGGCCACCTGCTGGAGCAGGGGTTCCAGGTGGTATTGACCGACGTCGACGCGGCCCGTGCGCAGGCGGCGGCAGAAACGCTCGACAGCGACCGTGTGCTGGCGATGGGGTTGGATATTTGTCGACCGGATGATTTTACTCGTGCGCTGGGCGCTACCGAGGCGCGGTTCGGCAGTCTTCAGGTGCTGGTGAACAATGCTGCACTGACGCTGGCAACCCCGGTCATGGACATCACGGTAGACGAATTTGACCGGGTGATGACCACCAACCTGCGCGGGACTTTCGTCGGCTGTCAGACGATGGGGCGCTACTTTGCCCGTCGTGGCTATGGCCGGATTATCAACCTGGCGTCGCTGGCCGGGCAGAACGGCGGCACCGCTTCCGGGGCGCACTACGCAGCGTCGAAAGGCGGCATCCTGACGCTGACCAAAATTTTCGCCCGTGAGCTGGCCAAATCTGGCGTCACCGTTAACGCCATCGCGCCAGGGCCGATTGATTCACCGGCGGTTCACGCGCTGGTGCCGGAAGAAAAGCTGGCAGGGCTGCTGCAAATGATCCCGGTTGGTGCACTCGGCGAGGCGGAATTTGTTGCCCGAGCGGTTGCGCTATTGGCAGACCAACAGGCGTCGTTTGTCACCGGGGCAACCTGGGACATTAACGGCGGGCTGTTTATGCGTTAAGGGGGAACGTCATGCTGACATTACAGATTGTTCACCGTGAGCTGCACGGCGAGGTTGTGCTCTTGACGCTGGCTCACCCGGATGGCCGGGCGTTACCGGCGTTCAGTGCCGGGGCGCATATCGATGTGCATTTGAGTGACGAACTGGTGCGCCCCTATTCGCTATGCGGCGATCCGCAGCAGCGCAATTGCTACCAGCTTGGCATATTGAAAGACCGCCAATCGCAGGGCGGGTCGCTGGCGGCGCACGCCTTGCGCGAAGGGGATGACATCCGGGTGAGCGAGCCGCGTAATCTGTTCGCCCTGGATGCGCAGGCTACACATAGCCTGTTGATTGGTGGCGGCATCGGTATTACGCCGATGCTGGCAATGGCGGAGGAGTTACGTGCCGCCGGGCGCTCATTCAGCCTGCACTACTGCGCCAAATCGCGCGCAGAGGCGGCGTTTGCCGCACATCTGGAGGCAGCGGCCTATGCGCCGCAGGTTCACATGCATTTCAGCGACGAGCAGCGAATTCACCTCGATGCGGTTTTGTGCGACGTGCCTGAGGGGACGCACGTTTACGTCTGCGGCCCCGCGCGGCTGATGGATGCCGTGAGCGAACGGGCGGCGGCGCTGGGCTATGCACCGGATCGGGTTCATCAGGAGTGCTTCAGCGCTGAGGTCAACAGCGGCGGCCAGCCGTTTGAGGTCGTGGCCGCCGCCAGCGGTATGACCGTGCAGGTGGCGAGCCATCAAACCATCGTCGAGGCGCTGGCGTTGGCGGGGCTGAAGGTGTGCGTTTCCTGTAAGCAGGGGATCTGCGGCAGCTGCCTGACTGACGTGCTGGAAGGCGAACCGGACCACCGTGACCACTATCTGACCGACGACGAAAAGGCCGACGGCGACCAGATTTTACTGTGCTGTTCCCGCGCTAAAAGCGCCCGTCTGATTATCGATCTTTGAGGATCTCGCTATGTCTCTGCAAATCGAATTTCGTAACGCCATGGCGCAGCTCGGCAGCGCGGTATCGGTGATTACCACCGATGGCCCGGCGGGCAAGTTTGGCTTTACCGCCTCTGCCGTGTGCAGCGTCACCGACCAGCCGCCGACTTTGCTGGTCTGTATGAATCGTCACTCGTTTGCTCACGCGCACTTTAAGCGCAACGGCGCGCTGTGCGTCAACGTGCTCTCCAGCGAACACCAGACGCTGTCCGGCATTTTTGCCAACGCCAGCCTGCGTTCCGAGGAGCGTTTCTGCCATGACAGCTGGCAGGTGTTAGCCAGCGGCGCACCGGTGCTCCGTTCGGCGGTCGCCAGCTTCGACTGCCTGATTGATGACTGCCATGAAGTCGGCAGCCATTCGGTCTTTTACTGTCGGGTCCAGGCGATTCGCTGCAGCGAGCAGCCGCGCGGGCTGGTCTATTTTAACCGTCGCTATCACGCGGTCGGACACGAGGCATAACGTCAAGAGGGGGAACGCCGGATGAGTAATGTCGTTTCTGCAACTGCGCTCACGACCGCTGATGCGCGGCGCGATGCCCAGCAAATGCGCAAACTGGTGATGGCATCCGTATTGGGCAACGCGCTGGAATGGTATGACTTCTTTCTCTATGGAACCGCGGCGGCGCTGGTGTTCGGCCCGCTCTTTTTCCCGGTCGGCGGCGATCCGCTACAGGGCACGTTGCTGGCGTTTTCCGGGTTTGCGGTAGGCTTTCTGGCGCGTCCGCTGGGCGGCATCGTCTTTGGTCACATTGGCGATCGCTATAGTCGCAAAATGACCCTGATTATGACCCTGACGCTGATGGGGGCTACCACCTTTGTGATTGGCCTGCTGCCGACCTACGCGCAGGTGGGGATCTGGGCGCCGCTGGCGCTGATTATTCTGCGTTTCTTACAGGGTGTGGCCTCCGGCGGCGAATGGGGCGGCGGAGTGCTGATGCTGAGCGAGAACGCGCCCGCCTCGCGCCGTGGCTTTTACACCGCGTGGAGCCAGATGGGCGTCTCTGGCGGCTTCGTGCTGTCGGCCTTTGCCTTCTATCTGGTGCAGCAGCTTCCGGAGAGTGATTTTATGCGCTGGGGCTGGCGCGTGCCGTTTGTACTCAGCATCGTCATCTTCCTGGTGGGGATCTATATCCGCAAGAACATCCGTGAGAGCCGGGCTTTTGTGCAGGCAAAACCGGAAGATGGGCATGAAAAAATCCCGCTGCTGGTTATCGTGCGCGAGCACCCTAAAGCGCTGCTGCAGGCCATTGCGCTGCGGCTGCCGGAAAACGGCGCCTCCTATATTTTCTTTACCTTTTCAGTGGTGTACGCCAAACACATCGGCATCGGCACCGGTGAGATCATCAGCGCCGTGACGCTGGCGATGCTGGTAGAGTTCTTCTCGATTTTATTCTGGGGCGCGCTGTCGGATCGCATTGGCCTGAAGCCGGTTTATTACATCGGTGTTATCGGTCTGCTGGTGATGGCGTTCCCCTTCTTCTGGCTGCTTTCCACCGGCAGCTACCCGGCAATTATGCTGGCCATGTTCCTCGGTCTGCCGGTCTGTCACGGCGCGATGATTGGCACCCAGCCGTGCATCATGAGCGATCTTTTTCCGGTGCGCGTGCGCTATTCCGGACTGGCGCTGGGCCATGAGGTGGGGTCGATCTTTTCAGGCGGGCTGGGCCCGATGCTGGCGGTCGCGCTGCTGATGGCCTTCGATGCGTCGTGGCCGGTCTCTCTGCTGCTGGTGGGCTATGCGCTGTTGGCGTGGGTGGCGCTGATCGGCCTGCCTGCGGCGAAATCACAACCTATTCATGCTGGAGTCACGGATGTTAACGATTGAATCACTGACCTGCTGGCTGGTGGACATTCCCACCGTTCGCCCGCACAAGCTGTCGATGGCGACGATGGGCTGCCAGACGCTAACCCTGGTGCGGGTGCAGTGCGCTGAGGGCGTAGTCGGCTGGGGCGAAGCCACCACTATTGGCGGCCTGAGCTACGGTGCGGAAAGCCCGGAGGCTATTCGCTCGGCGATGGAAACTTACCTGGCGCCGCTGCTCTGCGGGCAGCGGTTTAGCGGCGTGGCGTCGCTGGCCGAGAAGATGAACGCCAGCGTAAAGGGCAATACGTTCGCCAAATCGGCACTGGAAACGGCGTTTCTTGATGCGCAAGGGAAGCTACTGGGTCTGCCGGTGAGCGCGCTGCTAGGCGGCGCGCTGTGCGAACGTCTTCCGGTGCTGTGGACGCTGGCCAGCGGCGATACCGGTAAAGATATCGAAGAGGGCAAACGCCTGCTGGCGGAAGGGCGGCACGATACCTTCAAACTGAAAATTGGTGCCCGATCGCTGAAAACCGATATCGCCCATGCGCTGGCGATTAAGGCGGCGTTGGGCGATGCGGTAAGCGTTCGCGTGGACGTCAATCAGGCGTGGGATTTTACTACCGCCGTTAACGGAATGCGTCAGCTTCAGGACGGCGGTATCGATCTGGTCGAGCAGCCGATTCCGCTATGGGACCGCGCCGGACTGATTGCCCTGAGCCAGCGCTTTACGCTGCCTGTCCTTGCCGATGAGGCGGTCGCGACCGGTCACGATGGCTATGCGTTGGCCAGCGGCGGCTTCACCGGTGCCTACGCCTTAAAAATCGCCAAAGCCGGCGGCCCGGCGCAGGCGCTTAAGCTTGCGCACATCGCGCAGGCCGCCGGTGTGGCGCTGTACGGCGGCACCATGCTGGAAGGCACGCTCGGCACGGTTGCGTCGCTACACGCCTGGTCGACCGTCAACCTGCAGTGGGGGACCGAGATGTTTGGCCCGCTGCTGCTGAAAGACGACGTCGTGACGCAGCCGCTGTCGTTCAGCGACGGGCAGGTCACCCTGCCGCAAGGGCCTGGCCTGGGCGTCGAGATTGATGAAGAAAAACTGCGTTATTACGCCCGACATTAAAGGATATTCGCATGCTGTTTAAAGTTGAAATGACCGTCAATATTCCGCTGTCGCTACCCGCTGAGCAGGTCGATGAGATCAAAGCGCAAGAAAAGGCATACTCCCAGCGCCTGCAGCGTGAGGGGAAGTGGCTGCATATCTGGCGGGTCGCCGGGCTGTACGCCAACGTCAGCATTTTTGACGTGGCGGATAACCAGGAACTGCACGATCTGTTAACGGCGCTACCGCTGTATCCGTTTATGACGATCGGCGTGCAGCCGCTGTGCCGTCATCCCTCGTCAATTCACTAACAACACACCTTACCCTACAAAAAAAGAGGAACACGCAATGTCCGTTAATCCTGCAAAACAGAGCGAACTGGAGTCTCTGCTGGCGATCAGCAGCGGCCTGAATGCCGAACTCGGCAACGACCGTTTTAAAGCCATTATGTATCAGGTACTGAGCGACCTGTGCCAGACCATTAAGAAATTTGATATCAGTGATGAAGAGTTCTGGCTGGCGGTGAACTATCTCAACGCGCTGGGCGAGCGTAAAGAGGCCGCGCTGCTGGCCGCCGGGTTGGGACTGGAGCATTACCTCGATATGCGCGCGGACGAAAAAGAGGCGGCCGAGGGTCTTGATGTGGGCACGCCGCGCACGATTGAAGGGCCGCTGTACGTGGCCGGTGCGCCGCTCAGCAAAGGATTTGCGCGAATGGACGACGGCAGCGAGGCGGGGGAGCCGATGTGGCTGCACGGGCGGGTGACCCGTCACGACGGCCAGCCGGTGGCGGGGGCGATCGTGGACATCTGGCACGCCAATACGCTCGGCGGCTATTCGTTCTTCGATCAATCACAAAGCGAATATCACCTGCGTCGGCGGGTTGAAACCGACGCCGAGGGGCGCTATGCCGTTCGCAGCATCGTACCGTGCGGCTACGGCTGCCCGCCGGATGGCCCAACGCAGAAGCTGCTCAACCAGTTGGGCCGTCATGGGAATCGCCCGGCACACGTGCACTTCTTTGTTTCCGCGCCGGGATACAAGCACCTGACCACGCAGATTAACCTCAACGGCGACGCCTACCTGTGGGATGATTTTGCCTTTGCCACGCGCGAAGAGCTGATCGCCGATCCGCTGAAAATCACCGACGGCCAGCTGGCGCAGGCGCGCGATATTCCTGTGCCGCACACCGAGGTCAGCTTCGACTTCGTGCTGGTGGCCGCCACGCAGCGCGATGAAGAACAGCGCGGTAAACGCGCGCGCGTGATGGAGTAAACGAGGACGGCGCGCGGGCTGCGCGCGCCGGGACGTTGCTTTGCTCGCTACTGCGCGGCGAGAGCCTGCGCGATCCAGCCGTCGTAGGTGGTCTGATGGGCGTGAATCCAGCCGTCGACGTGGCGCTGAATATCGGCCGCGCTAGATTCGCCCTGGTGCATCCGCTGATTTTGCGCGTTGACGTCGGCCAGCGGCAGCTTCGCGACGGCGAACAGTTTTGCCGCCGCCGGGTTTTTGGCCGCCCACGCTTTGTTGGCAACGATGTATTCATTGTTAACCGCGAAGCCATAATTCTTGCCGTTGGCTAATGCGGTATTTTGTTCTTTGAATTGCCCCGGGTTGGCGGAGTGCGGAACGGTTAACCACACTACGTCGGTCCCGGGCTTCAGCTCATCGCTTACCCAGTAGGGCGTCCAGGTATAATACAGTACGGGTTTACCGGCTTTATAGCGCGTAAGGGTATCGGCAATAATCGCGGAGTAGTTTCCCTGATTCTGGGTCACCGTATTGCTCAGACCATAGGCCTTTATTTGCGTATCAATCACGGAACCGCACACCCATCCTGGATTACAGCCGGCTAAATCAGCTTTACCGTCACCGTCCGCATCAAATAATTTCGCCAGCTGCGGGTCCTTGAGCTGGGAAATATCGCTAATGTGGTATTTATCGGCAGTTTTTTTGTCAATTAAATATCCCTGGGCAGCATTGCTGATATACGTGCCTTGACGGTAGAACGTGGCATCACCGCCGCGGGCGTCATACATATTCTGCTGCATCGGCAGCCAGCTAACGGCCATATAAGTGGCATCTCCGGCGGCAACTGCCGTATAGGCGACGTTATATTCCACTTCTTCCGTCGGGGCAACGTCATAGCCAAGCTGCTTCAGCGCGCGGTTGATAAGCGCAGTCTGAAACGTTTCTTCCGGTAGGGTGCTTTGCACGGGGTGAACGGTGATGCCGGTACCCGGAAGGCTGGCGGCAAAAAGCGTCGGTGAGGTGAACAGCGCGGCCAGCGTCAGCGCGCGCAACGTGGGTGTTTGCATCATAGTGACCTTGTTATTTTGGTGTGTTAAGCCAGAGGCGGCAGATTATTTCCGCGAGCACGACAACGGAAATAAAGAGAGGTCTGACGAATACGTCCTCCTGATATTTATAACAATTATTTAACACTAACATAATGCGTCGGGTAGGCAAGCCGTAATAGTGCGGATACGCTTATTCTGGAGCTAAGGATAATCTGAAAATAAAGGCTGAAAGCGTGCGCTATAGAGCGGTGAATACGAGGAATGACGGATATCGGACGCTATTTATCAGCGATATAGTCGAGAACATCATTCCCCTGAACGCCGCGGACGGTGAGGGGAAGGGGTGACGGCGGTATCGACGTGAGTGACCGCGCGATATCGAAGATTTCTCACAGGATGTGGGGTTAGAAGATGAAAACAGCACGTATGCTTTGCCTGGCGCTGGCAGGCCTGACGTTTGCGGGGAGCGCGCAGGCGGAAAAGGGCGCATCGTCGGGAAGAATTCACTTTGTCGGCCAGATTGTTGAAGGCGGCTGCGGCGTGACGGCCGCACGCGAGGGGCTGGAGATCGCTTGTTATCGCAGCGGCGAACATCGGGTGCAGCAGGTGGCGCTGACCGCCTCGGCAGATACACCGTTGATGCGCAGCGTCGGTACCGTTAGCCATCGCACGCTGCCGGGTGACCCGCAGTTACAAGAAGTGGTTATTCAGTATCTGTAAGCGCTCTTTATAATGGCTATTGCGGCGGCGCGTGCTCAGCTTCGCGCAGCGCGCCCGGCGAATGGCCGACCACTCGTTTAAATGCCCGGCTGAACGCGGCCACCGAGCCGTAGCCGAGCTTCAGGGCGACGGTTTCGATCGCCTGCTGTTCCTGGCCAATATACTGAACGGCCAGTCGCATTCGCAGTTCGCCAAGGTACTTTGCCGGCGTCGTGCCGGTGGCGGACAGAAAGCGCTCGGCGAATACCGAACGCGAAGTGCCTGCCTCTTTCGCCAGATCGGCTACGCTCCAGTTGAGGCCGGGCCGTTGATGCATGGCATAGATAGCCCGGCTCAGGCGCGGATCGCGCAGCACCTGCACCCAGCCGCTGGCTTTACCGCACCCGGCTTCGACCCACCCACGCACAATCAATGCGGCCACGACGTCGGCTAGCCGGGCGAGTATCCCGGCAAACCCAACCTGGCGACTCAACGATTCCCGCTCCATCGCGGACAACAGCGCCTGTATTTCCGGCCGGGAAGACATCAGGCTGCTGACCATCATCACTTCCGGCATGGCTTTCACCAGCGGCTGCATGCCGCCGAGTTCGAAATTCATACACCCGGTAAAAATGACGACATTCTCACCCTCAGGGCAATGCGGACAGTGGATATCGTGGACCTGGCTGCAGATCGGCTCACTGGGGTAATCGGTGATGGGCGTAACGGTGGCGGCATCGTCAGAAAGCAGGGCATGGCCTTCGCCGTTGGGAATAAACACCGCATCGCCGCTGTTTAAGGTAAAGCGTGAACCGCTCTGCATTTGCAGAATCGCGGGCCCCCGACTGACAAAATGGAACTGGGCTTTGCCGGCAACGTCGCCGAAAGAGACGCCAAACGGCGAGCTGGCCTCAAAACGACGATAGTTGACGCCGGAGAGACGCATGCCGCGCAGCAGTTCGCTAATCATATCAGGGGTATTCAGTGACATTGTCGCAACTCCGGACGAATTATCAAAAAATGAAGATTATCCATCATAGATCGTCCCGGCGGAACTTTCTATGCTTTGCGACAGCCATCACATTTTTATAACGGGAGATTAACCGATGAATTCGTGCGTCGCAGAAAGCGGGACCCTGGCCCCCGCAAAACCTGCCTGGCGTGCCGTGTGGTCACTCGCCCTGGGGGTATTTGGTTTGATTACCGCGGAGTTTTTACCGGCGAGCCTGCTCACGCCAATGGCGGCGGGCCTCGGCGTAAGTGAAGGCATTGCCGGGCAAACGGTGACCGCTACCGCGCTGGTCGCGCTGGTGACCGGGCTGCTGATTACCAGTGCCACAAAAAGTATCGATCGCCGCTGGGTACTGATGTTCTTCACGTTGCTACAAATTATCTCCAGTCTGCTGGTGGCGTTTGCCCCTTCGCTGCACGTGCTGCTGGCCGGACGGCTGCTGCTGGGGGTAGCGATAGGCGGCTTCTGGGCGATGTCGACCGCCACAACCCTGCGTCTGGTCCCGTCCAGCGACGTGCCGAAAGCGCTGTCGATTATCTTCGCCGGCGTGTCGATTGCCACCGTCGTAGCGGCTCCGCTCGGCAGCTACCTCGGCAGTCTGATTGGCTGGCGTAATGTCTTTATCCTCAGCGTAGTGCCCGGCGTGCTGGCGCTGCTGTGGCAGCTGTGGGTGTTGCCGTCCATGCGCCCGGAAAGCGGCGGTAGCCTCGGCACGCTGTTTACCGTGCTGCGCCGACCGGGGATGATCGGCGGGCTGCTGGCGACCATCTTTATTTTCAGCGGCCATTTTGCTTTCTTCACCTATCTGCGCCCGTTCCTCGAAACGGTTGGCCGGGTGAGCGTAGAAACCATTTCGCTGATCTTGCTCGGTTTTGGCGTGGCGAACGTGATTGGCACCTCGATTGCCGGGCACCTGCTGGCGCGTAACCTGCGCCTGACGCTTGCGCTGGTGCCGTTTGCAATGGGGGTGCTGGCGCTGCTGATGGTGGCCTTCGGGCATCTGGCGCTGCTGGATGGCCTGCTGGTGACGCTGTGGGGGTTTGCGTTTGGCCTGGTCCCGGTGGGCTGGTCGACCTGGCTTGCCACCACCGTTCCGGATGAAGCGGAAAGCGCTGGGGGCCTGCTGGTCGCCTCCATCCAGTTGGCCATCAGCGCCGGTGCGGCAGGCGGCGGGCTGGTGTTCGATCTGAACGGCGCGAGCGGCGTTTTCACCGCCAGCGGCGTACTGCTGGTGGCGGCGATGATGGTCGTGTTGGCTGGCGTGCGGGGGAAAGGCGCGGTGGCCGAGTAGACCGGCCACCGTTTGGGGGCTATCAGGCGAGCAGATAGCTCAGCCCGGTAAAGGCCACCATGCCCGCAATGACCGTGGCGAACAGGCTACGGCTGAGGATACCAACCAGCGTTGCCGCCGCTGCGGCCAGCAGTGAGATACTGATACCGCCAGCGGTTAACGCGGGTTTACCCACCAGCTCGGCGGCAATAATCGCCGACATAATGGCGGCGGGGATAAAGCTGAGCCACTGCTGTAGCGCGGGCGGCATGCGGAATCGCGAGAGCAGCAGAATGGGGACGGTGCGCATGAGTGCGGTAACCACGGCGGAGGCGATAATGGCAAACAGAATTGAACGCTGCATCTTAGTGCTCCCCTTTGCTGAACAGGCGTAGCCCCAGCGTTGCGAGGGTTGCGGAAACCGAGGCCGCGACGATCACCACCACGCTGGTATCGACGTGGCCTGACAGCATCAGCGTAATCAGCACTGAAATCGCAATGGCGGCGGTTTCCAGCCCCCGACGGCGGCTAGCGAACCAGAGCATGAGCACCAGCCCGATAAACATCGACACAAGACTGAAGCTCAGCCCTTCCATCAGCGCAGGCGGCAGCGCCGAGGCAAGCCCGGCACCGACGATGCAGGCGAGGATCCAGTTCAGCCAGGCGGCCACGTTAATCCCCAGCATCCATGCAAACGGCACTTTGCCGTGCGTGCCGCCGTACTGAACGGCGACGCCGAAGGTTTCATCGGTCAACAGCAGGCCGCTGGCCACTTTTTGCAGCGTGCTGTGTTCGCGAAAGAAGACGCTCATGGCCGAGCTCATCAGCAGATAGCGTAAGTTGACCAGCAGGACGCTGACCACCACCGAGGCGACCTCCGCGCCAGCGGCCCACAGGGAATAGAACAGAAACTGCGCCGAACCTGCGTACAGCAGACTGGCCAGCAGCGCCGTTTGCAGGGTGGTAAAGCCCGCCAGCGTGCCGATGGCGCCAGCGGCAAAGCCAATACTCCAGTAGCCGGGAATGGTAGGGAAGCAGGCCACTACCCCGGCGCGAAACTGTACTCTGGCCTCGTGATTGGACGACGCCGCTGTTTTCATCAGCATTAATGATTCCCGTGATATAAAGCGCGATAATTATATGTGTTCGTACACATACGATTATCATATGACGGAAGCGGGCGCACGCGGAAAATCGACGTTGGCGAGGGGAAATGCGGCGGCACAACGGGCCGCCGCGGTGTGGTTTAGCGCCGGGCCCAGCGCAGGCTGTACTGATAGTGCGGCCGCTGGAGCAAATACTCCTCCGACACGCTTGGACTCCAGGAGTCATCGCCGCCGACGCCCATATGGAAACCGTCGATGTTCAGCCAGCTTCCGGCCTCTTCGACCAGCAGGTGGCGATGCGAGGTCTCCCGCAGCTGCGCCTGGCCGTAACGGCTGAGGTTAAACTGGAAATCGCCGCGCCAACTGTTCGCACCGTACGTCAGACGCGTGGTGCCGCAGCGCAGGCCGTTTTCGCTGGGGAAAACGTACGGGGTATACATCGCCGCCAGCGGAAGCTGCCAGAGATCGTAGCGCGCGCTGGCGCAGCGGTCAGGGTAGTTCTCGTGCGGGCCCAGCCCCTGCCAGCTCACTTCTGCTGCGATCTCCGTGAGCTGGCAGGTCAGGCCAATCCGCGCGGGCGGAGGCGTGCTGCGAGACACGTCAACCTCGACGTTTATCTGGAGCTCACCCTGGTCATCGATGAGATAGCTTTTGCGGCTGATAAACAGCAGCCTGCCGTGGGCCAGCCAGTGATGCTCTGACTGCAGTAATACGCCTCGCGCCAGCGTATCGGCGTGGAGCCGGGCCAGGCGGCAGGTCATGTCGTAGTGACCAGCTGCTTTCCAGCGTTCGACCCAGGCGTTGGGATCGATACGCGTGACTTCGCTGACGCCAATATCGTTGTCCAGCGGCGCGCGGGTGAACTGATCCTGTAAGGGCGATAACAGCACATTTTCACCGTCGCAGACCCACTGGCTCAGCAAACCGCTGGTGCGATCGAAGTGCCAACGCTGAGCGCCATGCGTGATGGTGTAGTGGCTGTCGCTTTGCGCCAGCACCGGCACGCTACCGCGTTCAGCGGCTGGCGTGTATTCCAGTTGGCCCGGCAGCTGCCACTGCGCATGGGCGCAAACGTGGCCCGCGTCGCTCCATGGCGTTGCGGCAGTCTGGCGCACCTCGACGTTCAGCCAGAGCGGGCCGCTGCGGCTGATTTCCGGCAGCGCCAGCGTGATTGTCTGCTGGCCACGCGGTGCAATATTCAGCGCGACGCTGCCGCTAGCCAGGGTTTCGCCCTCCTGTTTTAGTGCCCAGAACAGCCGTTCATTATCGGTCGCGCGGAACAGATACTCGCTGGCGATCGTCAGTTGGTTATCAGCAAGCCACTGGAACTGGAAGAACTGCTGCGCATGACGCGCCTCGTACAGCGCCGGATGTGGCGTACGATCGGCAAACACGAGGCCGTTCATGCAAAACTGGCGGTCGTTTGGCGTATCGCCAAAATCGCCGCCGTAGGCTGAGAAGCACTGGCCATTGGCATCGCGCTTGTTGAGCGACTGATCGACCCAATCCCAGATAAACCCGCCCTGCAGGCGTGGATACTGGCGGAAAGCTTGCCAGTATTTATGGAAACCGCCGAGGCTGTTGCCCATCGCATGAGCGTATTCGCAAAGGATGAGCGGCCGGGTTTCATCCGGCATACCGATCCATTTTTTAATCGACCATTTCGGCACCTGCGGGAAGGGCTGATCCTGGTCAACGCGAGCGTACATCGGGCAGATAATATCGGTCGCCGCGCTGTTGGCGCCGCCGCCTTCGTACTGCACCGGGCGGCTAGGGTCGTTGAATTTTATCCAGCGATAGAGCGCGTCGTGGTTGGCGCCGTGCCCGGATTCGTTGCCCAGCGACCAGATGATAATCGAGGGGTGATTGCGATCGCGCTGTACCATTCGCGTGACGCGTTCGCTCATGGCCGGCAACCAGCGCGGATCGTCGGTCAGCCGGTTCATTGGCACCATACCGTGCGTTTCAATGTTGGCCTCATCCACCACGTACAGCCCGTAGATATCGCACAAACGATACCACTGCGGGTGGTTAGGGTAGTGGGAGCAGCGCACGGCGTTAAAGTTATTTTGCTTCATCAGCAGGATATCGCGGCGCATGGTTTCCATATCCATAACCTGGCCGTTATCCGGATGATGTTCGTGACGGTTAACGCCGCGAATCAGCAGCGGCTGGCCGTTAACCTTGAGCAGACCGTTGCTGATTTCAACCTTTCTGAAGCCGGTATCATAGGCCTCTGCTTCCACCAGCGTTATGCCGCGCTTGAGCAGGACCACGGTCCGGTACAGCGTCGGCACTTCCGCACTCCACAACGCCGGGTTGTCTACCGTCAGGCGCAGCGTGGTGCGATCGTTGTAGCACCCGCGCTCGTCAATAATCTCGCTCCCCAGCGCCTGTTCGCATTCGGCCACCAGGCGGCCTTCCTGCCAGAGCTGAACGGCAATGCGCGTATCGTCGGTGATATCGCCTTCGACGACGACCTGCGCCTCCAGCGTGGCGCGGTTGAAATCGGCGTTAAGATGGGGAAGCAGCTGGACGTCGCACAGGCGCATATCCGGCTTATGCAGCAGCGTGACGTCACGGAAAATGCCGCTCATGCGCCACATATCCTGGTCTTCCAGATAGCTGCCATCGCTCCAGCGCAGCACCATCACCGCCAGGCGGTTTTCACCGGCAACCAGCAGGCGGCTCAAGTCAAACTCAGACGGCAGTCGGCTGTCCTGCGCATAGCCCACCCACTGGCCGTTACACCACAGATGGAAGGCGGAATTGACGCCATCAAAAATGACCCGCGTTTGACCGCTGTTCAGCCAATCAGGATTGACGTGAAATGTGAGCGAGTAACATCCGGTGGGGTTATCCTGTGGCACGAAGGGCGGATTGACCGGGATCGGGTAGGTCACGTTGGTGTAAATCGGCGCGTCGTAGCCTGCCATTTGCCAGTTGGAGGGAACCACAATCTCATCAGATTCAGGCAGGTCGCACTCAGTCCAACTCTCGGGTACCGACTCTGGCCGCGTAAAATAGCTGAATTGCCAGCGCCCGTTCAGACTTTGCTGTGACGTCGAGGCGGTATCGTGCAGCGCCGCATCGGCGCTGCGCCAGCTGGCAAACGGTGGATGGGCGGCCAGCGCGTTAAGCTGGGTGACGGCGGGGTTTTCCCAGTCGCGGCGGGCGAGGATGGCGGCTAACGAGAGAGGTTGTTGGCGCATTTTGCAGTATCCTTGAGTGTTTTTGTGATTCGCTCACAATCAGGATTACTATGCGAGGCGCGCCCGCACTTGTACAGCCCGAGCGCGAGAGAGGGTGATAAAACTCACAAATATTCGCCACGGCGCTCCGCCATGGCGCAGCGGGCTATTTCAGTCGTGCGACCTGGCGGGCGAGGCGGGATAACGCGTCAGCAAGCTGCTGCGCTGAGGGGGACTCAGTCTGCGGCGCCGCGGTGGTTTTCCGTTCGATAAGGCTAACCGGCAGCAGTTCAGAGACGGCGTCCTGGCCTTCGATCAACGCCAGCAAACGCTCAACGGCGATATTGCCCAACGTTTTAAAATCCTGCTTGATGGTGGTGAGCGGCGGCGTAAAGCAGGCGCTATCCTCCGTATCGTCATAGCCCACCACCGAGACGGCGCCCGGTACCGGCAGACCGAACTCATGCAGCGCCCGCAGCGCGCCTAGCGCCATCTGATCGTTACCGACCAGTATGGCGCTGGGGACAATTCCGTCGTGAAGCAATCGGGTCACGTGCTGATAACCCGACAGCGAGCTCCAGTCACCGTGCACGATCGCCGCTGGGGCAAGCTGGTGTGCGGCAAGACACGCCTGCCAGCCCTCAAAACGAAGACGTGCTGATACCGAGCTGAGTGGGCCGGTGAGCAGGGCAATATGCTGATGCCCTAATGCGACCAGGTGCTCAACGCCAAGACGCGCCCCCATCTGCGGGTCGAAAACGATGTGATGCATGTCGGTGGACGGCGAGATATCCAGAAACAGCACCGGTATTGCGCCGCACAGACGCACGATCTCCTGTGCCCGATCGTCTTCCATGGGAATATTGATCAGGATGCCATCAACGCGCTGTGACAGCAGTTGACTGACAGCGGCCTTGCTGGCTTCCGCTCCTGACTGTTCGGTCATGGAAATCACGACGTTAAACTGCCGTTCCCCGGCGCGCGATTTAGCGGCGGCGACAATCTGCGACGGCGCATGCAGCGCGAGGTTGCTGGTGGCAAAGCCCAGCGTATGGCTCAGCTTGCCCGCCAGCTGCTGCGCCATCCGGTTCGGAATATAGTTCAGCGCATCCATCGCCGCTTCCACCTTGAGCCGCGTTCTCTCTGAGACATGAGCGGCCTGATTGATGACCCGTGAGACCGTCTGATAAGAGACGTTGGCGCGCTCGGCGACATCATAAAGCGTGACAGACTTCGGTTTCATGCCGGGATTCCTTGTCGTTTTGCATGTTGAACATGGCGGTCGGGCTGCGAAAAACGTTGGGATATCATAGCATTTGTTGTTAAAAGGCGCACGGTGGCGCGGCGGCGACTCTGCGCTGAACCCCGCCGTGCCCGGATCAATTACCGTGAATGACGCAGCGTTTCGCCACACCGATCGCAGTCAATCTCATGCTGACAGCGGACAGGGGTAACGCAATCCGCCAGCCAATGCGCAACATTTAATACGGCTTCGGGATGTGAATGCGTGGAATGCACCATCTCCGCGTCGCTGGCGGGCGCCAGTTTTTCTATTACGTGCGATCCCGTCGGTGTTTCCGAGGAAGAGACAAACATTTCCGGGCAAAATATCAATCGCCAATCCCCGTAGGCCAACGCTTTGGCCGCCGCGAGCCAGAATGAAAAAATGTTGATGGGCAGTGCGGCCGTTATAAGGATGTTAGCCATCTCCTGCTTTTTCTTGATGACCGTATAGAGGTGCGTGAGCCCCACGCTGATTGCGCCAATGAGAAAGACGGCAAGCCAGTCAAACTGGCCAACCGCAGCATTATAGAGGCTGAGTAAAATGAAAATCAGGTAGCTGAGAATAAAAGGCGTATGGCGATTTTTATGCGCCTCCCTGGAGGCGGCGTTTAATTGGGCTAGCACGCCAAAGCAGGATTCGTGTGCAAAACTGGCAAATCTTAATGCAGAATCGGCCTCATCGCCGATGGCGTGAAATATAGCGACCCGGCGATAATTCACGGAGTCATTTTCCGCTTCACTTTCCGCCTCATTTGCATATGACTTTCTGCAACGAGTGGTCAGCCCTATTTCAAGTAGTGCAGCCAACGGCACCGCTAACGCAAGAAAAATATAATCGGTAATGCCTATTATTTCTGCGATGACGGCGATTGGCAGCATGACGGCAAAGGTGAAGCCAAAGACGTTGGTACTCAGTAGTTTCCCTGCCGAGCGCGATAATGTTTTTCTGTACAGGAACGGGGTGGAAAGTAAACACGCGCCGCGGACTTTACCCGCGATATTCGGGTAAGTATGCGACATTTCGCGAACGATATTGCCGCCGTGGCTGTGAGCAATAATATAATGATGCTGGCTGGGAGAACGTTCAATTTTCGCCGCGAGCTCCTTCGCGGCCAGGGTTCTGGCCTTCGGCGTATTCGCGCCGCTCCAGCAAAAGCGCATGAATTTGGCCGTCGGAAGTTTGTCTGCGATAGCCTGTCTCATGGCGGATCCCGGCTTTGTCCATGATGCTTCCGTTTCGAAGGTGCCGTGTACGAGATGGATGATAATCGTGCTGGCGCCGATGTCCTCATCGCTGATTGTGCCGTCAGGGATTTTATCAGCGCGCGCTGGCGTTACGCGGCGATAAAGCCGTTTGGACCATTGTTTAGCGTTGAAGTAGATAGTCAGGAATAAGTAACCGACGGCAAGCATTAAAATGAGCAGGGCGACCGGTAGGGTCAATAGACCTATTGCGAGGGTTTTCAGAATATAGAGCGCGCTGCCCTTGTAGTGTCGGCAAAGGAAATAGAGACAGGAGGTCGCAAAAAGCATGATCGGCGCGAGTAGAATACCGGTGATAATAATGGTCACGAGAACAGAGAAAGGGGCACCTGCCAGCATATTATGTCCTTTAAGCTTTCTAAGAAACGCTATTTGACGCATCGTATTCGAATAACGTCAGGTGAGTGTCTGATGTATTGCGCGGATTGTACGTGATGAGGAACAGCGATAGGGCAAGCCCTGGAAAAACGTGAGATCCTTCTGCTCAGGCGCTAATTGAATTGAAAATATTATGTTTTAACCCAGATTTACGCTGTTTTTAACAGGCGTTCGCTTATCGGGAAAACCGTGTGGCGCCTAACCGCTAGTAGGTAGTTGACAGATAACCACAATAGATTGGTGGTTATCTTGCCGAGATAGGCCGATAATGAGCCCCCTTTTCTAGTCTTAAGTTTAAGCTGGAGGTTATATGGAGCTTAATCGGAGGCAATTCTTCCGAATGTGTGCGGGCGGTCTGGCAGGGACAACTGTCGCCTCTCTTGGTTTTCTATCCTCATTTTCCGTTCAGGCGGAAACCCGTCAATACAAACTCTTAAAAGCAAAAGAGACGCGTAACAACTGTACCTACTGCTCCGTTGGCTGCGGCATGCTTATGTATAGCCTCGGCGATAACGCTAAAAATGTGAGCGAAAGTATCTACCACGTTGAAGGCGATGCGGATCATCCGGTCAGCCGCGGTTCGCTGTGCCCCAAAGGCGCTGGCGTGGTCGATTTTATCAACAGCGACAACCGGCTGCTCTACCCGGAGTACCGTGCACCGGGCAGCGATAAATGGCAGCGGATAAGCTGGGACGACGCGTTTACGCGCATCGCGCGTTTACTCAAAGACGATCGTGACGCCAACTTTGTCGTCAAAAACGCGGCGGGCGTGACGGTAAACCGCTGGGCGACAACCAGTATGCTGTGTTCCTCAGCGGCCAGTAACGAAACCGGGATTATCGACAATAAATTTGCGCGCGGCCTGGGCATGGTGGCGGTTGAGAACCAGGCGCGTCTGTGCCATGGCCCGACTGTCTCCGCGTTGGCGCCGAGCTTTGGTCGCGGTGCGATGACCAACAACTGGATTGATATTCGCAACGCCGATGTGATTCTGATTATGGGCGGCAACGCCGCAGAAGCGCACCCGGTGGGGTTCAAGTGGGTCATTGAGGCGAAGAAAAGCCGCGGCGCGAAGCTGATGGTGGTTGACCCGCGCTTTAACCGCTCGGCGGCCGTCGCCGACCTGTATGCGCCGCTGCGCCCAGGCAGCGACGTGGCTTTCCTGTCCGGCATCGTCAATTATCTGTTAAGCCACGATAAAATTCAGCATCAGTACGTGCGTGAATTCACCAACGCCAGCCTGATTGTCCGCGAGGACTACCGTTTTGATGATGGTTTGTTCAGCGGTTATGACGAAGCGACCCGCCAGTACGATCGCAGCAGCTGGGCCTATGCGCTCGACGCCGACGGTCAGGTACAGCGTGATGATACGCTAAGCCATCCGCGCTGCGTGTTTAATTTGCTCAAAGCGCACGTCAGCCGCTACACCCCGGAAATGGTGGAAACCGTCTGCGGCACGCCGCGCGAAGAATTTCTGCGCGTGGCGCAGACGCTGGCCGAAACCGCAGCCGTCAATAAAACGGCGTCAATTCTCTACGCGCTGGGCTGGACGCATCACACCAACGGCGCGCAGATCATCCGCACCGCGGCGATTGTGCAACTGCTGTTGGGCAATATCGGCATGATGGGCGGCGGGATTAACGCGCTGCGCGGCCACTCAAACGTTCAGGGCTACACCGATCTTGGCCTGCTGGATGGCTCGCTGCCGGGCTACTTGCCGCTGCCGAGTGAAAAACAGACCACCCTTGATGCGTTGCTGGCGCAGGCTACGCCGAAAACGACGCTGCCTGGCCAGGTTAACTTCTGGCAGAACACTCCGGCATTTATGGTCAGCCTGCTGAAGGGTTTTTACGGTGATGCCGCCACGGCGGAAAACCAGTGGGGCTACGACTACCTGCCGAAGTGGGATAAAAAGTACGACGTGCTCAGCCAGGTCGACATGATGGTCGGCGGCCAGTTTAACGGGCTGCTGGTACAGGGTTTCAACGCGCTGGCATCTTTCCCGAATAAAAACAAAGCCGTCGAGGCATTCTCGAAGTTGAAATTTATGGTGGTCATGGACCCGCTTGCCACCGAGACCGCCAGCTTCTGGCAGAACCACGACGAAATGAACGACGTGGATAGCAGTAAAATCCAGACCGAAGTGTTCCGTCTGCCGACCGCCTGCTTTGCCGAAGAAAATGGCTCGGTGGCTAACTCATCACGCTGGCTTCAATGGCACTACACGGCCGCCAATCCGCCGGGCGAAGCGCTGCACGATAGCAAAATTCTCGCGCATCTGTTCCTGCGCCTGCGCGAGCTGTATCGCGAAGAGGGCGGCGTGGCGCCGGAGCCGCTGATGGCCATTGACTGGCGTTATGCTAATCCGCACGATCCGCTGCCGGAAGAGATCGCCCGCGAAAGCAACGGTCGCGCGCTGAAAGATATCTACGATAAAGAGGGCAACCTGCTGGCGAAAGCCGGGCAGCAGTTGAGTACCTTTGCCCATCTGCGTGATGACGGCTCGACCAGCAGCCTGTGCTGGATCTACGCCGGGAGCTGGACGGAGCAGGGCAACCAGATGGCGAACCGCGATAACGCCGATCCATCGGGGCTCGGTGCGGTGAACAACTGGTCATGGGCCTGGCCGCTCAATCGTCGCATTCTCTATAACCGTGCCTCCGCCGACGCGCAGGGTAAACCGTGGGATGCAAAACGTCCGCTGATGCAGTGGAACGGTAAAAAATGGCAGGGGCTGGACGTCCCGGACTTCCCGCCGACGTCGGCGCCGGAAGAAAAGGTCGGGCCATTCATTATGCTGCCGGATGGCATGGGGCACCTGTTTGCACTCAACAAGCTGGCAGACGGACCGTTCCCGGAGCACTACGAGCCGATGGAAACGCCGATTGGTACCAATCCGCTGCATCCGAATGTGGTGCATAGCCCGGTGGTGCGTCTGTTTGAAAGCGATAAAAAAACGCTCGGTAACGCGCAGGCGTTTCCGTACGTTGGCACCACGTATTCCATCACCGAATTGTTCCGCCACTGGACCAAACACGCGCGTTTGAACGCCATCGCGCAGCCGCAGCAGTTCGTTGAGATTGGCGAACAGCTGGCGCAGGAAAAGGGCATTAAGGCCGGTGATTGGGTCAAAGTCTCTTCGCAGCGCGGCTTTATCAAAGCCAAAGCGGTGGTGACCGCGCGCCTGCAAACCCTGACCGTTGCCGGGAAAGCGGTACCGACCATCGGTATTCCCTGCCACTGGGGCTTTGAGGGGACGACCCGCAAAGGGTTCCTGGCCAATACGCTGACGCCGTCGGTCGGCGACGCCAACTCACAGACGCCGGAATTTAAGGCGTTTTTAGTTAACGTTGAGAAGGCGTAAGGAGGCGAATTATGTCTATGGAATCACAGGATATTATCAAACGTTCGGCGACCAACGGTATGACGCCGCCGCCGCAGGCGCGCAACTATAAACAGGAGGTGGCGAAGCTCATTGACGTCACCACCTGCATCGGTTGCAAAGGGTGCCAGGTGGCCTGCGCCGAGTGGAACGACATTCGCGATAGCGTGGGAGAATGCGTCGGGGTGTACGATAACCCTACCGATCTGAGCGCCAAGTCATGGACGGTGATGCGTTTTAGCGAAACCGCCGTTAACGGACGGCTGGAGTGGCTGATTCGTAAAGACGGCTGTATGCACTGCGCGGATCCCGGCTGTCTGAAGGCCTGCCCATCGGCGGGCGCGATTATTCAGTATGCCAACGGGATCGTCGATTTTCAGTCAGAACACTGTATCGGCTGCGGCTACTGTATTGCCGGCTGCCCGTTCAATATTCCGCGCCTTAACCCGGAAGATAATCGCGTCTATAAATGCACGCTGTGCGTCGATCGCATCAGCGTCGGCCAGGAGCCGGCCTGCGTGAAAACCTGCCCGACCGGTGCGATTCACTTTGGCACCAAGGCGGAAATGTTGACGCTGGCCGACGCGCGCATTGAAGAGCTGAAATCGCGCGGTTATGCCAACGCCGGGCTGTACAACCCTCAGGGCGTTGGTGGAACGCACGTGATGTACGTGCTGCATCACGCCGACCAGCCTGGGCTGTACCACAACCTGCCCACGGAGCCGAAAATTGATACCTCGGTCAATCTGTGGAAAGGCATTCTGAAGCCGCTTTCCGCCGCCGGGTTTATCGCCACCTTTGCCGGGCTTATCTACCACTACGTGGGCATAGGGCCGAACAAAGAGAGCGATGACGACGAAGAGGAGGACTCTCATGAATAAGAGCAAAATGATCCTGCGTACGAAATTTATCGATCGTGCCTGTCACTGGACCGTGGTGATCTGCTTTTTCCTGGTGTCGCTTTCAGGCATTGCGTTGTTTTTCCCGACCCTGCAATGGCTGACGGAAACCTTCGGGACACCGCAGATGGGGCGTATTTTGCACCCCTTCTTCGGCGTGGCGATCTTTGTGGCGCTGATGTTTATGTTTGTGCGCTTCGTCCATCACAACATCCCGGATAAGCAGGATATTCCGTGGGTCAAAGGGATTGTTGAAGTCCTCAAAGGTAACGAACACAAGGTTGCCTACGTCGGCAAGTACAACGCCGGGCAGAAAATGATGTTCTGGACCATTATGAGCATGATTTTTGTGCTGCTGACGACCGGTCTGATTATCTGGCGGCCGTATCTTGCCGCGTACTTCCCGATTCCGGTTGTGCGCTATAGTCTGCTGATCCACGCGACGGCGGCGATTATTCTGATCCATGCGATCCTCATCCATATGTATATGGCGTTCTGGGTGAAAGGATCGATTAAAGGGATGATCGAAGGGAAGGTGAGCCGCCGCTGGGCGCGCAAACACCATCCGCGCTGGTATCGCCAGATTGAAGACGCGGAAAACGCCGCGCAGCAGGATGCTGAATCCCGTTAGGCCTGTCTGAACCGTCGCGCCTGCTTTCCGGGGCGCGACGTGTGTCTTCGCGCCGCCTGGCGATTGAAATGATTGATCATTCTCCCCGAACGGGCTTCCGATGATCGTGCCGCGCTGGTAAAGTGAGCAATGTTGAATCACATAACCAGAAGGGTATCGACGGTGAGCGGGCGCATTGACTACCAGATTGAGAAATACCGCTTTACGGAAGCCAGCGAGAGTGCGCGCCTGACGCAGCAGTGGGCTGATGTGATGGAGGAATGCCGTACCACCGGCGCGGGGGCCGAAGAGCGCCTGCGTATTGCGCTGCTGAACGTCGATTATGTCACCAGCTTCGAGCTGCCTTTCCGCCTGTTACTGATTCGCGCCCCCCAACTGATTGCCAGCGTACGCGAGGCGCTGCCGCTGAGCCAGAAAAGCGCGGTGTTTAACGGCAAGCGTTTCGGCTGCGTATACAGCCTGAAAAGCGCGCTGAACGACGTGCCGGATACGTTTCAGTATCATCTCTCTACCCGCATTCGCCGCAGCGATGCCCAGGGGCACGGTGAGCTGCCGTATCGCGAAATCGCCCAGCAAATAAAACAGCCGCGCGAGCGTCTGCGCCTGGCGCTGGAGCAGGGGCTGACCGTGACCGCGCTGGACGGCCTGTTCTGGTTCGGGATCCAGCGTATGGCTGCCGATATTCAGCGGTTGCGCAAAACCGGCATGCGCATTACCACCGGCGAAACGGACGTGTTCGACACGCTGACCACCACCACCCGGCGGGTGCCGTTTTATCAGCTTAGCGTGGCTGCACCCGCACGGCGTTCTCAAGCCGCCTGATAGCCGGTACCAGGCTGGCGGCTGCGGTGGCGACAACCACCGCAACGGCGGCGACCATCAGCACCCGGCTGCTGCCATACTGCATGGCCAGCGGCCCGGCAACCAGTTCACCAAACGGAATGGCCACGAAGGAGCCGACGGCGTCGTAGGCATAAACTCGGGCGAGTTTTTCCGCCGGGATATGCGTTTGCAGCGAATGCGCCCAGGATACGCCGAACAGGCCGAAGGCCACGCCGGTGATGAAGAAGGCGCCGGTCAGCCACGATGCGGAGGCCTGCTGGCTGAGCAGCATAATGGGTACGGCACAAAGCCCGACCAGTATCATGCCAATAAACAGATCGCGACGCGGGCGCCAGCGCAGGGCGAGGCTGGTCCCCGCAATCAGGCCGACGCTCTGGGCGGCAATGATAATCCCCCAGCGGGTGCGCCCAAACGAGGCGTCAGCGATGGCCGGTCCAAGCACCATCACCACCCCGCTGAATGCCGCATTGATTATCGTAAACTGAACCACGATAGCCCACACCCACGGGCGGCTGGCGAACTCTTTCCAGCCCTCTTTTAAGTCCTGCAGAATATGGCTTTGCGCCTCGCTCGTTTTAATCGCGCTGGCGCGAATCAAAAAATAGAGCGGCGCAGAAGCGGCAAAGCCCAGCGCATCAACGGCCAGCCCCCATCCAGGGCCAATCGCGCTGGCCAGAATCCCGCCCAGCGAGGCTCCGATCACCGTACCGCCGTAGATACCCAACTGAATTAAACCGTTTGCCTCGCGTAAGTTTTGTGCCGGTACCGTCTGGGGGATCAGCGCGGATGAAGCGGGCAATGCGATACCCGCCGCCGCGCCGTTCAGCGCGCCGAGCAGCGCCAGGCTTAGCACCGACGCCGAGCCGTCCAGCACTGACCACGCCACGATGGCCTGCGACACGGCGGCGGTCAGCGAGGAGTAAACCAGCACGCGACTGCGCGAATAGCGGTCAGCCAGCACGCCGCCCAGCAGCAGAAAGACAACGTTAAAGATAGACCTCGAGGCCACCACAATCCCCAGTTCCGAGACGGTACCGCCCATATCGAGGACGGCAAACGCCAGCGCGATGGGCGCAATGCTGTTACCCAGAACGGTGAGCAAACGGGCAGTGAAAAGGCGGCGGAAGGCGGGAAAGCGGTAAGCATGAACTTTTTTATTATACGTATTCATTGTGGCACTAGGCTGTGGGTTGGCGAACGAACTGATTCGCTTGGTCGGTTATGCGAAAAAGCGGTCGCTAGAATATCACGTAAATTCAATACGTGAGGTAGGGTTGTGAGACTTTTGGCCGCGGATGACGCAGTGCAGACTGCTGAAGCCTTCGTCCACCTCTGGCGACGTTGAAAAACGCGATCCCGGTGAATTTATCAACGAGACTCACGTCACGTAAAAGGCAAAAAGTTACCCATATTCATAGTGTTGCTGTTTAAAGATTTCTATTCCGCTTGTAAAGTAATCAAAATTGCAAATAAATATTACTAAACATATTTGTTTCGATAATAACAACGATATACAGGATAAGGGATGAAAGCGTTATATCAGGCAGGGATCATACTGGCAGTTAGTCAACCCATTTGGGCAGCCCCGCTGTCACCTGCCGATCGTAACAGCATCGAACAGCAGCAACAGCAGTTGCTCCTTCAGAACCAGCAGCAGCGCGAATCACTGGAGCGCGCAGTGCCACTTCGCTCCTCTCAGCCTGAACAACCTGTATCGTCATCCGGGCCGTGTTTTACCGTCAATCGCATCGTCCTTGATGGCGCCACGTTGATGGATGCCCGCAGGCAGCAGAAATTACTCTCCCCCTGGCTGAATCAGTGCCTGGATATCGCCCGCATCAATCAACTCACCAATCAGGTTTCTGACTGGTATATCAGCCAGGGATATATCACCAGCCGCGCTTTTCTGACCGAGCAGGATTTACGCTCGGGTGAGCTGCATCTGGCGATTCTGGAAGGCCGGCTGGAGAAAATCCGCATGGACGGTGCGTCCGGGCGCGAGCTGAACATGACGTTTCCAGGGCTCGAAGGCAAGATCCTTAACCTGCGTGATATTGAACAAGGTATGGAGCAAATTAACCGCGCCCGTACCACGCCGGTTCAGATTGAAATACTGCCGGGCGATAAGCAGGGATGGTCGATAGTGCATTTGACGGCGGCCCCTGAATTCCCGCTGTCGGGCTCCGTCAGCGTTGACAACAGCGGCCAGAAAAGTACGGGCGCCGGGCAAATTAACGCCGGGCTGAATGGCAATAACCTGTTGGGCCTTGCCGATAGATGGTTTATTTACGGCGGCCGTAGCAGCGCGTTTTCGAACGCAAAAGATGCACAAAATTTTGCAGCGGGCGTCAGCGTACCTTATGGCTACAGCCTGCTGGATTACAGCTACAGCTGGAACAATTACCTCAGTACCATCGAGCATAACGGCTACTTATGGCGTTCGAGTGGCGATACCGAAACACACCGCGTGAATTTGTCGCGGGTGCTGTTCCGCAACGGGGATATCAAAACGGGCGTCTCCCTCGGATTAAGCCATCGTATCAACCATAACTACCTCGACGATATCCTGCTGCAAAGCAGCAGTCGTAAACTCACCAGCCTGCTGTTCGGCCTGAATCACACTCAGAAAATGTGGGGGGGCGTCGGGACGTTTAACCCGACCTTCAGTCGCGGCATGCCGTGGCTGGATGCCGAACGCGACGGCAGTAAAAACGGTGACTTACCGAAAGCGCAGTTCCGCAAATGGAGCCTGAACGCCAGCTTTCAGCGCCCGGTGGCCGACAACCTGTGGTGGCTGGCAAGCGTCTATGGGCAGTGGTCGCCGGATCGCCTGTATGGCAGCGAGCGCATGACCCTCGGTGGCGAAAGTTCGGTGCGCGGGTTCAAAGAGCAAAGCATTTCCGGTGACAATGGCGCGTACTGGCGAAACGAACTCAGCTACACGCTGTTCACGCTGCCGGTCATCGGCCAGGTCAGCGCATTAGCCGCCGTCGACGGTGGCTGGCTGCATTCCAACAGGCTTGATTCCTATGCCGCAGGCACGCTCTGGGGCACTGCCGCAGGGCTGAGTACCGCTAACCGCTGGGTATCGACCTCGTTCACCGTTGGGCTGCCACTTGATTATCCGCACTGGCTTGAGCCGGATCACGTCAGTATTTACTACCGCGTTGCCGTCGCGTTTTAAGGGATTACCGTCATGAATCAGCCTCCCGTTCGCTTCACCTACCGTCTGCTCAGCTACCTGGTGAGCGGCCTGCTCGCCACGCAGCCGTTGCTGCCAGCCGTTGCCGCCACGCTGACGCCAACGGGTAATACCGCCACGGATAATGCAGCGAACGGTGTGCCGATAGTCAATATTGCCACGCCGAACGAGGCCGGGATTTCACACAACCAGTTTACGGATTACAACGTGGGCAAAGAGGGGCTGATCCTCAATAACGCCGCGGACAAACTTGCTCAAACACAGCTCGGCGGATTGATTAACGGCAACGCCAACCTGAAAGCGGGCAAGGAAGCGAAAGGCATCATTAACGAAGTGATCGGCGGCAACCGTTCACAGCTGCAGGGCTATACGGAAGTGGCGGGCAAGGCGGCAAACGTGATGGTCGCCAACCCGTACGGCATTACCTGTAACGGTTGCGGGTTTATCAACACGCCACAGGCCACCCTGACGACCGGGAAACCTGTTTTTGACGCCAGCGGCAATTTACAGGCGCTGGACGTGAAAAAAGGCAGTATCACCATTGAGGGCCAGGGGATTGACGCCAGCGGCAGCGATGCGTTGTCGATCATTTCCCGTGCAACCGAAGTGAACGCCGCCATTCATGCTAAGGATTTAAAGGTCATTGCCGGGGCCAACCGCGTTGGCAGTGATGGCAGCTTGCAGGCGCAGCAGGGTGAAGGCCCGGCGCCTACGGTGGCGGTGGATACCGGCGCGCTGGGCGGAATGTACGCCAACCGCATTCACCTGGTGTCCAGCGAGAAAGGGGTTGGGGTGAACCTCGGCGATCTGAATGCCCGCCAGGGCGACATCACCCTGGACGCCAACGGCAAACTCACCGTTCACAACAGCCTTGCCAGCGGGACGTTATCGGCAAAAGGTGAAGAACTTGCGCTGACGGGCGCGCACAAAGCCAACGGTAATCTTTCACTGAGCAGCCAGGGCGACATTGCCCTGAGCAACGGCACCCTGGCCAGCGATGGCGAGCTGGTACTGAATGCCAGCGGCACGATTTCGCATGTGAACGAAAAGCTGACCGTCGGAGGGGGAGCGACGCTGACGGCGAAAAACATCA
Source organism: Kluyvera genomosp. 2 (assembly GCF_036759865.1). Classification (NCBI taxonomy): domain Bacteria; kingdom Pseudomonadati; phylum Pseudomonadota; class Gammaproteobacteria; order Enterobacterales; family Enterobacteriaceae; genus Kluyvera; species Kluyvera genomosp. 2. The sequence continues at coordinate 143,134 of NZ_JAPKIA010000016.1, forward strand.
GCCAGGATGCCGCCAGCGAGATTAACGCTGCCCGTGATATTGCGGTAAATGCTCACGATACGCTGAAAACGCAGGGGCAAATGACCGCCGGGCAAAACCTGACGGTAAGCAGCAACACCCTGACGCAGGACGGCAGTCTGCTGGCGCATAACCGGGCGCAGCTGAGCGCCGACACGCTGAATAACAACGGCTCCGTACAGGGCGCTGCCCTGACGGTGGACAGCTCAGCCCTCCGTAACGCTGGCTCCCTGCTGAGCGGCGGCGGTCTGACGGTCAATGCTCAGGATTTTACTCAAAGCGGCAGTATCGGCGCGAAGGGCTACGCGGATATCACCACCCTCGGCACGCTGATCAATACAGGCTCAGTGGTCAGCGATGATGCGCTGGTGCTGAACGCGCAGGCTGTGACGCAAAACGGTGTGCTGTCCGGTGGCAACGGGCTGACGGTGAATGCGCAGACCCTGAGCTCCGGTGAAAACTCGCTCACTCACAGCCATGCGGCCATGACGCTCAGCGCCACGACGACGACGCTGGACGGGGAGATCAGCGCAGACGGCGATCTCCAGCTTCAGAGCGACCGGCTCACTACGGCGGCGGGCGCACAGCTGCAGAGCGGCAATAATCTCAGTCTCAGCGCCCGGGAAGTGACGCTGGCGGGTACGCAGGCCGCACAAAACGCCATGACGGCCAACGCCCGCGAACAGCTGACCCACACCGGCAAAAGCAGCGCGGCAGCGCTGAGCCTTAGCGCACCGGCGCTGAGCAATAGCGGTGTGCTCGTGGCTTCCAGCCTGAACACCCAGTCGCAGCGGCTGACCAACAGCGGTCTGATGCAGGGAGATAACGCCCTCCTGATTGACGCGCAGACGCTGGACAACCAGCAGAACGGTACCCTCTACAGCGCGGCCAATCTGACGCTGGTTATTCCGGACATTCGCAACGGTGGGCTGATTACCAGCGACAGCGCTCTGACGTTACGCTCTGGTTCACTCCGTTATCCCGGCAAAATCATCGCTGAGACGCTGGACGTCAACGCGACGACGCTGAGCGGAGATGGCCTGTTGCAGGGGACCGGAGCGCTGACGCTGACCGGGGACACGCTCTCACAGGGCGGCAGCGGGCGCTGGCTGACGGCGGGCGATCTCGCCCTCAACGGTAACACACTGGATACCGCGGGGACTGTGCAGGGGCAAAACCTCAATGTTCAGGCGGAGAGCTGGGTGAACCGCGGCTCGGCGCTGGCAACCGGTCGTCTCAACGCCACGCTGGGTGAGTCACTGATTAACGACGGCGATCTGATGAGCCAGGGCCATTTCGGTCTGACTGCGCCTGCGCTGACTAACCACGGCAGCATTCTGGCGGCAGGTGACATGTCGCTTGCCGGAGACGTATTCTCCAGCGACGGCACGCTTCAGAGCGACACGCTTTCACTTGGTCATAACCGCATCGACAACAGCGGAACGATGACGGGCCTGCATGGACTGACGCTGAACAGCTCGGGCGCACTGAATAACCGCGGAGACCTGCTCAGCCAGAAATCACTGACGCTGAGCGCGGGAGAGGTCAACAACAGCGGCCGGCTTCAGGGACAAACTATAGCCTTAGACGGCAGCGGCCTGACCAACAGTGGGGCGATTCAGAGCGCGCTGGATTTAGCCCTGACCCTGAGCGGCGACCTGAACGCCGCTACCGGCAGCAAAATCACCGCGCTGGGCGAGGCACGTCTGGCGGGTAAAGCGCTGAGCAACCAGGGGCTGATCAGCGCCAGTACCCTGGCGGTGAACGGTGACTCGCTCAGCAATGACGGCGAAATCAGCGGCGTTAACGGCCTGAACGTGATGCTCAGCGGCACCCTGCAGCAGCAGGGCAAAATGCTGGCCGGTGGTGCGCTTACCGTCAATGCGGGTGATGTCAGCAACAGCGGGCAGGTTCAGGGCGCGGAAAGCCAAATCAGCGCCAGTTCGCTGACCAACAGCGGACGCGTGCAGGGCGACAGCGGCCTGACGCTCACGCTGTTGAATGCCCTGACCAACCAGGCGGGCGGCGTGCTGCTCAGCCAGAATGCATTAAACCTCACTGCGCCTGAACTGACCAACGACGGCACGATTCAGGGCAACGGTCAGACCACGCTCAGTGCGGTAACGCAGGCCCGCAACGGCGGCAACATTCTCTCCGGCGGTGACCTGACGTTTACCACGCCGGACTACAGCGGCAGCGGCTGGCTACAGGCCACTAACCTTATACTGAACGTGGCGAAGCTTGCCAGTAACGGCACCGTGATGGCGGCAAACCAGGCAACGCTGACCGGTAACAGCCTGAGCAACGGCGGCACCTTCCAGGCCGCACAGTTGAACGTGAGCATGCAGACCGTCACCAACAGCGGTACGCTGCTGGGCAACCAGGGGCTGACGCTTAAGGGGAACAGCCTTAATAACGCGGGCGGGAAGGTGTTCAGCGGCGGGGATATGCTCGCTGAAATGGTGTCGCTCAGCGGCGCTGGCCAGTTGGTGGCGCTCGGCAACCTGACGCTGAAGCTCACAAACAGCTTCACCGCGCAGGGCGTTATCGCTTCGAATAAACAGCTTGCAGTCAGTAGCCAGGGCGATATGACCAATGCCGGCACCTTGCAGGGCGACGGTATCACGCTGAACGCCGTGGGCAGACTGACCAACAGCGGACAGCTGACGGCAGGTACGGGCACCACGGTATTGAGCGGCAGTCAGATTGCGATGAATAGCAGCGGCAGCCTGCAGGCGGGTGGCGACGTTAACCTGACCAGCCGCGGCAATATTACGCTCGACGGGTTCACCGGTACGGCGGGCAATATGGTGCTGGCGGCAACGGGTTCACTTATCAATACCGCGCTGCTGTACGCGGGTAACAATCTGTCGTTGTTTGCCAACAGTATTCAGAACCTGCGGGGGGATATGCTGGTGGGCAATAACCTGGTGATGCAGAGAGATGCCAGCGGTACGGCGAATGCCGAGGTGGTGAATAGCTCCGGGAATATTGAGACTATTCACGGCGATATCACCATTAAAACCGGACATTTGCTTAACGAACGCACCGGGTTGACATCAACCATCCAGACAACGAATCTGACAACCACATACCCGTGGCTTGGACAAGCCACTGCTAATATTCCAGTGGCGGTACTCGGCGCGGATACGGTAACCCAGAAGAAAACCAGTTCGTATTCGTATGAGGGCTCCTGTGGCGGGGCATACTGTTTTGCCTATGAAGATACACGTTACTACTATGCCCCAATAGCCGGGTACGCGACGAGACAGTTCGCATTAAATCAGACTGAAAACCAGGTGAGTGCCCAAGGCGGGAGCGCGCGTATCGCTTCAGGGCGTGATATGACGATTGTTGCACAACAGCTTAACAATCAGGCCAGTGCAATACTGGCGGATCAAAACCTCATACTGACCGGGAATACACTGACTAACCAGAGTTATCAGAGTGGAACGTATACTGAGTATGCTGTGTACCAGTATGAACGCGTCATCACCGGAGGAAGTGGCCTTACTCCAGGCTACTCACCTACGCACCGCAATACTACTTATGAAAATACGGTACCGTATGTGCTGAAAGGTAACGTGACTGAGAGTATCAATGGTGAGCTTTTCCGGGCAGTGATCCAGGCCGGGGCTGGCGCAACGACTAACTTTACTGATTTTGTCAGCAATGAAAATATTACTGCTCAGGGCGATCGTGTCAGCAACACAATTGTTGCACCGGCTCTGAATGCATTGAGCCAACAGACTGTTGGCACTCCAGAACAGGGTCAGACACTGGCCGATACCGCGACGCTCCCGATTGACTCACTGGAATGGCGCGATCAGATTTCCGGTGCACTTCTGAACATGAGTGGAGGACAAACGCTGGATGCTGTGGATACCAGTGCATGGCCGCTTCCTTCCGGTGACAACGGCTACTTCGTCACCGCGACCGATCCGGACAGCCCGTATCTGATCACCGTTAACCCAAAACTCGATGGCCTCGGTCAGCTCGATCCGTCGCTGTTTGGTGATTTGTATAAGCTGCTGGGCATGACCCCTGGCGCAGCCCCACGCGAGACAGGTAGCCAGTATACCGACGTCAGCCAGTTCCTCGGCTCGTCCTATATGCTGGATCGTCTGGGTCTTGATCCTGACAACGACTACCGTTTCCTCGGCGACGCTGTGTTTGATACCCGCTATGTCAGTAACTACGTACTGAACCAGACCGGTAGCCGCTATATCAACGGCCTCGGTTCCGATCTTGATCAAATGCGCTACCTGATGGACAGCGCGGCCGCAGCGCAAACCTCGCTTGGCCTGACGTTTGGCGTTGCGCTTACAGCCGAACAGATTGCGACGCTCGACCACAGCATCCTGTGGTGGGAAAGCACCACCATCAACGGGCAGATTGTGATGGTGCCGAAGGTCTATCTCTCCCCGAAAGATGTCAGCGTACAAAATGGCAGCGTGATTAGCGGTAATAATGTGCAACTGGCGAGCGGCAACGTCACCAACGGCGGCAGTTCGCTGATTGCCCAAAATGGTTTGTCCATCGACAGTCGTAACAGCATCAGTAACCTCAATGCCGGGCTTATCAGCGCGGGCGGTGGGCTGGAGCTGAGCGCTCTGGGTGACATCAACAACATTAGCTCAGCGATTTCCGGTAAAACCGTACAGCTGGAAAGCACCGGCGGCAGCATCAATAACGTCACTCGCACCGAACAGTGGAGCGTAGGCGGCGACAGCCGTCACGGTAATGTTAGCGTCAGCGGCACCGATGTCGGGCAAACCGCTAGCATTACCGCCAGCGATGGTCTGTACATGGCGGCGGCAAATGACATCAATATCACCGGAGCGAACGTAACCGCAGGCGGCGACCTCGCAATGGGTGCAGGCAATAACATCAACATCGCCGCTAACCAGATTGCCGACAGCAGCAGCCAGTCAGGCTTACTGGGTAAACAAGACAACCGTTCGACTTCCACATCGAACCAGGGCAGCAGCATCATCGCGGGCGGTAACGCGGTGATGCAGGCAGGCCATGACCTGAATGTCACCGCGAGCGCCATCGACGCAGGCCAAACCGCGCAACTGGTGGCAGGCAACGACCTGAACCTGAACGCGGCGGGCAACGGGCAGACCAGCCGCATGGGCAGCAGCGAAAGCCATCAGAGCAGCGCAGACAGAACCACGATTTCAGCGGGCGACAACGTGACGCTGGTCGCCGGGCGGGACGTGACCAGCCAGGCGGCAGGCATTGCGGCGGAAGGGGATGTCGGTATTCAGGCCGGGCGTGACGTGAATCTGCTGGCGGAAGCCATTGTCAATGGCAGCAGTACGCGTGAGAGAAAGAAAACCGTCATTGACGAGTCCGTTCGCCAGCAGGGCACGGAGATTGCCAGCGGTGGCAACACCACGATTATCGCCGGTCGTGACGTAAACAGCGAAGCCGCGCAGGTGACCGCGCAGGGTGATATTGGCGTTGCCGCCGGTCGTGATGTTAACCTGACCACGGCAACGGAAAGCGATTATCACTACTTCGAGCAGACCAAAACCAAAAAAGGTTTCCTCAGCAAGAAGACGACTCATACTATTGAAGAAGACCGTGCGACCCGTGAGGCGGGCACGCTGCTTTCTGGTGATAACGTTACCGTTCAGGCGGGTAACAATCTGCAGGTGAAAGGCTCTTCCGTGGTGGGTGATAACGCCGTGGCGCTGGGGGCAGGTAACAACGTTGATATCGTTGCGGCCACCAACACAGACACCTCCTGGCGGTTTAAAGAGACGAAGAAAAGCGGTCTGATGGGCACCGGTGGCATCGGCCTGACCATCGGCAGCAGCAAATCAACCCATGACTTGCGTGAAAAAGGAACCACCCAGAGTCAGAGCTTCAGTACCGTAGGCTCGACGGGCGGTAGCGTGGCGATTTCCGCCGGAAACCAGCTTCACGTCGGTGGCGCTGAGCTTATCGCCGGGCAGGATTTAAGCCTTAGCGGCAACAGCGTCATCATCGAACCGGGGCACGACAAACGCACCCGCGATGAAACCTTTGAGCAGAAGAAAAGCGGGCTGACCCTGGCGCTCTCCGGTACGGTGGGCAGCGCCATTAATAACGCGGTCTCCAATGCGCAGGAAACGAAAGAGACCAGCGATAGTCGTCTGAAAGCCCTGCAGGCCACCAAAACGGCACTTTCTGGCGTACAGGCAGGGCAGGCCGCTGCCGTCGCTTCCGCCACCGGCGACCCGAACGCGATGGGTGTAAGTCTGTCGCTGACGACCCAGAAATCAAAATCGCAGCAGCATACCGAAAGCGATGACGTTTCCGGCAGCACGCTGAATGCCGGGAATAACCTGTCGGTGATTGCCACGGGTAAAAACAAGGGTGACAACAGCGGCAATATCGTGATTGCCGGCAGCCAGCTTAAAGCCGGTGGCGACACGCTCCTGAGCGCACAAAACGACATCCTGTTGAGCGGTGCGGCCAATACCCAGCAGTCCAGCGGGAAAAACAGCAGCAGTGGCGGCGGCGTTGGGGTCAGTATTGGTGCAGGTAAAGGGGCTGGTATCAGCGTATTTGCCAACGTCAATGCCGCCAGCGGCAAAGACAAAGGCAACGGTACCGACTGGACCGAGACCACTATCGACAGCGGGAAAACCGTTACGCTTACCAGTGGACGCGACATGGTACTCAATGGAGCCCAGGTCAGCGGTAATACCCTCATCGCCGATATCGGCCGCGACCTGCTGCTGAGCAGCCAGCAGAACAGCAACCAGTACGACAGTAAGCAAAGCAGCGTTGCCGCAGGCGGGAGCTTCACTTTCGGTACGATGACCGGCTCAGGCTATATCGGCGCCAGTCAGGACAAAATGAAGAGCCGATTCGACTCCGTCGCCGAGCAGACAGGTCTGTATGCCGGCCAGGGCGGTTTTGATATCACCGTCGGCAACCATACCCAACTGGACGGCGCGGTTATCGCCTCAACGGCCAGCGCAGATAAAAACAGCCTCGATACCGGAACGCTTGGTTTCAGCGATATCTATAATGAAGCGGATTTCAAAACGCAGCACTCGGGTATCAGCCTGAGCGGTGCCGGCGACTTTGGTGGCGACCAGTTCAAAGGCAATATGCCGGGTGGGATGATTTCTGCTGCGGGGAGCAGCGGACATGCTGAAGGTACGACTCAGGCTGCGGTGGCTAACGGTACCATTACCATCCGCAATACGGAAAATCAGCAGCAGGATGTGGCGAACCTGAGCCGTGATACGGAGCATGCCAATGACAGCATCAGCCCGATTTTCGACAAGGAGAAAGAGCAGAACCGCCTGAAGGCAATCGGACTTATTAGCGACATTGGCAATCAGGCCGCGGATATTG